>CBDTVL010000042.1:0-20473 GCA_965363755.1 uncultured Sulfitobacter sp.
TGACGTCGCGATTGAGAGTGCCGATATTGTATTGATGTCAGGCGATCTGGGAGGTGTGGTGAACGCTTTTGACGTCAGCCGGCGCACGATGGGCAACATACGCCAGAACCTATTTTGAGCGTTTGGCTAAAATTCTCTATTGATCCCGGTGGCGGCGGGGGTCCTGTTCCCGATAAACGGAGTGCTGCTGTCGCCGATGCTGGCGGCTGGGGCCATGGCACTGTCCAGTATTTTGTTCTGTCGAACGCTCTGCGATTGTGCCGGATAAAGCCAATCCTCAAACAGAAAACGAGGGGTGGTGTGGTACAGACAAGGCCCGCGATCCAACCTGCCGAGTGATCATTCCCATGCCAAATACAAAGTGACAAATGGAGGTTGAGATGAACATCAAAGACGCGTCCAGCAAATCTGGTCTGCTTGCGAAGACGATCCGCTACTATGAAGAGATTGACCTTATAAAACCTCCGCGTGACGGCAACGGATACCGTGTTTTTAGCGACAGTGACGTGCATAAATTGACGTTTCTTGGCCGCGCGCGTGCGCTGGGTTTTACGATCGAAGATTGCCGCGATCTTATGGCGCTTTGGGAAGATCAGGACCGCGCGAGCGCTGACGTTAAACAGATCGCTCAGGAACATCTGAAAGTGATCGATACCAAGGTTGCCGATCTCGTCAGTATGCGAGAAACGCTTGGCCATCTCATCCATGCCTGCAGCGGAGATGCGCGACCTGATTGTCCTATTCTTGAAAACCTGGCCTCTCTTTGATCAGCCACCAGACAAGGTGCGGCATCTAACGGACCGCGATGCGCCCACTTGCTCGATCGCTGGCATCCGTGATCTCATCAAGTGCAGCCTGCAAGTCTAATCGCAACGCTTCGTATTCTGCATCGGTACCTTTTTTAGGCACTGTCCGGGGCCATTCCTGACACATGAAAATACCGCGTGTAAATGGCGGCGGAACCATCGTCCGGTCCCAGGTTGGCAGTTCAAAAGCCCGACGCGAAGAATAACTCACAACAAATATACGTTTTCCGGATACGCGGCCCCACACCAGGGGCACGTTTGAAGATTGGCGCGCAGGGCCACGTGGCCCATCTGTCGCAATGCCAATAGAATAGCCATCCCTGATGCGCCCAAGAACTTCACGAGACAACGCAATATGGCGCTTGTGGCTGGACATCGACACATTCTCAAAGCCAAACCGGCGCAGGAGTTTGCCGACCATCGACCCAGCGCGGGCAGACGATGTAAGAGAGCAGAACTTACCCAGCGACACGTCGAACATATATGGGCTCATCATTAGCCGCTGATGCCAAAGGACCATGATGACTGGATCGCCGCTTTTGACGGCCTTGTCCATAGCTTCAAATCCTTGCCGTTGCCACTTGGACGTGCGGTGGGCAAAGCGCAAATAGGCTGCAGCCACCGCGGTTACGGCGCGCGCATAGCCTTCGCTGTCAGCAATTCTTTTTCGCAGGCTCACCTGATCGTCCCATATTGCGCGGGTCCAAAATACTCAGGCCCTCATATTCCGAGCCAGTCATAATCAAACAATACCGAGAAGAAAACGATTTATGCTTGCCCATACTTATTGCCGATTTGTGCTCAACCCTTCGTATCGTTGTAGAATCCGTTATTGTTTTTCGGGTCTAACCGTCCTTCTCGTCGGGCAGGTTGCAGCAAAACCCTCAGACATCTCAAAAACGGCTTTTAGCAAGCAAAACACGTTCGGGCCCTCTTGATCTTGTACCCACCATCCCGTACCAGCTTGCTTGGTCGGAGGGGTTTAGCTCAGTTGGTAGAGCATCGGTCTCCAAAACCGAGGGTCGTGAGTTCGAGTCTCTCAGCCCCTGCCACGACCAAACTATGCGTTTTCCGTATTTTCCAACCAAACAGGATAGAGCCGCTGGGCGCTCGGTCGGAGGCCTTTGTTCTTTTTTCGTGCAAATTGTGGAAGGTCAAAGCGCTTTGCGCCAGCCTTGAATAACGATCTGGTAACGTGCGCCATCGGCGCTGCCTCAATCGCGTCACAGCAATGCCACGCATTTTCCTTATTGATTGTGTGAACTTACCTGCCGACAAAAGGGACGGTCGCGTGCGGCGGCCGATACTAGTGTGCTGAATGGGGATCTGGCCGATGAGTGACACCCAAACTGATAACGCCATCCGGATGCTTCTGAAAGAACAGGAGGCGGAACTACATCCGCCGAAAGGTGAGAGAAAAAACCGAACTGCCAAGGTCACGACCGAAAAAAAACATCGCGTGGCCGCGAAACCAATTTTTCAACCGCTGATGCGCCGCTTTTGGGCTTTTGCCAGAGCGCACCCGCCAACCCGTAAACAGATCCTGTTTGGTGCGCTAGTTTTGCTGATCCTGCTGCGGCCGTGGCTGGTTTTCTGGGTGATCTTGCTGACGCTGGTCCTTTTGGTCATTGTGTATTTCACTCTTGGACCCGATGCCTGCGCTGAAAAGGCAGTAAAATCTTACCAATGGATTGCGGGCAGGTGGCCGGAGACAGCCGAGAAATTACGCCGCAGCGCCAGCACTTTATTCAAGCGGATAGGCGTGTTGCTGGACAAACTACCCGAACGTTGGACGGAGGGAATTTACCTGCCAGACATTGACGGCTCCGAAACACAGGCCGTGTCTGATGATCAGCCCGACCCTTTTGACCGCCTCACCGAGCAAGCGCGCTAGGTGTAAAGACCGAGCTGGACGACACCAAAAGTAGATGACCGACCGATTTCGGTCCGAACCCGGCGAACTGGCCGTTGCATTTACGGCAATCAGGTTTCAGCATCACCCGTAACGTGAACAAACCGCGCCTTGAATTTGCCGCGCGGGTTCGTTACATGGCGCTTTAACGCAAGCAGAAAGCACATCCAACATGGCCATCACCAATCCGTTTCAGTTTCTTCAGCAGGTCCGTGCCGAGGTTTCAAAAGTTGTGTGGCCCACCCGTCGGGAAGTGTTGCTGACCACGATCATGGTGTTCATCATGGCGGCGTTGACGGCTGTGTTCTTTTCATTGGTTGATATAGGCATCCGGGAAGCGTTGAAACTGGTTCTTGGATACTTCGGCTAAGCAGCGCTTTGAACGCACAAAAAATACCCGTTCCCTCTTGATAATTTTGCGGCACGGCGGTAGGTGACGGCCTACTTCCTGACAATGGCGTGCCGCGATTCGTGCTGCGCGCCGATTTTTATTGTGGGGCGAGTGGACCAAGCGGACGGATAACCGTTTGAAACAATTTATGAAATGGTGATGGCAGGTGCCGGATCCGAATAGAAATAAAGGCGAGTTGGCAGATGGCGAAACGGTGGTACTCGGTAAGCGTTCTCTCGAACTTCGAGAAAAAGATCGCTGAACAGATCCGCACCTCGGTCATTGAACAGCACCTCGAGGATGATATCGAGGAAGTTATGGTGCCGACAGAAGAGGTCATCGAAGTGCGCCGGGGCAAGAAAGTCACGACCGAGCGCCGCTTTATGCCGGGTTACGTTCTGGTGCGCATGGAAATGTCGGATCATGGCTATCACCTTATCAACTCGATCAATCGCGTGACAGGTTTTCTGGGCCCTCAGGGGCGTCCGATGCCGATGCGCGATGCCGAAGTAAATGCCATCCTGAACCGGGTTCAGGAAGGTGAAGATGCACCAAGAACGCTGATCCATTACGAGATTGGCGAGAAGGTCAAAGTCAACGATGGCCCATTTGAGGATTTCGATGGGACAGTCGAACAAGTTGATGAAGACAATCAACGGCTTAAAGTTTCCGTGTCCATTTTTGGTCGCGAAACGCCGGTCGAACTGGAATTCACTCAGGTCAACAAGCAGACCTGAGCTGAGCATTGTGGGAGGCGAGGGCATCGCGATGTCCGGACCGCACCACGCAACTAAAAACTGCCCCGACGCGTCAGGGCGGTGTTGAAAAAGGAGAGGCCACATGGCCAAGAAGCTCGTAGGTAAGATGAAGCTGCAAGTCCCGGCTGGACAAGCAAACCCATCGCCCCCCGTTGGTCCAGCACTGGGTCAGCGCGGCATTAATATCATGGAATTCTGTAAGGCATTTAATGCCCGGACAGCAGACATGGAGCCTGGTGCGCCATGCCCGACTGTGATCACCTATTATCAGGACAAGTCCTTTACCATGGACATCAAGACGCCGCCGGCGTCGCATTACCTGAAAAAAGCCGCTGGCGTGAAATCCGGTGCGAAGACTCCGTCGCGTGAAACAGTGGGCAGTGTGACTGTCAAACAAGTCCGCGAAATCGCCGAGGCTAAAATGAAAGACCTCAACGCAAACGATATTGAAGGTGCCATGAAAATCATCATGGGATCGGCAAATTCTATGGGCATCGAGGTTAAATAAGATGGCAAAATACGGAAAACGCGCAACCGCGGCCCGCGAAGCATTCGCCGGCAAAGAGAACCTTTCTGTTGAAGACGCGGTTGCTTTGGTAAAAGGCAATGCTAAGGCAAAATTCGACGAGACTGTCGAGATCGTAATGTGTCTGGGTGTTGACCCACGTCACGCCGACCAGATGGTTCGCGGCGTCATTGGCTTGCCAAATGGCACAGGTAAAACAGTGCGTGTTGCTGTATTTGCCCGGGGTCCTAAGGCAGAAGAAGCTCAGGCCGCTGGTGCCGACATCGTTGGCGCAGAGGACCTGATGGAAATCGTGCAGGGCGGCAAGATCGATTTTGACCGCTGCATTGCAACGCCGGACATGATGCCGGTCGTCGGGCGACTGGGGAAAGTCCTGGGTCCACGTAACCTGATGCCAAACCCAAAAGTTGGCACAGTGACCATGGACGTCGCGGATGCGGTCAAAGCTGCCAAAGGCGGCGAAGTGCAATTCAAGGCCGAAAAGGCCGGTGTTGTACATGCTGGGGTTGGCAAAGCGTCTTTTGACGAGGCCAAGCTGGTCGAAAACGTCCGCGCCTTTGTTGGCGCCGTGTCCAAGGCCAGGCCGTCAGGCACCAAAGGCACCTATATGAAGAAAATTGCACTGAGCTCGTCTATGGGTCCGGGTGTGACTGTTGATATCTCAAACGCCCTTGGCGACTAAGATATTGTGAGATTTGGTCCCGGCAACGTCGGGGCCAAATAGGCAAGGCCAGAGCATCGGCCTTGTTTCTGTCCGAGACGGAGGGTTCGAGCAACAGCTTGAATAATTCCTTCCTGAGATGGGAAACGAGAGATTTTTTGCCTTCGGGTGATTTTGGCCTCGGGACCCTGAATTGGACCCGAAACGGGTGCAGCTTGCTGCGCCCTGAACTGAGCCGGGGGGCAACCCCCATAATTGGAGTGAAACTGTGGATAGAGCACAAAAAGAAAAACTGGTCGAAGAACTCGGCCAGATCTTTGAAAGCTCTGGCGTCGTTGTGGTAAGCCACTACGCCGGTCTGACAGTTGCTGAGATGCAGGATCTGCGCGCGCGTGCGAGCGAAGCGGGTGGATCTGTGCGTGTTGCCAAAAACAGGCTCGCCAAAATCGCCCTTGAGGGTAAGCCATGCGAAAGCATCGGTGGACTCCTTTCGGGTATGACCGTTCTGACCTTTTCCGAAGACCCCGTGGCAGCAGCCAAGGTGGCCGAGGACTACGCCAAAGATAACAAGAAGTTTGAGATTCTTGGCGGTGCAATGGGAACGAACGCTCTGGACCGGGCTGGTGTTGCAGCCGTATCGAAAATGCCATCGCGCGATGAACTTATCGCGACCATCGCTGGTATGATCGGTGCACCTGCATCCAACATTGCCGGGGCCATTGGCGCACCTGCAAGCAATATCGCGTCCATCTTGTCCACAATCGAGGACAAGGCGGCCGCCTGAGCACTGTAAGACCGACGGGTGGTTGAAATCACGTCGTTGGAACACAACATATGGAAACGGAAAGAGCTTAACATGGCTGATCTGAAAAAACTGGCAGAAGAGATCGTTGGTCTGACGCTGCTTGAAGCACAAGAACTGAAAACAATTCTGAAAGACGAGTACGGCATCGAGCCCGCCGCTGGCGGCGCAGTGATGATGGCTGGTCCTGCGGATGCAGCCGGTGGCGCAGATGCAGAAGAGCAAACTGAATTTGACGTGATTCTGGTGTCTCCGGGCGCCTCGAAAATCAACGTCATCAAAGAGGTTCGCACCATCACTGGTCTGGGTCTGAAAGAAGCAAAAGATCTGGTTGATGCCGGCGGCAAAGCTGTCAAAGAGCAGGTCTCGAAAGAAGAAGCAGAAGACATCAAAGGCAAGCTGGAAGCAGCAGGCGCTGAAGTCGAAGTTAAGTAATCTGCGCCGGGGCAACCCGGAGCTGATATTAGGCTGGGCACGTTGAAAGCGTGACCAGCCGAACCTGTCTTAGTAAGGGCTTTTGTCAAAAAAGCATTTTCTAAGGTGCGGTTCAATGATCGGGAGGTCTTCGGTGGGACGGAGACCGTGAATAGATCGAAACGCACTGTCTCGTATGGGCGAGATGCCGTGGCCCGACGGTGTTCTTGTCCGGTGAGAAGCAAAAAAGGTGACACCTGATATGGCTCAATCCTTCCTTGGCCAGAAGCGTCTACGTAAATACTACGGCAAAATCCGTGAAGTTCTGGAAATGCCAAACCTGATCGAGGTCCAGAAATCCTCGTATGATCTGTTCCTGAAATCTGGTGATGCGGATACCCCGACCGAGGGCGAAGGCATCATGGGCGTGTTCCAGTCGGTATTCCCGATCAAGGATTTCAACGAAACTTCGATTCTCGAGTTCGTGAAATACAACTTGGAGAAGCCGAAGTATGACGTAGAAGAGTGCCAGCAGCGCGACATGACCTATGCCGCTCCGCTGAAAGTCACTCTACGGCTGATCGTATTTGATATCGACGAAGATACCGGTGCCAAGTCCGTCAAGGATATCAAAGAGCAAGATGTGTTCATGGGCGACATGCCTTTGATGACTCCGAACGGCACCTTTGTCGTGAACGGCACTGAACGTGTGATCGTGTCCCAGATGCATCGCTCTCCCGGCGTGTTTTTTGACCACGACAAAGGCAAAACCCACTCGTCTGGTAAACTCCTGTTTGCCTGCCGTATTATCCCATATCGTGGCAGCTGGCTGGACTTTGAGTTTGATGCGAAAGACATTGTCTTTGCGCGTATCGACCGTCGTCGGAAATTGCCGGTCACTACCCTGCTCTATTCATTGGGCATGGACCAAGAAGCGATCATGGATGCGTATTACAATACGATCCATTACAAGCTGAAAAAAGGCAAAGGCTGGGTCGCACCATTCTTCCCGGAACGTGTACGTGGCACCCGTCCGACATATGATTTGGTCGACGCCAAAACCGGCGAAGTGATCGCGGAAACTGGCAAAAAAGTCACCCCGCGTGCCGTCAAGCAGCTGATTGATGAGGGCAAAGTCAAGAATCTGCTGGTGCCGTTTGAGCACATCGTTGGCAAATTTGTCGCCAAGGACATCATCAACGAAGAGACCGGCGCAATCTTTGTCGAAGCTGGCGATGAATTGACGCTGGAATACGACAAAGGCGGAGAACTGATTGGTGGTACAGCCAAAGAACTGATCGATGCGGGTATTACCGATATTCCGGTGCTGGATATCGATAACATCAATGTCGGCCCCTACATGCGCAACACCATGGCGGCAGATAAGAACCTGAACCGCGAAACTGCCTTGATGGATATCTACCGGGTTATGCGTCCGGGTGAACCTCCCACCGTTGAGGCTGCCTCGAACCTGTTTGACACACTGTTCTTTGATTCTGAACGCTACGACCTTAGTGCCGTGGGCCGCGTGAAAATGAACATGCGTCTTGATCTGGATGCAGAAGACACGCAGCGCACTTTGCGCAAAGAAGACATCGTGTCTTGCGTGAAGGCGCTGGTCGAACTGCGCGATGGCAAAGGTGATATCGACGATATCGACCACCTTGGTAATCGTCGTGTGCGGTCTGTTGGCGAACTGATGGAAAACCAGTACCGCGTTGGCCTTCTGCGGATGGAGCGCGCGATCAAAGAACGGATGTCGTCCGTCGAGATCGACACAGTGATGCCACAGGATCTGATCAACGCCAAGCCAGCAGCGGCTGCGGTGCGTGAATTCTTCGGCTCTTCGCAGCTGTCGCAGTTCATGGACCAAACCAACCCGCTGTCCGAAGTGACGCACAAGCGCCGTCTGTCAGCGCTTGGACCAGGTGGCCTAACCCGCGAACGTGCCGGGTTTGAAGTGCGCGACGTGCACCCAACCCACTATGGCCGGATGTGTCCAATTGAGACGCCGGAAGGTCCCAATATTGGTTTGATCAACTCGCTTGCAACATTTGCTCGCGTGAACAAGTACGGCTTTATCGAAACACCTTATCGCGTTGTCAAAGACCGTCAGGTGACCGACGAAGTGCATTACATGTCCGCAACCGAAGAAATGCGCCACACTGTGGCACAGGCCAACGCGCAACTGGATGAAAACGGCAAGTTTAAAAACGATCTCGTTTCGACACGTCAGTCGGGCGACTACACGCTTGCACCGTCTGAAAACGTGGACTTGATTGACGTTTCACCTAAACAGCTGGTCTCGGTCGCTGCTTCGTTGATCCCGTTCCTTGAAAATGACGATGCGAACCGCGCCCTGATGGGGTCGAACATGCAACGTCAGGCGGTTCCTCTGCTGCAAGCTGAGGCACCTCTGGTCGGGACTGGTATCGAAGAAGTTGTGGCCCGCGACTCTGGCGCGGCTTATATGGCCAAACGCGGTGGTATCATCGACCAGGTAGATGCAACTAGGATCGTTGTGCGTGCCACCGAAGATCTGGAACTGGGCGACGCAGGTGTGGATATTTACCGCATGCGCAAGTTCCAGCGTTCTAACCAGAACACCTGTATCAACCAGCGTCCGCTGGTGAAGGTTGGTGACACGGTGCAAAAAGGCGAAGTTATTGCTGATGGTCCATCCACCGATATTGGTGAATTGGCGCTTGGCAAAAACGTGGTCGTCGCGTTCATGCCTTGGAATGGGTATAACTACGAAGATTCGATCCTGATTTCCGAGCGGATCGCACGTGATGACGTTTTTACTTCGATTCACATCGAAGAGTTTGAAGTCGCCGCACGTGACACCAAGCTTGGGCCGGAAGAAATCACGCGTGACATCCCAAACGTTGGTGAAGAAGCGCTGCGCAACCTCGACGAGGCGGGCATCGTTTACATTGGCGCGGATGTAGAACCGGGCGATATTCTGGTTGGCAAAATCACACCAAAAGGCGAAAGCCCGATGACGCCGGAGGAAAAACTTCTGCGCGCCATCTTTGGCGAAAAGGCGTCAGACGTGCGCGATACGTCGCTGCGGGTGAAGCCGGGAGACTTTGGCACGGTTGTAGAAGTGCGCGTCTTTAACCGCCACGGCGTGGAAAAAGACGAACGTGCTCTGCAGATCGAACGTGAAGAAGTCGAACGGCTGGCCCGCGACCGGGACGATGAGCTGACTATCCTGGATCGTAACATCTATGCGCGCCTGAAAACGATGATCATCGGCAAAGAGGCCGTCAAAGGCCCTAAAGGTGTAAGATCTGGCTCTGAAATCAACGACGAGCTGTTGGAAACACTGACCCGCGATCAGTGGTGGATGCTGGCGCTGAAAGACGAGAAAGATGCACAGATCGTTGAAGCCCTGAACGAGCAATACGAGGTGCAAAAACGCGCCCTAGATGCTCGCTTTGAGGACAAGGTCGAGAAAGTGCGTCGCGGCGATGATCTGCCACCCGGTGTGATGAAGATGGTCAAAGTGTTCGTCGCGGTGAAGCGCAAGCTGCAACCGGGCGACAAAATGGCTGGTCGGCACGGCAACAAAGGGGTAATTTCCAAAGTTGTTCCGATGGAAGACATGCCGTTTCTTGCAGATGGTACGCCGGTCGACTTCTGTCTGAACCCGCTGGGTGTGCCGTCGCGTATGAACGTTGGTCAGATTCTTGAAACCCATATGGGTTGGGCCGCACGCGGTCTGGGTGTGAACATTGATGAGGCGCTGCAAGAATATAAGCGTTCCGGCGATCTGACTCCAGTTCAGGAAGCGATGAAACTCGCCTATGGCGACGATGTCTACGACGAAGGCATTGCCGGTATGGACGAAGACACGCTGGTCGAGGCTGCTGGCAACGTCACACACGGTGTTCCGATTGCGACGCCGGTTTTTGACGGCGCAAAAGAAGCAGATGTAAACGACGCGCTTGTGCGGTCGGGCTTTGACACATCTGGCCAATCGGTTCTGTTTGATGGCCGCACGGGCGAGCAGTTTGCCCGCCCTGTGACCGTCGGTGTCAAATACCTGCTGAAACTGCACCACCTTGTGGATGACAAAATCCACGCGCGTTCAACCGGTCCATACTCGCTGGTCACCCAGCAGCCATTGGGCGGTAAAGCGCAGTTTGGTGGTCAGCGCTTTGGTGAAATGGAAGTCTGGGCGCTTGAGGCGTACGGCGCGGCCTATACCCTGCAGGAAATGCTGACTGTGAAATCAGATGACGTAGCTGGGCGGACGAAAGTCTACGAAAGCATCGTAAAAGGTGAAGACAACTTTGAAGCCGGTATTCCGGAGAGCTTTAACGTGCTCGTCAAAGAAGTCCGTGGCCTTGGTCTGAATATGGAACTCCTGGACGCAGAGGAAGAGGAGTGACGGATAACTCCCGTACCTTCTCCCCTTTTGCTCCCCTTTCAAGGATTTGAAAATGAACCAGGAACTTACAAACAACCCGTTTAACCCGCTGACGCCACCTAAGGTGTTTGACGAAATCAAAGTATCTCTGGCGAGCCCGGAGCGTATTCTGAGCTGGTCGTTCGGCGAGATCAAGAAACCGGAAACCATCAACTACCGGACCTTCAAGCCCGAGCGTGATGGCTTGTTCTGCGCGCGTATCTTTGGCCCGATCAAAGATTATGAATGCCTGTGCGGTAAATATAAGCGCATGAAATATCGCGGCGTTGTCTGCGAAAAATGCGGTGTTGAAGTCACGCTGCAAAAAGTTCGCCGTGAGCGGATGGGTCACATCGAACTGGCGGCACCTGTTGCGCACATCTGGTTCCTGAAATCGCTTCCGTCCCGCATCGGCCTGATGCTGGACATGACGTTGCGTGATCTCGAACGTGTTCTCTATTTCGAAAACTACGTTGTGATCGAACCGGGCCTGACAGACCTCACCTACGGTCAGATGATGACTGAAGAAGAGTACATGGACGCCCAGGATGCCTACGGTATGGACGCGTTCACCGCCAATATTGGTGCCGAAGCAATCCGTGAAATGCTGGCACAGATCGATCTGGAAGCCGAAGCTGACACGCTGCGCGCCGATCTGGCCGTGGCAACGGGTGAACTGAAACCCAAGAAAATCATCAAGCGTCTGAAAGTTGTCGAGAGCTTTCTGGAATCCGGCAACCGCCCGGAATGGATGGTCCTGACCGTGATCCCGGTGATTCCGCCAGAACTGCGCCCGCTGGTGCCGCTGGATGGCGGTCGGTTTGCAACGTCCGATCTGAACGATCTGTATCGCCGTGTGATCAACCGGAACAACCGTTTGAAACGTCTGATCGAACTGCGCGCGCCTGACATCATCGTCCGTAACGAAAAGCGGATGCTGCAGGAATCTGTTGATGCGCTGTTTGACAACGGTCGTCGTGGTCGCGTCATCACCGGTGCCAACAAGCGCCCACTGAAATCGCTGTCTGACATGCTGAAAGGTAAGCAAGGCCGTTTCCGCCAGAACCTGTTGGGCAAACGCGTCGACTTTTCTGGTCGCTCGGTCATCGTGACCGGTCCGGAGCTCAAACTGCATCAATGTGGTTTGCCAAAGAAAATGGCGTTGGAACTGTTCAAGCCGTTCATCTATTCGCGGCTTGAGGCCAAAGGCCTGTCTTCCACCGTGAAGCAAGCCAAGAAACTGGTGGAAAAAGAACGCCCCGAAGTCTGGGATATTCTGGATGAAGTGATCCGCGAACACCCGGTCATGCTGAACCGTGCACCTACCTTGCACCGTTTGGGCATTCAGGCGTTTGAACCGGTTCTGATCGAAGGGAAAGCGATCCAGCTTCACCCACTGGTCTGTTCGGCCTTCAACGCTGACTTTGACGGCGACCAAATGGCCGTGCACGTCCCGCTGAGCCTTGAGGCCCAGTTGGAAGCACGCGTTCTGATGATGTCGACGAACAACGTTCTGTCACCTGCAAACGGTGCACCGATCATTGTACCGTCACAGGATATGATTTTGGGCCTGTATTACACGACGCTGGAACGTGAGGGCATGATCGGCGAAGGCATGTCTTTCGCGTCAATCGAAGAGGTGCAGCATGCGCTGGATGCCGGTGTTGTTCACCTGCATACCAAAATCGTTTCGCGCATTCCGCAGATCGATGACGAAGGTAACGAAGTGCAAGTGCGCTATGACACGACACCTGGTCGTGTGCTCCTTGGGGCGTTGCTACCGCTGAACGCAAAGGCTCCATTCCACCTCGTCAACCGTTTGCTGCGCAAGAAAGAAGTGCAGCAAGTGATCGATACGGTCTACCGGTATTGCGGCCAAAAAGAGTCTGTCATCTTCTGTGACCAGATTATGACGATGGGCTTCCGTGAAGCGTTCAGGGCCGGCATTTCGTTCGGCAAAGACGATATGCTTATCCCAGAAACAAAATGGCCACTGGTGGACGAAACGCGCGGACAGGTGAAAGACTTTGAACAACAGTACATGGACGGTCTGATCACTCAGGGTGAAAAGTACAACAAAGTTGTCGATGCTTGGTCCAAGTGTAACGACAAGGTCACCGATGCGATGATGGGTGCCATCTCGGCCAGTCGCCGCGATGAAGCGGGCGCCGAAATGGAACCGAACTCGGTTTACATGATGGCCCACTCCGGCGCGCGTGGATCGGTTACTCAGATGAAGCAACTCGGCGGTATGCGTGGCCTCATGGCCAAGCCAAACGGCGACATCATCGAAACGCCGATCATCTCGAACTTTAAAGAAGGTCTTACCGTTCTTGAGTACTTCAACTCGACACACGGTGCGCGCAAAGGCTTGTCGGATACGGCTCTGAAAACAGCCAACTCCGGTTACCTGACGCGCCGTCTGGTTGACGTGGCGCAGGACTGCATCGTGCGATCGCGCGATTGCGGAACTGAGAACTCGATTACGGCAGCGGCGGCGGTCAATGACGGCGAAGTTGTCTCTTCGCTGGCAGAACGTGTACTGGGCCGGGTTGTGGCCGAAGATGTTCTGCGCCCTGGCACAGATGAAGTGCTGGTGGCTCATGGAACCTTAATCGACGAGCGTATGGCAGATGCCATTGACGAAGCAGGTGTCGCCAGCGCCCGCATCCGAAGCCCGCTGACTTGCGAGGCAGAAGAGGGCGTTTGTGCCATGTGCTACGGACGTGACCTTGCCCGCGGGACAATGGTTAACACTGGTGAAGCGGTCGGTATCATTGCCGCTCAGTCCATCGGTGAACCTGGAACACAGCTAACGATGCGGACATTCCACATCGGCGGTGTTGCTCAAGGTGGCCAGCAATCGTTCCAAGAAGCATCTCACGATGGTAAAGTTGTGTTTGAAGGCGAACAGACTCTGCAAAACTCGGCAGGCGAAACCATGGTCATGGGTCGGAACATGAAAATGTCGATCCTTGATGAAAATGGTGATGAACGTGCCAACCACAAGCTGGGATATGGCTCCAAGCTGTTCATCAAACACGGTGACAAAGTCGCCCGTGGCGACAAGTTGTTTGAATGGGATCCCTACACATTGCCGATCATTGCCGAGAAATCGGGAACGGCCAAATTTGTTGACCTCGTATCCGGCATTGCCGTGCGCGATGAAACAGATGACGCCACCGGTATGACCCAGAAGATTGTGATTGACTGGCGTGCTGCCCTCAAAGGCAACGAACTCAAGCCTGAGATCATTTTGGTGGACGCAGATGGAGAGCCGGTGCGCAACGATGCGGGCAATCCGGTTACCTATCCGATGTCTGTTGCTGCGGTCATGTCCATAGAAGACGGTCAGGAAATTGTCGCTGGTGAAATTGTCGCACGTATCCCGCGTGAAGGCGCCAAGACCAAGGATATCACCGGCGGTTTGCCGCGTGTGGCCGAACTCTTTGAGGCACGTCGCCCCAAGGATCACGCGATCATCGCGGACGTCGACGGGTATGTCAGATTCGGACGCGACTATAAAAACAAGCGTCGGATCACGATCGAACCGGCCGACGAGAGCCTGGATCCATCGGAATACATGGTGCCAAAAGGTAAGCACATTCCGGTTCAGGAAGGTGACTTTATCCAGAAGGGCGACTACCTGATGGACGGTAACCCTGCTCCGCACGACATCCTGTCTATTATGGGTGTCGAAGCGCTTGCAGATTACATGATTGACGAAGTTCAGGATGTTTATCGCCTGCAAGGTGTGAAGATCAACGACAAGCATATCGAAGTGATCGTGCGCCAAATGCTCCAGAAATGGGAAATTCAGGACAGCGGTGACACTACGTTGCTGAAAGGCGAACATGTCGACAAGGCCGAGTTTGAAGAGGCCAATGCCAAGGCGATTTCCAAAGGCGGACGTCCGGCGACGGGCGAACCGATCCTGCTCGGTATCACCAAAGCGTCTCTGCAAACCCGCTCGTTCATATCGGCGGCGTCGTTCCAAGAAACCACACGGGTTCTGACCGAAGCTTCGGTTCAGGGCAAACGCGACAAGTTGGTAGGTCTCAAGGAAAACGTCATCGTAGGTCGTTTGATCCCGGCGGGTACAGGTGGTGCAACACAGCACGTGCGCAAAATCGCAACCGATCGCGATAGTGTCGTCATCGAGGCACGTCGCGAAGAAGCTGAAGCCGCTGCTGCCCTCGCGGCTCCTGCCGAGGAAGACGTCGTCGGTGCTGGAGTGTTCGACACAGTAGTGGAGTCAACTGAAAGTCGCGATTGATCCCATTGATCGTCGCGTAACGCGCTTAAGCCCCCGTGTCGTGCCCGACACGGGGGTTTTCTTTTGGATGCCAGACGTGCTTTCTGTCTGAATGCACAACCGAAGGGTCGATTGGCAGGATGGATCACAAGATCACCATGGTCGGTTTGCTGCGGTTTTCCGTACTGACACCGACATATTTTTTCGAACGCTTTGACACTATTGAAGAAACTGCGGCCCATATTTTTGCTCCCGACAGAATGGAGTTGCGGTTTCATCTTTTCGAAAACCTATGCCTGCCGACTCTGACCAAGCAGACCGACCCCGATTTTCAATGTGTAGTGCTGACGGCTAAGACGATGCCCGAGCAGTACCTGACCCGGTTGCAGGATCTGGTTGCGCCGTGGCCCAACATCCACTGTCGGCCCGTGGGGACGCAAAGGCACTATCAGCTCATTAAAGACGGTTACAATGCGGTGCCCACGGATGGCGCCACGCATCGGCTTTTGTTTCGGCTGGACGACGACGATGCGGTTGATTTGGACTATGTCAGGCGTACAAAATCACTTGCGGTGGGGCTGCAAAAGCTAAACACCGCCGACACACCGGTGATCATTGCCCATAACCGTGGCTATTACGTCAAGGTTCAGGGCGGCGACAACGAGGTGTTTGATGCGGTCGAACGTGCACCGCTGTCTGTGGGCGCTGCGCTGCTTGCGCCGGTCGACTATCCGCGCAACCCCTACCGGTACAATCACCGGGCACTGGCGCGGCACTACAACGTGTATTCGGATATTTCGGTGCCGGGCTTCGTGCGCACCATACACGACAACAACAAGTCCAATCCGACCCAAACGGGATTGACCCACAAACAGACCCCGGATGAGATGGCGGACCAGATATCGCGCAGTTTCGGTTTCGATATCTCGCATCTGAAGGCCCTGTAAGTGGCACCCAATCTGCGCGGCGCATTGTTGATGATGGCGTCTATGGCGGCATTTACGCTCAACGACTCATTTCTAAAGCTGACCGACGGCGCGTTGCCGTTATTTCAGCTGTTGTTTCTGCGCGGCGTTTTGACAACGGTACTGGTTTTTGGGTTGGCGCGTTATCTTGGCACGATCCATCTGGGGATTTCGCGCCGCGATTGGGGTCTTATTGCCCTGCGCAGCGCAGCAGAGATTGGGGCGGCGTACTTTTTTGTTACCGCGCTGTTTAACATGCCGCTGGCCAATGTGACCGCGATCCTTCAGGTCCTGCCGTTGACAGTCACTTTGGGCAGCGCGCTGTTCTTTCGCGAGGCCGTTGGATGGCGGCGGATGTTGGCCATTGTCGTTGGGTTTGGGGGGATGCTTCTAATCGTTAGGCCCGGCCCAGACGGGTTCAACATCTTTGCGCTTTATGCTCTGATTGCAGTTGTATGTGTCACGATCCGCGATCTGTCCACTCGCCGTCTATCGCCCGGTGTGCCGTCTATGACCGTGACGCTTTCAGCGGCACTGAGTATCACGCTGTTTTCCGGGCTTGCATCGCTCGGCGGTGATTGGGTCCCTGTTACGCAGCAGCAGGGTGGGCTGATCGCGGGCGCTTCCTTTTTTATACTGGGCGGGTATCTGTTCAGCGTGCTGGTCATGCGGGTCGGCGATGTGTCGTTTGTCGCGCCTTTTCGATATTCAGGGCTGGTTTGGGCGCTGCTTCTTGGATGGTTCCTGTTTGGTGACTGGCCGGATGGTCATACTTTGCTAGGCGCGGGGATTGTCGTCGCGACAGGTCTGTTTACGCTCTACAGGGAACGGGCCGCGCTACGGCGCTGAAAACACGTCATGCGCGTGGCTGCGCAGCAGCTTGTATTCTCCAGAAAAGGGTACCGCTGGCTTTATTGCGCCAGCGACTTTCAGATATGTAAGGTCCTGATCGGTCTGTATCCGTAACAGTGGTGGGTGATTGTCTCAAAGATGCGAAACTTCTGTTCCTTCCAGTTTTTCGCATACGAACACTTGAGGCGGGCATCAATCGAGCCTTGTTCGATCTGAAATCCGCGAATTTCAGAGTAGGAGAAACGACAATTTCCGATTACCTGCATTGTAAGGCTTCTCTCATGTCTTTTGGTGTGGAACAGTTTGGCAGAGCATCCCATGCTAACCGTTGGGTACAAGACAAGTGGGGCTGTTGACACCACTTGCGACTCCGCCTATACGCCCGCTATCTCGGATCGAGGATTGTGTCCTCATGTCCGAATTCAGAACTTAAGTGGTCACGATCCGACCTAATGCTGGTCCGATCCTCTGTAAGCCCACCGCGTCGTTTCCTCGGTACGGGAACGTGGCGGTCTTTTCGCTTTGCGGACGCGTAAAGTGAGTGATTTTAAACCGCGGGGCCGCCCCGCACGACATAAATGTTGCGAAACGGGGAAAGAACCGGAATGCCAACGATACAACAGCTGATCCGAAAGCCGCGTCAGCCAAAAATTAAGCGCTCGAAATCAATGCACCTGCAGGAGTGCCCGCAAAAGCGTGGTGTCTGCACTCGGGTTTATACAACAACACCGAAAAAGCCGAACTCGGCCATGCGGAAAGTCGCCAAAGTGCGTCTGACCAACGGGTTTGAAGTTATCAGCTACATTCCAGGTGAAAGCCACAACCTGCAGGAACACAGCGTTGTGCTGATCCGCGGCGGCCGGGTGAAAGACCTTCCCGGTGTGCGCTACCACATCCTGCGCGGTGTTCTGGATACGCAAGGCGTTAAAGATCGTAAGCAACGTCGTTCGAAATACGGCGCCAAGCGTCCGAAGTAAGGAGAGACTGGTATGTCCCGTCGTCACGCCGCTGAGAAGCGCGAAATTCTGCCAGACGCCAAATACGGCGATCTGATCCTGAGCAAGTTCATGAACAACCTGATGATCGACGGTAAGAAGTCGATCGCTGAAACCATCGTCTATAATGCGTTGGATCGGGTTGAGGACAAGATCAAACGTGCGCCAGTGGAAGTATTCCACGAAGCGCTTGAAAATATTCAACCTTCCGTCGAAGTGCGTTCGCGCCGCGTTGGTGGTGCCACCTATCAGGTGCCGGTTGAAGTGCGCCCCGAGCGCCGCCAGGCATTGGCTATTCGTTGGCTGATCAAAGCGTCACGTTCGCGCAACGAGAACACAATGGAAGAGCGCCTTGCCGGCGAACTACTGGATGCTGTGAATTCCCGTGGTTCCGCTGTCAAAAAGCGCGAAGACACCCACAAGATGGCCGATGCGAACAAAGCATTCAGCCATTACCGCTGGTAAACTTACTCTGAGGCACTGACCCATGGCACGCGATTATCCGCTCGACCGTTACCGAAACTTCGGCATCATGGCCCACATCGATGCAGGTAAGACCACCTGCAGCGAACGGATCCTGTATTACACCGGTAAATCCCACAACATTGGTGAGGTGCACGATGGTGCAGCCACTATGGATTGGATGGAGCAGGAGCAGGAGCGCGGCATTACGATCACGTCCGCTGCGACGACGACATTTTGGGAACGCACCGAAGACGGCACAACACCGGATACTCCTAAGCACCGGATGAACATCATCGACACCCCCGGCCACGTTGACTTCACAATCGAAGTTGAACGTTCGCTGGCGGTTCTTGATGGGGCGATTGCGGTTCTGGATGCCAACGCCGGTGTCGAGCCGCAAACGGAAACCGTTTGGCGTCAGGCTGACCGGTATAAAGTTCCGCGTATCGTGTTCGTGAACAAAATGGACAAGATCGGCGCTGACTTCTTCAATTGTGTCAAAATGATCAAAGACCGCACGGGTGCGACCCCTTGTCCGGTTCAGATTCCAATCGGTGCTGAAACCGAACTGGAAGGCCTCGTTGATCTGGTCACCATGGAAGAATGGGTCTGGGGTGGCGAAGACCTGGGTGCAACATGGGAAAAACGCCCGATCCGTGACAGCCTGAAGGACTTGGCTAACGAATGGCGCGCCAATATGATCGAAATCGCCGTCGACATGGATGACGATGCGATGGAGGCATATCTGGAAGGCATCGAGCCTGACGTGGCGACCTTGCGCCGCCTGATTCGCGCCGGAACGCTCGAAATCAAATTCATCCCAGTTCTGTGTGGGTCGGCGTTTAAGAACAAAGGTGTTCAGCCGTTGCTGAATGCTGTGATCGACTATTTGCCCAATCCGTTGGACGTTGTTGATTACATGGGCTTCAAACCCGGTGATGAAACAGAAACACGTGACATCCCGCGTCGTGCGGACGATGACATGCCGTTCTCTGGTTTGGCGTTTAAAATCATGAACGATCCGTTTGTTGGTTCGCTGACGTTTACCCGCGTTTACTCGGGCAAACTGAACAAAGGTGACAACCTTCTGAATTCGACCAAAGGCAAAAAAGAGCGTGTTGGCCGGATGATGATGATGCACTCGATCAACCGCGAAGAGATCGACGAAGCCTTTGCTGGCGACATCATAGCGCTGGCCGGTCTGAAAGACACCACAACAGGCGACACGTTGACCGATCCAAAAGATCCTGTGGTTCTTGAAACGATGACGTTCCCCGATCCGGTGATCGAAATCGCGGTTGAGCCAAAGACAAAAGCCGACCAAGAGAAAATGTCTCAGGGTCTGGCGCGTCTTGCGGCAGAAGACCCATCCTTCCGTGTGGAAACTGATCTGGAATCAGGTCAGACCATCATGAAAGGCATGGGCGAACTTCACCTCGACATTCTGGTGGACCGCCTGAAACGCGAATTCAAAGTTGAGGCCAACATCGGTGCGCCACAAGTGGCTTACCGTGAGACCATCAGCCGTGAAGTCGAGCATTCCTACACCCACAAGAAACAGTCGGGTGGTTCGGGGCAGTTTGCCGAAGTCAAACTGCTTATCACG
Source organism: uncultured Sulfitobacter sp. (assembly GCA_965363755.1). Taxonomy (GTDB): domain Bacteria; phylum Pseudomonadota; class Alphaproteobacteria; order Rhodobacterales; family Rhodobacteraceae; genus JL08. Next base: position 19,826 of record CBDTVL010000042.1, read on the forward strand.
CCGACAGAGCCGGGCGAGGGGTATTCCTTCGAAACTCGTGTCGTTGGCGGGTCAATTCCCAAGGAGTACATCCCGGGCGTTGAAAAAGGCATCAAGTCGGTCATGGATAGTGGCCCACTGGCCGGCTTCCCGGTTATCGATTTCAAAGTGGCTTTGCTTGACGGCAAATTTCACGATGTTGACTCGTCGGTGCTGGCGTTTGAAATCGCAGGCCGTATGGGGATGCGCGAAGGCATGAAAAAAGCCGGTGCCAAGATGCTCGAGCCGATCATGCGCGTGGAAGTTGTGACACCGGATGAATACACCGGTGGCATCATCGGTGATCTGACGTCGCGTCGCGGTCAGATTCAGGGGCAGGACACGCGCGGCAATGCCATCGCGATTGACTGCTTTGTCCCTCTGGCCAACATGTTCGGCTATATTAACACGCTGCGCTCGATGTCGTCTGGTCGTGCTAACTTCTCTATGCAGTTCGATCACTACGAGCCGGTTCCGCAAAATATCTCTGACGAAATTCAGGCGAAATACGCCTAATCAAATAACTACCGTTTGGGCATTGTCCCAAACGGCCTTGAACACTGAAGGAGGCCACCATGGCTAAGGCAAAGTTTGAACGCAACAAACCGCATGTTAACATTGGCACGATTG
>CBDTVL010000043.1:0-20408 GCA_965363755.1 uncultured Sulfitobacter sp.
CAGATTATCAAATGTCAGATTGGCAGGCATGGCGTTGATCTTTCATACGGCCTGAATGGCCAGAATGTGAACTGGGGCGCAAGTCGCTGAGCCCCGATTTGAGTGTAGGCATAGCCATCGGGGTAAACCCGACCTAGCCGTAACCGCCGCGCTGTCTTCGAACGCCTACGCGACCTTGGCTCGAGGTCTTTGGCCCAGTCAACGTCGTAAGCATGGTAGAGCCACGCCACGCCATCCAGCGTAACGGATCTGGACACCGTCGCGCGTTACGGCGTCCAGCAGCAGACTGGTGGCTATCATAGAAATCAGCACCATAACTGCCATAGTCCAATAACCGGTCAACAACGGTGACGTAGATTCGCATTGCTTTTCTCATAAGACCGCTATTCCCATCTCTACTCAACACTAGTGCAGCACGCATTGGGCTGCCTCCAACGCCTGTTTGAATCGATTGTCAGGTGCCTGATCACAGACAAGCATATCAACTTCATCAAGTCGACAGATTTGAAATGCTGCGCGCCTGCCCAGCTTTGATCCATGTGCCAGCACAACCGTCTGATGCGCATGTGCCATCATGGCGCGGGCCACTTGCGCCTCGTCGAAATCAGAGTCCATCGCGCCTGCATCCGTATCCAGTGCTGCAACCGTGAGGATGGCGCGGTCGGCGCGAAATCGGGCGATTTGTTCAATGACCATCGGTCCTGCGGTTTCCGCATTGTCCCCGGAAAACGACCCGCCCAGCAGATACACCGTAGCCCCTGCAGCGCGTCCAACCACCTGTGCAACACGCACAGAGTTGGTGATAACCGTCAGCCGGTCAATCTTGGCCAGTTCTTCAGCGCAAATCAGCGTGGTGGATCCGGTGTCGATGAAAATCGTCTCGCCCGGCTCAACAATAAACGAGAGTTTTTCAGCGATCCGTACTTTGGCGTTGGCGTCTTCAGCCATGCGCTCATCAAAACTGCCCTCGGCATGAAGCTGCAGCGGCTTGGCTCCGCCATGGATTTTCTGCAGCGCGCCAGTCTCTGCGAGCCTGCCCAGATCACGCCGGATTGTTTCCAGCGACACCTCAAATGCATCCGCCAATGCCTCGACTGTGATCTGGCCCGTCCGGCTGACCAGATCGGCAATCTCGCACCGGCGCTGCTTTGGCGTCATGTCGTATCATCCCCACTTCTGCTGTTAACTCTAGCTGGCCGGAGGGTGACTGTGTCAACCACAAGTCTCTACATTTCTGATCATTCGGTCATTATTTCGCAGAATAGTTGACTGAATGGTCACTTCATGCCACTTATTCAGCAGGCGGTTGCGGCCTTATCTGACTCGGATGAATGAATTCTGTGGCCGACTAAGTTCCGAAAACAGATGTGATTCACGACGTGGTCAGTATTGGCGGCGGCGTGACTGTGGCAGCGTTGACCGACCCTGCCAACGCACAATTCCGCCCTGCTCAGATGTATGCTGCGGAGAAGGGCATCACTTTTGCTTACATGTGGCGATCAATCGCGCCTCAAAGCGGTTTTTCGGCTGCTGGTCCGGCACTGGATTATGCTGCTTCACAGATGACACAAGAACAAATTGGTGAAGCTGAACAACTGGAGCGTATTTGTTTATGTGGCGAATTTGAAAACTGTGACTAAGTAGCCAGCACCTTGTCAGCGAAGCCTATCAGCGCGGATACACGGCAGCTTCAGCTATCAACTGGGCCAAAGGATTGTGGCTATTTGAAAAATTCACCAAACTCAACGCCTTTGAAGGCAAGAGCGCAATCGCTCGCGGGTTGGTTATTGTCCCGTCTTTTCCGGTCTTGCTTGCCCTCACGGCGCGTGGATGGGGCTGGAATTAGATACAAGTAAAAGGGATTTGATACAGGCCGTTCTAGAGGGCATCACATTTCGGAGGACTGAAATAATTGCAGCAATGGACCAGCTTCAGCCGTTCAGCGAACCAATTCCGATCACCGGTGGACTGTCAGCCAATGCTTATTTCCGCCAATTTATTGTCGATTATCTTGGCGCGAGACGTTGTTGTGTCAACCCAACCTGAATCAACTGCAATGGGCACCGCCACGCTGGCACACGGGGTGTCCGGTGCTAGCCCGCGGTCAGGAGTGGACAGGGTACGGATCAAGCCCGAAGGCAGTGATCCGTCCGCTTTTGACACCTTTTCTGCAGCGCGCGACGCCGTTCAACGGTTCGGCGCGCGCTAACCCTTTTGTACGGTTCTGCTCTTATTTGTCGGGCAGAGATCCTTTGGAGTGTCCCGACATGCCGCCCGAAACTTCTTCGGTTGCTTCAGCCGCAAGGTCTTCCGGCAGGATCAGGTTCAACACAATCGCAATCAGAGCTGCGGGCAGGATGCCAGAGGCGCCCAGAATACGCAGGAAATCTGGCAAGTGCTGCAATGCATTGGCAGATCCGGGCGCGACGTTCATCACCTCTAGTTGCAGACCCAGACCGACAGACATCGCAACCGCAAAAATCACCATGTTGCGCCGGTTCCAGTTCACGTCAGACAGCATCGAAATACCCGCAGCAACGACCATGCCAAACATTACGATCACACCACCGCCCAGCACCTCAATCGGAATGGTGCGGATCAGGCCGCCGACTTTGGGAACCAGACCGCAGATGATTAGGAAGATTGCGCCTATGGTCACAACATGGCGGCTCATCACGCCGGTCATGGCAATTAGGCCGACGTTCTGGCTGAAGGATGTGTTGGGAAAACCGCCGAATATCCCGGCAAGCGCACTGCCGAACCCATCAGCAAAAGTTGCGCCGGTGATTTCTTTGTCCGTTGCTTCGCGACCTGCGCCGCCTTTCGTAATCCCTGATACGTCGCCAACCGTTTCGACAGCAGACACAAACGCCATCAGACAAAAGCCGATCACCGCTGCGACACTGAATTCGAAGCCGTATTTGAACGGTTGCGGCAGCGCAAATGCCGATGCGCGACCCCAACTGGTTGCAATGGCATCAAACGTCAGCATGCCCATGAAAAGCGAATAGATATAGCCAACGATAATGCCGACGAGCACAGCGGACACAGCCAACATGCCGCGGGCGAAGAACTTTAGCCCCAGCGTGACAAAGATCACCACCAATGCGGCAGACCAGTTCAGCAGGCTTCCGTACTCTGGCAGGTTCTGCATCTTGGCGGGCACGCCACCAGCAGCATATTCGATGCCAACTTTGACCAATGCCAAACCGATCATCGTAACGACAAGGCCCGTCACCAACGGCGGCAAGGCAAAGCGGATTTTACCAATGAACGTTCCCAAAAACGCATGGAACAGACCACCTATGACGACGCCGCCAAACAAGGCAGCCAAACCGTCAACACCTTTGCCAGCAACAAGCGGGATCATGATGGGAATAAAGGCAAACGATGTGCCCTGAACAATCGGCAATGCTGCGCCGACTGGTCCAATCGTGACGGTTTGTAAAAGCGTTGCGATGCCTGCAAACAGCATCGACATCTGGATCATGTACAAAAGCTCTGGAAAATCGGGTGAGTTCGACCCAAAACCAAACCCTGCAGCCCCGGCAACGATGATCGCCGGTGTCACGTTCGAAACAAACATCGCCAGAACATGCTGGATGCCCAGCGGGATCGCCTTGTAGAGGGCAGGTGTATAATTTGGATCCCGGAGCTGTTCCGGTGTTCCGATGGAAGTGTCAGCCATTTTCTTGGTGTCCCTATTGGTTGATTGCCGATCTTGTCGCGGCTTCAGGTTGGTCTATTCAATAGTGTACGGCACTTTGAACCAGTGCTCTTCAAGGTTCTCGCCATCCCCGATGCGGTCAATGACGGAAAAAACGCCGGTTCCCTTCAATGGTGCCAAAACGCCGTGCCAGATGTTTCTGTGCAGGTTGATCCCCTGCCCCGGTGCCGTAACAAAAGCCAGCGGTGTACCCGGCACTCCGTCCTTGTCAGGGGCCACCACGACAAGAAATGGGCCGGTGCTCATCGGGATAAAGGCCTGACTGCCTGCGGGGTGCCTCTCGACCATGTCGAGCATGTAAGGCAACACACGCAGCTGCGCGTTAAATAAGCTGATTCCGACGCGACCGTCGCTGAAATCCAGTTTGGCGCGATCATGGAAGCGACCACACAGGCCTTGATTGATCAACTTATCGGGAGCTCCGGCACATTCCAGTACATCGCCGAACGGCGCAAATGCCCCGGACGAGAGCGGCGTGGTGCGAATGATCCTGCTCATCAGGGTCTCAATTCCTTCGGCTCTGTTTCGCTGCAACCACAGATTTGGCTTTTCCCTTGCACTTAGCCTACGCCAAAATAATGCGATTCATTATCAAGAAAATCACGAAACACTGTTTTTGGCAGGGCTCTTTTCCTTTGGCGCCACTGACTTCAGAGTATCCCCAAGTCAATTGAGGAGTATGGGCATGGCTGGTTATCTCACAACGCACATTCTGGACACGGCCCGCGGCTGCCCTGCTGAGGGCATCAGGATCGAGTTGTTCCGGCTGGACGGTGAGAACCGCCAGCACCTCAAAACTCTGAAAACAAATGCAGATGGGCGCACGGACGAGCAGATATTGCCGCAAGACGCATTTGAAACCGGCACCTATGAATTGGTGTTTCACGCTGGCGACTATTTGACCCGTGTTGGTGTTCCGCCTGAAAGCCCCCGGTTTCTCGACGTCATCCCGTTGCGCTTTGGCATGTCCGAGGCGACGCATTATCATGTGCCCTTGCTACTCTCGCCATTTGGGTATTCGACTTATCGCGGCAGCTGAACCAACGCTTCTGACCCCCGCACGGCTGCTCGAACCTTTTCGGTCATAAACTCCATAAACAACCGCGTTTTTGGATCCTGATGGCGTTTATGAGTGAACAGGCAGGCCATCTGTATTGGAACCGGCGGCGTTTCTTCTGCAACCGGCACGAGGCGCCCTGACTTTAAGTGTTCTGCCACCTCAAAAACCGGTTTCAGCGCAATCCCCTGCCCGTCCAATGCCCAATCCGTCAGGACGTCACCATCATCGGATTCTAACCTGCCCTTGACTGCAAATTTGCGCGGCCCGTCCTTGGTCATCAGTCGCCACTGGAATTCAGCGGCCCCGGGAAACCTCAGGTTCAGGCACTCGAATTTACCGTCGATCAATTCCTGCCCGTTTGCCGGAGCGCCACGTTGTGCGATATAGTCCGGAGATGCGCACAAGACCCGCTGGCAATCTGCGATAGCGCGAATGCGCAGGTTACTGTCTTCGGGCTGACCGAGAAAAAACGCGACGTCTAACCCCTCTTTGGGCAGATCGACATTTCGGTCTGTCAGTCGCAATCGCACATCGACTAAAGGATATTGTGCCGCAAACTCGGGAACATGCGGCGCAATCAGACGACGCCCCACCCCCAAGGGTGCGGCCACGTGCAATTGGCCTTTTGGGTTGTCCGTCAGATCCGTGACCTGCGCCTCTGCATGATCAACAGCTTCAAGAACGCCACAGGCCCCGGTATAAAACGCCTGGCCCTGCGCCGTTGGCGTCAGGCTGCGTGTAGTGCGTTGAAACAGGCGAACGCTCAGGTGCTCTTCCAACTGCGAAATCCGCGATGACGTGACCGCAGGAGAAATGCGCAAATCCCGGCCTGCCGCGGACATGCTGCCTAATTCATAGACACGAACGAAGGTTCTGATGTTATCGAGATAGGACATTGTTCGTTTTTTTTTGATACAGCTTGATAATATATGGGAATACAGAAGAAAGACGTCTCTGGCTAGACTGTCGTGAACACATCGGAGAACGAAGATGCAGGATATGGCAATCATCTGGGACTGGCTTGCTTTTGCGGTCCGCTGGCTACACGTCGTGACCGCGATCGCGTGGATTGGTTCTTCATTCTATTTTGTGGCTCTGGATCTGGGGTTGCGCAAAACACCACATCTGCCTGCCGGCGCCCATGGGGAAGAATGGCAGGTACATGGGGGTGGATTTTATCACATTCAGAAATATCTGGTTGCACCGGAACAGATGCCCGAGCACCTGATCTGGTTCAAATGGGAAAGTTATGCGACCTGGTTATCAGGCGCGGCGATGTTGATGATCGTGTATTGGGTCGGGGCAGAGTTGTATCTGATCGACGCAAACAAAGTTGATCTGGCAGTCTGGCAGGGCATCGCTATTTCGGCAGCATCGCTGACCATTGGTTGGATTTTCTATGACTTCCTGTGCAAATCGGGATTAGGAGAGCGCCCTACCTTCTTGATGTTGCTCCTGTTCGCTCTTCTGGTGGTGATGTCATGGGGTTACTATCAGATATTCACCGGGCGCGCTGCAATGCTGCATCTGGGCGCGTTTACCGCAACGATTATGACAGCAAACGTGTTTTTCATCATCATGCCGAACCAGCGCATCGTGGTTGCCGATCTCAAAGCGGGGCGTACACCGGACCCAAAATACGGCAAGATCGCCAAGCTGCGCTCCACCCACAATAACTACCTGACCTTGCCGGTGGTGTTCCTGATGCTCTCCAACCACTACCCACTGGCTTTCAGCACCGAATACAGCTGGCTGATCGCAAGCCTTGTGTTCCTGACCGGAGTTACAATTCGGCACTATTTCAATACGATGCATTCAACCGGCAAGGGGCCACATTGGACATGGGCTGTGACGGTTCTGCTGTTTGTGCTGATGGCCTGGCTTTCAACCGTTCCCGGCCACGAGAGCCTCGAAGAGGCCGAGGCGCGCGCGTTTACACCTTATGAACAGAAGTTCGCAGAGGCAGATGGATTTGAAGACGCCCATGAGATTGTGATGGGCCGCTGCTCCATGTGTCATGCACGTGAACCGTTCTGGGATGGCATCCGTTGGGCGCCAAAAGGGGTATTTCTTGAGACACCGGCTGACATCGCAAGAAACGCCAATGCAATATACCTGCATGCGGGTGTAAGCCATGCTATGCCGCCAGCCAACATTACCGGAATAGAACCGGAAGAACGCCAGAAAATCGCTGCGTGGTACCGGGCTGGAAACTCCTGACCGACGCGCGTTCGATCTTATCGCCACATCATTAGTCTGCTTTCCGTTAAACCCGACGCCGCGAAGGCCTAGGGCAAGATAGCGGTCTCTAGGTCTATGCCCCGCTACAGGTTTGATCCGCATATCCTTTCTTGCTTTTTCAAAAATTGACGCGGTATAGTTACAGCGTGGGGATTTTCAAAGGTAGATTAGTATGTGGAGTATGACGGGATGATCTATGATTATCTTGTTGTTGGTGGAGGTATTTCCGGCGCATCTGTTGCCTATGAACTGGCTGCAACCGGTTCGGTTGTTGTCATCGAAGCTGAAACCGCGGCGGGATACCACAGCACCGGCCGCTCAGCCGCCCTGTTCACCCGCAACTATGGCAGCAAGACTGTTCGCGCGATCAATGCCGCAAGCGAAGCCTTTTTCGAATCACCTCCGGACGGGTTTTGCGAGACCGCTATGTTGGGGGAACGCGGATTTCTTGCGGTGGCATCGCCCGGGCGTGAGGCGCAACTGGACAGGTTGCTTAATCTGTCGACCGATGCGGCACCGGTTCATAAGCTGACAGCACAGCAGGCTATGGACAAGTCGCCGCTCTTGAAACCCGAACTGGTGGCTGCTGGCGCATATGAACCGGGCGTGACAGATATTGATGTGGCGTCCCTGCATCAGGGATATTTACGTGCCCTCAAACAGCGCGGCGGACATATTCACCTCGGCCATCGCATAGACGGTCTGCGTCGCACCAAGCAGGGTTGGACCGTCACAGCCAAGAACCAGACACTCACCGCGCGTACGGTTATTAACGCCGCCGGCGCCTGGGCAGATGAGGTTGGCCAGATGGCCGGCGCTGCCCGTATCGGGCTGGTTCCCAAACGACGCACCGGCATCATCGTTGATGTCCCGACGGATATGGACCTGAGCCGAATGCCCGCGACTGAATTCATCGGTGAAGAGGCCTACGTCAAACCCGATGCTGGTAAGCTGATGGCTTCGCCCGGGGACGAAACCCCAGTTGCACCGCAGGATGTACGGCCGGACGAAATGGACGTGGCTATTCTGGTGGACTGGTTGCAGCGCAACACCAAGCTGAACGTCAACAGGATCGCACACAGCTGGGCCGGCCTGAGATGTTTTGTGGCCGATGGAGACCCGGTTGTCGGATTTGACCCGCATGTGCCGGACTTCTTTTGGCTGGCCGGGCAAGGCGGCTACGGAATCATGATGGCCCCGACGCTGGCGCGCGCTTCAGCCGGGCTGATCACAAACAACACCCTGCCGGACGATTTGGTTCAAAGCGGTGTGAGCCAGGAGGATTTGTCACCAATGCGCTGCTTGTCGCGACCAAGCAGAGATCAGATTGGCGGCACAAAAGAGCACTTTGTTTCGGAGATGTCACAAATAACCTAATTCATCTTGCTAAGCACAAATGCGGGGACGCGTATTTACGGAAACTACCAAAGGCGCAAAGCCTGGACGGTCCAATACCGGACACGTTGCAAATAACCAACTAGGAGAACACCAATGAGGAAGATATTATTATCCAGTGCGGCGCTGAGCGCCTTTGCTGGCGCTGCGATGGCGGCCTGCCCGGCTGTCACCGTATCGGATCCAATGGGCGTTGCTGCCGGTGCATTCCCGCAGCAATATGAGCTGGCTGAATTTCAGACACTCGCAAGTTGCACGTTGGAAATGTCAGAAAACCCAGACATTGCCGCGCTGAACGGCCAAATCCGGGGCAATCCTGACATGCCTGCGGTGGCAGACCGTCTGCCCTCTGAGCCGCTGGTGATTGCACCTTATGACGAAATCGGAAAATACGGCGGCACCCTGGATGCGCTATCAAACGCGACCGAGGCCGGCACATCGGACTTCATGTCCACACGCCACGTCAATCTGGTACGTTATTCAGATGATTTGCAGACCATTGTTCCAATGGTGGCAAAAGGGTGGGAATGGAATGACGATTTCACCCAGCTGACATTCTTCCTGCGCAAAGGCCACAAATGGTCTGATGGCGCACCTTTTGGCGCACGGGACGTCAAATTCTGGTATGATAATCTCGCGGTTGATGCCAATGTTCGGGAAAAGCCAAAAGACTATGTTCTGGTCGCCGGCGAACCGATGAGTATTGTCGTTGTTGACGAAAACACCGTACGTTTTGACTTGCCATCGCCCAAACCCGGCTTGTTGTCTCACTTTGCCAACCACTATGCGCAAGGGTTCCAGCCAATGCATTTCCTGGGCCAGTTCCACCCGGAAGTAACTGCGGATGCGGATGCAAATGCAAAGGCGTTGGGCTTTGAAAACGGCTATGAAGCAATTGCCGCCTATTACGGTAACTCTGACTGGATGGACACACCGACTCCGATGTTGTCCCACCCCGACAAAGTCGCAGGCTTGCCGGCCGATACGGTGCCGACACTTGAAAGCCACATCCTCATCGCAGAAAGCACAGAAGGTCGCCATCTGGTCGCCAACCCCTATTTTTTCCAGGTTGATACGGCAGGCAATCAGTTGCCCTACATCAACGAACAGGACGAATTGTTTGTTGGCGAAAGCGAAGTACGTCTGCTAAAGCTGGTCAACTCGGAAGTCGACTATAAGTCGCAGTCGCTGAGTCTTGATTATGCACCACTGCTTCTGGAGAATCAGGAAAAAGGCAATTTTACCGTCGATCTGAAACCTGAAGTTGCCCTGAACACATTCTCGTTCAACGTGACGTCTGAAGATCTGGAAAAGCGCAAAGTCTTTGGTGATGTCAGGTTCCGTCAGGCGATGTCGGTTGCGATGAACCGCGACGAGATTAACGAAGTGGTGTTTTTCGGTCTTGGCACGCCACAGCAGTATACTGCATTCTCGCCCACACCGTCGTTTGTCCCCGAAGAAATGGAGCAGTCATTTACCCAGTTTGATCCGGCCATGGCAAATGCCCTGCTGGACGAGATTGGCATGAAAGACGTCGACGGAGACGGCACGCGCGAATTGCCTAATGGCGACAAGCTGGTGCTGAACATTCAGGTAACGGCGCAGGGCGGCTCGGTCAAATTGGTCGAACTTGTTGGTCAGAACTGGCGGGACGTTGGTATTGACAACACTGTTAAAGAAATCACCACGGATGAATACCGGTCAGCTGCGTCGTCCAACCAGCTTGATGTCACGGTTTACTCAAAGGGCCAGCCACTGGCAGTCATCCTGGGTATTTCTGAGTTGTTCCAACCACCGTTTGACAACTACTTCAACCACACATCTGGTATGTTGTGGGGGCAATATATTGATACAGATGGGGCCTCGGGTGTCAAACCACCGCAGTGGGTCTATGACTCGATGGCCGACATTGACGTCTTCCAGTCGGCGACAGTAGGTACGGATGAATCCAACGAAGTTGGCAAGCGTTTGGTTCAGAATGTGGTAGACAATCTGTTGTTCGTCGGCACAGTCAAGGCTGTTGCACCGATCTACCACAGTAACAACCTGAAGAACTTTGCCGAGTTCAAGACACAGTCTTATGCCTACTACCGGACCTATCCGTACCGGGCCACACAGTGGTTCCTTGACGAATAAGGCTTTGAACTGCTGATAATGATACCGTTGCGGGCTGCTGTCGTGGCCCGCAACCAAAAAAACAAAATGCGAACCCAATAAGGGTAGCTGAATACCGCTGGGGGGCGTAATCTACCAATGGCACAATTTCTACGTTTCACGATGATCCGAGCATCGCTTGCGGTTTTTACCCTCGTCCTTGTGTCCTTTATCGTTTTTTCCCTGATGGAAATGGTCCCCGGTGACTGCGCCGAAAGATACCTAGCCTTCAAGAACTCGCAAGGGTCGGTTTTCACGCCTGAAGATCTTCAGATTGAACGGGTCCGCTTAGGCCTTGACCGCCCGTATTTGGTCCGCTGGACCACATGGATGCTGAACGCATTTCGGGGCGAATTTGGGGACAGCTGCATTCTGCGGCTCAACATTAATCAGCTTCTTGGCCAAAAGGTCTGGCTGAGCATTGGCATCTGCCTTGGCTCGCTATTTCTGGCCTATCTCATCGCGGTTCCGGTTGGCATTATCGCCGCGACATCACGCAACCCTTTCCTGAACAATGGCCTGCGTCTGGTCAGCTATCTGGGTCTGGCCCTGCCGAACTTTCTGCTGGCGCTGATGATCATGCTGTTTTCCACTGTCATGTTCGGCAACAGTTTAACCGGCCTGTTTTCGCCAGAGTATCGGGATGCCCCGTGGTCGTTTGACAGATTCATGGATTTCCTTGGCCATGTCTGGTTACCGATATTCATTCTGGGTTGGTCCGCCACGGCCTTTGCCATCCAAACTGTGCGCGCCCTGATGTCCGACGAGATCAGCAAGCTTTATGTCACGGCAGCAGCCGCGCGCGGCGTTTCGGGTCGAAAGCTGCTTATGCGCTATCCGGCGCGACATGCGTTAAGCCCGATCATCAACTCGCTTGGGTTCGATTTGAACCGTATCTTTAACGAACTCCCGATTGTGGCGCTGATTCTCACATTGACAGAGGCCGGTTCGTTGCTGATCGAGGCGCTGGCGCGATCAAACGATCAGCAGCTTGCCGGTGCGATCATCTTTTTCCTGACGGGCAGTATCGTGACCATTAACTTTGTCACCGATATCGCGCTCGCCATCGTCGACCCGCGCATTCGTCGCAGCATATTGGGATAACGGATATGACTGACACCAACATTCAAGACACAGCAGTCGATCAAAGTGCCAAGGACGCCTATTTCACAGCGTCTCAGGGGCAACTGATCTGGGCCCGGTTCAAGAAACAGAGGGCCGCGATGGTTGGCGCAGCCGTTCTGGTGGCCCTGATCCTGTCTGGCCTATTTGCGCCGTTCCTCACGCCCTATGATCCAACGATTTCCGGTCGTGACAAAGACTATCTCAACGGCGCCCCTGAGCTCCCGCATTTCTGTGATGACAACGGCTGCTCTGCGCGCCCGTTTATTTACGCGGTTGAACGCGAACGCTCGATCAAAACGAATTTTAGATGGGTAACGACCGTCAACACGGATAAACGGCAATATATGCAATTTTTCGTGCAAGGATCATCCTACAAGCTGTTAGGCATTACCTTTTCAACGCATTTGTTTGGTGTAGATGAAGGGTTTATCCATCTCTTCGGGACGGATTCCACCGGCAAAGACATCTTTTCGCGTACTTTTCATGCGATCAATACCTCTCTTGCAGTGGGCACAATCGGTGTCTTCATTGCCTTTGTGCTTGCGCTGATCATTGGCGGGATATCAGGCTATTACGGCGGCTGGCTGGACTCTGTTATTCAGATGGTGACAGATGCCGTCCGAACCATTCCGGCCATTCCACTGTTCATGGCGCTGGCCGCGTTTATTCCCGACACATGGAGCGCCGAGGAGAGGTTCTTTTTCATCTCAATAATACTGGGTTTCATCGGTTGGCCGACACTGGCGCGACGGGTGCGAACGCACCTGCTGACGGAACGCAATCAGGAATACGTGCTTGCAGCGCAGCTATGTGGCGCATCCCCTGGGCATGTGATCCGCAAGCATTTGCTGCCAAGTTTCACCAGCTACATTATTGTCGATCTGGTAATCTCGTTTCCTTACATGGTGCTGTCTGAAACGGCGCTTAGCTTTATTGGCCTTGGCCTGAAAGACCCGGTCAATTCCCTAGGGGTCATGTTGCAAAACGTGACAAGTGCAGATGTGCTGCTCAATTATCAATGGTATTTCATTCCGGTGATTTTCTTCATCGTCCTCGTGATGGCCTTTGTGTTTGTCGGCGACGGATTACGGGATGCTGCAGATCCGTATGGAGAGAATAAGAAATGAGCCGCCTGATTGATGTTGAAAACCTGACGCTGAAATTTGATACCGACGAGGGAAGGATTACCGCCGTTGATAACGTGTCGTTCAGTCTTGAAGCCGGCGAAATCATGGGACTTGTTGGGGAAAGTGGGTCCGGTAAGTCCGTCACCGCCAAGTCTCTGATGAAGCTAAACCCGCGCAATGCGATTTACGGCGACGATACAAAAATCACCTTGCACCTTGAGGATGGTCCGGTTGATGTCATGTCCCTGAAAACCGACAAGGACATGAAAGTTGTACGCGGCGGCGCGATATCTTTGATCTTTCAGGAACCAATGGCCAGCTTTGCACCTGCTATTTCCATCGGCGATCAGATGGTCGAGCAGCTGTTGATCCACACTAGTTTTTCCAAAGCACAGGCTAAAGAGCTTTCTATCGAAATGCTGGACCGGGTGGGCATTTCGGATGCCGTCACGCGGTTTGGACAATATGCTTTTGAATTGTCGGGTGGGATGCGGCAGCGCGCGATGATTGCGATGGCACTGTCGACCAAACCCAAACTTCTGATTGCGGATGAGCCGACAACAGCCCTTGATGTGACAATTCAGGCGCAAGTGATCGACCTGATGAAAGACCTTGTATCAGAGTTTGGCATGGGGATCATTTTCATCACCCATGACCTTGGGGTGATTGCCCAGACGGCGGATACAGTTGCGGTAATGTATCTGGGCAAACTGGTTGAAAAAGGGACGGTGCGCGACGTAATCCGCCAACCGGCCCATCCCTACACGCGCGGGTTGTTGGCAGCACTCCCAACACTGGATGACATCGACGCCCCGCTTACGCCGATCCCCGGCGACATTCCCTCGCCGTTGGAACGCCCACCAGGATGTGTCTACAACACCCGTTGCCAAGAGGTTGTTGGCCCACGCTGCGCTCAGGAAACACCAGATTTCTCGCAGGTCAGTGGTGATCACCAGGCCGCCTGCCACCTCCATGATCCGCAAGGAGGCGCGCCCGCATGAGCGATAAACCATTGATGACAGCCAAGGGTCTATCTGTTCACTATCCTTTGCGTGGTGGTGGTCTGCTTGGACCGAAGCCATTTGTGCGCGCCGTTGAGAACGTCGATATCGAGATTGCGCCGGGCAGCTTCTTTGGCCTTGTCGGGGAATCCGGTTCCGGCAAAACAACCCTGGGCCGCGCCATGCTGCGCGCCGCGCCCATCAGCAAAGGTGACGTTCTGTTTGACGATGGTGAAGTCGAGTATTCGCTAAAAGACCTTGGTGCGAAGGAACTGAAGGATTACCGAAAACGCGCCCAGTTGATTTTTCAGGATCCTTATGCGGCGCTCAGCCCCCGCATGACTGTTCGCGATATCATTGCAGAACCTCTTGAGGTCATGGGGTTAACCAAAACCCGAGCGGAAACCGACGAGAGAGTCCGTGAAATCGCAGCAAAGTGCCGATTGAACGTCGAACATCTTCGGCGGTTCCCGCATGCGTTTTCGGGCGGTCAGCGGCAACGTATTTCCATCGCGCGGGCCCTGGTGTCGGGTCCGAAGTTTATTGTGGCGGATGAAAGTGTCGCGGCGCTGGATGTGTCGATTCAGGCCGATGTTCTGAACCTTCTCAAAGCCATACAGCAAGATATGGGGCTAACGTTTCTATTCATCAGCCATGACCTGAGCGTGGTGGCGCACGTCTGTGACCACGTAGCAGTGATGTATCTGGGTCGACTGGTCGAAACCGCTCCTACCCGCACGCTGTTTTCTGGCCCGCGCCATCCCTACACGAAGGCGCTGCTCTCTGCGATCCCGTCGCTTGACCCGGACGATCGGGGCAAGGCGCAAAAACTCGAAGGCGAAATCCCCTCGCCTACAAACCCGCCACCGGGATGCAAATTTCAAACCCGCTGTCCGTTTGCCATAGACCGCTGCCGTATCGAAGAACCTTCGCTAGAGAGCGCGGGCACCGAGCATTTTGTATCCTGCCACAGGTGGCAAGAGCTGGCTGGTTAAGATCAAACCCGAAAGCGGTTGAAAGGGTCATTACATTCAGCTTAGCTGCGCATCAGACGCATCGGAGTTGAGCATGGCCAAGCATCGTAACGTGTTATTCATTACCATCGATCAGCTCCGCGCCGACGTGGTTTTTGGTGATCTGGCAGCGCATGTCGATCTGCCCAACCTGCGCGGCCTGATGGACGACGCGGTGACATTCACCCGACACTATTCTGTGACCAATCCATGCGGCCCTTCGCGTGCATCGCTGCTGACCGGGCAGTATGCCATGAATCACCGCAGCGTGCGCAATGGCACGCCGCTGCGCAATGACATACCCACCCTCGCCACGGAGGTCCGCAAGTCGGGTTATACGCCATTGCTTTTTGGGTACACCGACACGTCGCAAGACCCGCGGGCCTATCCCGAGGGTGACCCGGCGCTCAGCACCTATGAACACCCCATGACCGGTTTCCATGAGATGGTTGAGATGCGGTCTGAGGAATCATATCCGTGGCGGGCAGATCTGATCGCCAAAGGCTATGAGCTTCCTGAATATGAAGAATTTTATGTTCCCGTCGCGAAACCGGGGCAGGAACGGCGCATTGATGACCCCGCATTTTATCGCGCGGAAGACAGCGATACCGCCTTCCTCACGAATGCGTTCCTGAAAGACCTCCCCGTTCGCAACAAGGCGCCATGGCTGAGCCATATCACCTATATCCGCCCCCACCCTCCACTGGTCGCGCCCGCGCCGTACAACACAATGTACGACCCTGCATCGCTGCCCGGACTCAAGCTTCTGGACCGAGCTGATGAGGTTAGAATGCACCCGTTTTTTGAATCAGCACTGGTACGCGGCCATCCCGAAAAGACGGTTCAGGGATTTCCCGACTTCGTAGCAGATGAGAACACGATCCAAACGCTGCGCGCCGTTTATCTTGGTCTTGCCACCGAGGTCGATGCGCATGTCGGACGTATCCTGCAAGCACTGCGTGACAACGGTCAGTATGACCAGACCTTGATCGTGGTCAGCGCCGATCATGGAGAAATGCTGGGGGATCGACATTTGTGGGGAAAGATGTCGTGCTACGACGCAGCTTATCACGCGCCGCTGATCATCAGGGATCCGGATCATCCGAAAGCATTTGGCCAGAAAGTCGAAAGCCCTATCGAATCCGTTGATATTGCGCCAACAATCCTGAATTGGATCGGTCGGGAAATTCCATTCTCAATGGATGGACTGTCGCTGCATAGTTTTCTGTCCGGACAAGGCCCCGCTACATGGCGCAACTACTCATACTCTGAACTCGAATTTGGCGACCCGATTGATCCGACGGAGTGGCAAAAATCGCTGGGCCTGAGACCGGAAGTCACCAATCTTGCCATCCTGCGCGGGGCGCGCCACACCCTAGTGCATTTCAACGGCGGTCTGCCGCCACTTTTATTTGACCATGATGGGCAAGGCGAGTTCGAGAATATTGCGCAAAACGCCGATGCTGCACCGATCCTGCTTGAATTGACACAAGCCCTGCTGAATCACCGTATGACCCATGCAGATGGAACCTTTTCAAACATCATGATTACATCGCGAGGGCCAGTTGCCGGGTCAATGACGCATGACTAAGGCACAAGACAAAAACGAGATGCAGCCCCCTTGCCGCATAGGCCGTAAACCTGAATTCCTGAATTGCACTCACTCATGCAAGACGCTGTGCAGGCTGTGCTCCTGCATCTCTGGCTCTGATAAGCTCTAGCCAGAAAGAGTGGTCCAGCTGGTTTCGGTATATGCTGCCAATACTACCAGCTGACGGGTTCAGCGCGTCTGCAGACACAGTGCCCACCCGAGCACTGAATCTCAAATTCGGATCGCTTAATTTGTGCGTCACAAGTGATACTTCTGCGGGTGAATATATCGTGCTTTTCGCCTCTCCAAAACGATCCTTCAGTGCAGTTTCAACCAGCAAAATGTCTCGTTCCGCGGGTTTGTCCGGACGTGAAATCATTGTCGCCACCCAATAAGGCAACGCTGGTTCCGAGATATTGGAGTTCACAACTTCCAAATCCGTTGCGAGCTTGGAAAAGCCAATTTTCTCAAGCACCGCACCCGCTGGCCCCTGAGGGTGCTGCACAGCGGTGCGGAAAGGCAAGAAGTGAATGGCGCTCTGATCAAAACTCTCCAACAGGAAATCAAGCAGATCATTGTAGTCGAGAAACACTCCTGTAGCGAGATTCGAGGCCAGCGACTGGCTTAGAAATTGCGGCCACATCAGATTGCGACAAGCTGGAAGAACCTGGAAATAGATTGACTGCAGCAAGGACAGCTGGTCGCGCACGAGGCAAACAATTTCAACCTCGTCAAAGGCGGCCGTCCAGTTCCTGATGGCGGTAAAGTCCACGCGTGAACCAATGCCCCCGCGCGATAACTCCTCGGTTGAAAGGAGTACAGTATTGCCGGTTGGCCCTTGGGTCTTTGCAATGTGCCGCCAGTGGTTTTCAGCCGGGGCAGTCAACGTGAAATGATCGGGCAGTTTTATCCAGTCGGTCACCAGCCCGTGATGCCCTTGGCCGAGCTTGGGAAAGACAAGTCCATGAGAATTCAGGTAAGCCCGATTGTTGGCAAACGTATCCTGAATCGACGTGCTGGCAGTTTTGTGCATTCCAATGTGCAAAACGAGCTTGGACATGTCAGTCTTGTCCCTGCTTTGCGGTCTCTATCACATTCGAAAAAACGTCGAGATAAGCCGAGTTGTATTGAAGGCTCGGCTCCAAGACGGCTTTCTCGGCCCACTCATTCCAGGCGTTCACAAACAATTCTTTGCGGTAAGAATGTTTGATGCGCTGTTCAAGACAACCCTTCATCCAGCGCCGAAACGAAAGCGGGTTTGAACCAAAGGCAAAATGGGCATCCAGACCACGCCGCGCTGTGTTATCCCATGAAGGCATGATGCCAGCAATTGTGTTGGGCGAAAGGTCTTTGAAATAGGATTCTTCGCAGCTTTTCCGGGCGACGGCCCGGTAGTCATAAACCAAGCCTCTGAACCCAGCGCGCAGATCAAGGTTCAACGGGTTTCCCGAGGGTCCACCGTATATGAAGTCTTCATTACCAACCAATCCGTGGGGCGGCATTTCGATCCAGAAGTCTACAGCGTCTTCCGGTAAAGGCGCCGCACCTTTGAGGTGAAACCGCACTGCGCCAATTTCGACCTCACCTATGCCAAGATTACGCCACGCTGTTCGCAATTTTTGGATACTGGTTTCAGGCTCCGGCATGTCTTCGGGTCTGTATATGACAAACCGTGGTCGTGTGCCGTCTGGGTGTTGATAGCGCTTGTCCTTGAAATAGGGGACGAGATCAGCCGCCAGTGCCTCTTCAAACCCGTCACCATAGGTTTGCGGCATGAGAACCTCGCCCGACAACCCGTCCCAGTTCCTGCGCCAGCTTTCGTTTGCCCAACACAGATAGAATGGAAACTCGATATCGGGCCTTTCAAGCAGGTTATCGATCGGAGTTTCCAGAACCCGCGCGCCGTCAAACCAATAGAAATAAACGCAAAATGCATCTATGCCTGCTGACTTGGCCATTGCCGCCTGCTCACCCATGACATCCGTCTGCCGCAAATCATAAAAGCCCAGCGTGTCCGGCAAATAGGGGTGATTGTGCAGCGGGAGGTTTGGCTGCGCGCGCGCGGCGGCTTGCCATTCAGTATAGCCCTGCCCCCACCATGCATCATTCTCGGGCGTTCGATGAAATTGCGGAAGATAAAACGCCGTCACAAATTCCGGCGGTGTTGTGGAGACAGGTGATACCTGACCAGACATCATCTGAGAGGTCTGCAATATTTGATGCCCGCTTTCCAAAGCGATGAAACCCACCGCGCGCTCGAACGCATGGGCTAGTGTTCCATCAACCTGGCCCTGCTCGCTCTCAAAGTCGCTTTGAGTCAGGCGCAAACCTCGAAACATCTCAATCATTTCAGGTTTGATCCAATACATTGATCCGGCTGGAAACGACAAATCAGGATCTTCACACAGGGTTATCTCCAGACGCCGCAAAATGTTCTTCGCGGGAGCCATGTTGACGGACCACCAGCGCTTATCGTCGTAGTGTTGACCGTCTGCCACCCACACCATCGCATCACCGCGTTCAGCAAATCGGCTCAGCATGGCGCCCGTTTCGCGACCAACCAGCAGACCCGATATCAGGCAATCGCGCCAAACCTCGCCGTCCTGCCGATGCGGCGATTTTTTAGTATGCAGCTTGCAGACCGCCTCATAGCCCGAGAGCACGCCGCTGTTGACAAAATGCAAGAACGGGAAAATGTCCCGACCGTGATTGGGCATCATAATCACAGTCGCTGCGGGAAAATCCAAAAGTACTGCCTGCCGCACCTGCTCGTGGGTATCGCCAACCACGCAAATGCTGACAAATAGATCGAACTCTATGTCCAACCCATGCAGCCGCAGAGAAAACTCGTCCCAGAGATCGTGATAGTAAAGATGAATGACGATTGCATGCTTGGATTTAACCTTGATTGACGCGGCGATTGCACTCAACCCGGCGGGAACGACATTGGCGGGGCTCACCGAATGCGGAAGGTCTTTTGTCAGGCGCGCTTCGCGGAAACCATGTCGCACAAAATGTAGAAACGGGTGTCTGAGCGTGCTTAAATCACAGTTCAGCCGTTTGTAAGCGCCCGGCGAGAACTCCGGATTAGGCTGAAATCCGGCCGCCTCTCCAAACGCAATATAGTGCAACAATGGGAAGGCCCGGTATTGCCAAGGCAGGCTTGGATTAATACCGCGATAAAACGCCCGGTCAAACCAACCGCTGCGTGTCGCATAAAAAGCATACATCAGCACAAAAGGTCGGGGGAAGCAGAAAGAGAAAAGCCTTTTTACGCTGGTAATCAATGTGTTATGCATAGGTATCCTATCGCTGGCGGGTCCGGGGCTTGGCACGGAATGCAAGTCTTGGGCGGTTGTGAAGTGAGAATTCATTGAGCATCTACCGATTGATAAAGTGTCGATGATGGCGCTGAAGCAGCAGCACCCCAATCACCAGAACCACGGCGCAAACGCCAAAAACATAGACATACGAGACATACGTGGCGTCATAGGTGGAATAGAATGCCATTCGCATCACGCCGGTGACATGAATGACCGGGTTGTACCAAAGCATGTGGCGCACCTGGTGCGGAACGCTCTCCAAGGTAAAAAACACACCTGACAGAATGAACATCGGGCGCATCAGAATGGACCAGACCGTTTGCCAGACGGGGAACATTGAAGACAAGAAACAGTTCAGCACACCAACCGAAAACCCCAGCAATGCCGCCATGATCAAGCCCAGAAAAATCATCGGGAAATCGACGATTAGGCCCAGTGAATACATCATAGTGATGCCAAAAATGACAATGTTGAACACCATCAGATGGGTCAGCGAACAGAGGATCGCACGCGCAAAGATGGAATCGAGATACGTGACGCCGGGATACGCAAGGAACGGTAATGAAAACTTGATGGACTGAGCTATCTTTGCTGAGAGATCATTGAACATCATGAACGGCAGATAGGCCGTTGCGTAAAACAGCGGAAAAT
>CBDTVL010000044.1:0-20132 GCA_965363755.1 uncultured Sulfitobacter sp.
TGCCGTTCCTGCAAGCCCAGAGCCTGCGCAAGCGCCTCGACTTCCGCTGATAATGTGTCGAGTTCGGTTTCCTGCCCGCTGATGGTTTCTTGCAAGACAAACTGCATAACCATAAAAATGGTCAGCACAAACATCAGAACCAATAGCAAACCAGTCATCGCATCAACGAAACCGGGCCAAATCGACCCCTGAAACCGCTGGCCTGTGCGCCGCGACAAGGCCATGGATCACTCCTCCTGCGAGCCGGACGGCTTGCGCATCCGGACAAGGGAACGTGAGGTTGTAATTGCACGGCTGAGCGCGGCGATATCGGTACGCAGTTCGGTCATGCTTTCTTGTCGACCAGCGGAAATCTCTTCCAGAATACGCAGCATCTGCACATCAATCGAACGCAACCGCATCCGGCTTTCCGCGTCGATGCCTTCAGCAGGCCCGTGCGAGATCATCATCTCGATCAATCGCTCCTGCCCCTCGGCGACCCGATCAAGAGCTGCCGTCGCGCCTTTGCCGCCATCCATCTGCGCCGTCAGGTGTTCAATAGATTCCGCCAGATTGCCAAACTTCTCATCGAGCATGGAGCGATTGACATCTGACTGCGTGAACATCTGCTGAAGCGATTCCATTTGTTCCGTCATCGTGTCGACGACTCCGGCCAGTGCTCCGGCGTCACCGCCCGTCTCATCCCCCGATGAGAAACCGACCTTGGTGATCGAAGACAGCCACTCTTCCAACTCGCGATAAAACCGGTTTTGCCCGTGTCCGGCAAACAGTTCCAGCAGTCCAACAATAAGCGATCCTGCCAGGCCAAGCAGCGACGATGAAAACGCGACTCCCATACCGCCCAACTGTTCTTCAAGTCCGGTCATCAGACGCTTAAAGACTGCAACGCCTGCTTCGCCTTCTTGTGGCGCGAGGCTGCGAATTGTGTCCACCATCGCCGGAACAGTGGTTGCGAGACCATAAAATGTTCCCAGAAGTCCCAGAAAAATCAACAAGTTGACTATATAACGAGTAATCTCGCGGGCTTCATCGATCCGTGTCGCCACAGAATCCAGAATCGAACGGGTGGACGAGGCACCAACTTGCATCCGTGCCCCACGCGTGCGCAGCAATGATGCCAGCGGCGCCAGCATAGGCGGCGCTTTGACGTTCTCGACAACCATGTCGCTGGCAAAACCTTCAATCCATCGCACAGAGCCAATAAGCTGAAATACCTGCCAAAAACAGGCCAACACGCCGATGACAAATACAAAGATGATAAAACCGTTCAGAGCCGGGTTAGCGTGAAATACTCCCAGAACCTGCGGCAAGGCCACAAAGACCCCAGAGCCGGACAGGCCCAATACCATAAGCATCGACAGAATCTGTCGAACCGGTTGCGAAAACTGTGGTCGTAATTGACGGTCTGGTGGCGCCATTTCGTGCGGTCCTGACACTTGCTCTGCTCTGAGGGAACTCTACATAAAAACCACGGTAAGGGCCAAGGGTTTATGTCGTGAGCAATCTCACCCGACGTTCCAGCCATTCCAGATCAGGATCATGCAATCCCATCTCAGCCAGATGATCCCAAGTATTAAAAAGATATTCCGTATTTGCGCCGCGCCCGCCGACCGCCCGGGCGATGGTCTGCGCCTGCTCTTCAAGTGGCAGTCCACCACAATATTGCACATGGTCGGCATCAATGACGTAGGTCACCGCGTCCACGTCAGAACCGCTTGCAAGGCTGATCCGAAGCATCTTCTCCAGATAGGCTGATGAAATCAGCTCTCGTTCGCGCAGATAAGCCAGTACACTTTCTTCCTGCCCGGCAGGCACACAAAGTGCCACACCTTCGCACTGCGCGCCCACCACCTCGTCCAGCGCCAACACAAGACCAGGTTTGGCTTCGCTGCCGCGGTGATGGATCGAGCGCATGCAGAAGGACCGGGCATACCCTTGCAACGTGGCCAATTGCTGTTCGGCCACGTCAAATCCCGGATTCCAGAGCAAAGACCCGTAGCCAAATACCCATAACGTCATCGTACTGGTCCTTCTCTTTTTGCGTCTATAGACATCAAAGCGCAGGCAGGGAAAAGGTGTGCCGTGAAGTTGATCGCAAAATTTTGTGTGCTCGGTGTTGTGCTCTGGTCACTCTATTGGCTGGCCGCCGGATTTGGCCTGCGCAGCGGACTGTCGGCGTGGTTTGACACCCAGCGCAAATCCGGCTGGCAGGCGGAGTATGCGACGTTAGAGACCCTTGGGTTTCCGCTTCGGCTTGAAATGCGGCTGACGCAACCAGCGCTGGCTGACCCGGCTACCGGCGTTGCGTGGCAGGCCAACAGCTTGAGCGTTTCGAGCCCTGCATGGTGGCCAGGAAACGTGACCCTGTCGTTTCCGGATACACCTCAGCGCCTGTCTTATTTCGATCAAGGTCTGAGCCTGACTGCGCGTGATGCGTTTGCCAATCTACACCTCAAACCGGGTGCGCAACTTGAAGTTCTGGAAATGTCGCTGCAGGCGGGCCCGTGGGGGATCAGCGAAGACGCTGGTTCGCTGGCGGGCGCCTCTGGTCTTATCATCTCGGCCCGGCAAACTGACAACCCAGCGCAATACAAGATCGACCTGTCCGCCGATCAGTTTCGCCCCGGTGACCTGCCGCGTCGTGCCATGCGCCTACCATCGTCATGGCCGATCCAGTTTGACACATTGGTGCTTGACATGACGGTGACGTTTGACCGCCCTTGGGACCGCTCTGCATTAGAAAACGCGCGTCCGCAACCTCGCCTGATCAAGCTGAAACTGGCCGAGGCCCTGTGGGGTGAACTGCGCCTTTTTGCTACAGGTCAGGTCACCGTAGATGAGTTTGGCATCCCAACGGGCACTTTGGATATCAAAGCAGACAATTGGCGCGACATACTTGAACTCGCAGAGAAATCCGGCTCCCTCACACCATCCGCTCGCCGCGCATCAGAACAGACGTTGGCTCTGCTCGCAGGGCTGAGCGGCAATCCGGAAGCACTCGATCTTAGTCTAACGCTGCGTGATGGGTTGATTGCCCTCGGACCGATTCCGATCGGCCCTGCCCCACGTCTAGTCCTGCGTTAACGACAATAGGCTCCACTGCGATACCGCGCCGTGTCAAAGTGGAAATGATCACGATGATACCTGTCAGACCTAGGCCCAAGAACAGTCCCAAACGGTCCACAGGCAGCTTTGTGAATTCTCTTCATGGCCCGGCCTGTGCCCTTGGCATTCCAGCCCTTGAGGACCGTGATTTCAGACCCGTCTTGCATGGTGAACCCGGAAATATCGATGGCCCGACCACTGCCATGCTCTGAAATACGTGCGCCTCTTTGATTGTTTCGCGTACGGCACGCGTAATGTGCGGCGACATGGATGCGGGACACTTTGCCGCGTGATTTCAGAGCCGGAGTCAGACCTTCGTCGACCCACGTCCTCAGGGCCAGCGCCGTCGGACAATCAATCACTGCGTGCTGGCTCAGAGTTATGCCGGAAACCGAGCGCAGCCGCACTGCCTTGTCAATGCCGCATCCCTTGATGCGACCGGGAACATGCCCGACATTATCGCCCTGCAGTGCCGGATCGCCACATAATGCTCCTTTTGCGAGCCTGCGACGCTTGGCCATGACTCTCTGCTCCAGTTCCAACGAGCGCGACAGTGGGCGCGGCGAAGCCGGCAGTTGAACCGAGGCCAAGATGACCCCTTGCGCTGCAATCAACTGCGCTGAGACGGGGCGCAATTGCGGGCGTATCTGAATTCTCGATTTTTCAAAATCCGTCACAGTTTCACGTGCCAACGGTCTGACAGATCTTTCGGGTGCGGCCTGTAACTGCCCCGCGCAGACCATTAGAGTTATCAGTAAAAGAACCCTCACGTGTTTTGCTTGCCGCGCCCAAAATCAGGAGCGTCGGTGTCTTGTCCAGCCTCAATGATCCCGCGACGTATGGCGCGCGTGCGGGTGAAATAGGCGTGCAGATGGTCGCCATCACCGGTCCGTATGGCGCGCTGCAACGCAAATAGTTCTTCCGTAAAGCGCCCCAGAATTTCCAGCGTTGCATCCTTGTTCGTCAGGAAGACATCGCGCCACATTGTCGGATCGCTGGCCGCAATCCGGGTAAAGTCACGAAATCCGGCAGCAGAGAACTTGATAACTTCGCTGTCCGTTACGCGACGCAGATCGTCGGCGACCCCCACCATTGTGTAGGCAATTAGATGCGGGGCGTGGGATGTCACGGCCAGAACCAGATCGTGGTGGTCCGCGTCCATCGTCTCGACATTGCTGCCCAATCCGATCCACAGGTCAGTCAGCCGCTTGACGGCTTCGGCGTCTGAGCCTTCGATCGGCACAATCAGGCACCAACGGTTATCAAACAGTTCTGCAAAGCCAGACTCGGGGCCGGAATGTTCTGTGCCTGCCAACGGGTGCGCAGGCACAAAATGAACACCTTCGGGCAAATGTGGTGCAACCGCCGAGATGATATCGCGCTTGACTGATCCGACATCGCTGACGGTTGCCCCCGGTTTTAAAGCAGGGCCAATCAATTCAGCGACCGCGCCCATAACGCCCGGCGGAACACATAAGACCACGAGGTCGGCGCCGTCGACAGCCTCTAGCGCGCTGTCGCACACCCGGTCGCACAACCCAATCCGGCGCGCAGTCTCGCGGGTGGCTTCGGACTGGGCATAACCAGTGACTTCGCCAGCCAATCCAGCCCGTTTCATCCCCCAGAACATCGAAGAGGCAATCAGGCCTAGCCCGATTAGCGCAACCCGATCGTATAGCACAGTCATCGTGCACCGCCTTTGAACTGGCCGACAGCTTCGGCCACCCGGCGGCAGGCATTTTCGTCGCCGACAGTAATGCGCAAACACTGCGGCAGATTATATCCCGCAACCCGGCGCACAATCAGGCCCTGAGATTGCAGGTATGAATCACAAGCCTCTGCCTCTTCCTGACTTGCAAAGCGAGCGAGGATGAAATTGGCACAGGACGTATCAGAGGGAACCCCAAGTTCTGCCAGCGCCTCGGCAAGCCAGCTTCGCCATTTCGCATTCTCAGCCCGGCAGTTATCGCCATAAGCAACATCGCGAATAGCCGCTTCTGCTGTCGCCAGGGCCGCACCCGACAGGTTAAATGGCCCGCGGACCCGGTTCAAAACATCAATTACATGGGCTGGGCCATAGCCCCATCCGATGCGCAAACCGCCCAGACCAAACAGCTTGGAAAAGGTGCGCGTCATCACCACGTTTTCGCAGCGATCCACCAATCCAGAGCCCCCATCATAGCCCTCTACATATTCGGCATAGGCACCGTCTAGCACTAGCAACGTTTGCGGTGGCAGACCGCTGGCAAGGCGCTGCACCTCAGCGGGACTGATCATTGTGCCCGTTGGATTGTTTGGGTTCGCAATGAAGACTAGTTTTGTGCGTTCGCTGCAGGCTGCCAGAAGGGCCGCGATGTCGGTTACCCTTTCGTGCTCAGGCACTTCAACCGGGGTGGCACCGGCGGCCAGCGCAGATATCCGGTACATGGCAAAGCCATGTTCAGTATGGATCACCTCGTCGCCTGGACCGGCGTAGGCCTGACAAAGCATTGCAATAATCTCGTCCGATCCCGCGCCACAAATAATCCGCTCCGGATCCAGATCCAGAACCTCACCGATGGCCTGGCGCAACCCAATATGGTTGGTTGAGGGGTATCGATGCAAATTTTTGGCCGCGCTTTGATAGGCGTCAATCGCCGCCTTGGAGGGGCCAAGCGGATTTTCATTCGAGGACAGTTTGACTGCATTACACATGCCCTCAACATGCGCAGCACCGCCCTGATAGGGCGAAATCTGCTCAATACCGGGTTGCGGCGTGATCTTGGTCATGCGCTGGCGTCCTCTTTGGACCCGTTTTATCTATGGAAATTGGGCAATGCCATCCCCAAAGAGACATGGCCGCAATGGTTGGCTCTGCGGAGAGAATGTGCCGTTCAATCGCATAGGATTGTGGGAATACCCTTAGCGCGTCACCTCATCCAGTACGATTCCGGAGGCGCCACTGGGCGCAGTAATTCCAAGAATGTTGCTCAATGTCACTGCCACGTCAATTGTACCCACACGGCGGCCAACCTTTGCAGGTTCAATGCCGGGACCGGCGAATATGATGGGAACATGCGTATCGTAACGCCACGGAGAGCCATGCATTGCCGCGATCGGCCCTTTGTCCATCAAAAATGAATACGGTGATTGGACTACATAAATGTCACCTGAACGTTGCGGATGGAAATTCCGGCGAATTGGATCTTCCAAAAAACCTCCGCGCTGCTCTGGCAACGGTACTGTCGGCATCGCCATCGCAATACCCGGCGTCGCATTCAGCATTTCGACAATGAACCTCTCAACTTCTCGGCGATTGGCCTGTGCCGCGATGATCGCGTCGTCGTCGAGGTAAATGTAGGGGCGAAAAAACAGCTTAACGGCAGCCTCGACGTCAAATTCTGCGTCAACGGCAGAATTGATTTTCTCCTGAAGGTCAGCGTTGAAGTTGCGATAAACAATGAATCCCTGCTCGGTCATGAACTCCGGCATTTCTGGCATACCGTGATCGCCCGAAAGAACATAGAGAACATGGTCTGAACCGATTTCGTTATCAGTGAACGACATGAATTCCGCCAAAGTTCGGTCAAGGCGGCGGACGGTTTCTTCATTTTCTAAGCTGGAGGGTCCAAAGAAGTGATTGGTTGCATCCACGGCAGAAAAACTAATGCTGAGATAGTCAGTAAAGTTGTCATCCCCGAGACCTTCCTCGACAATTGTCGACTTGGCGAAATCTGCGGTCAACTGGTCTCCCAGCGGACTAATCAGGACCTGAGTGTAGTAAAGCCCATCCTCGGGTTTGCCATATTGATGTGGGAATGTGCGTCCAAACCCCTTCAAATCGGTTTCATACGACCGGTCGTCGTTTGCGGCGAGTAGATATGAGTCTTTTGGGTCAACCAACGACCACGTGCCACCAATTGCTGCATCCGCGGGCCGCGCAGAATTCCACGATGTCACCCAATCCGGATAGGTTTCGAAGTAATATGAGCTTGTTTCAAAGGCACCGGTTGCAGTTGACATCCAAAATGCCTTGCCGATGTGACCGGCCATCGCCACAGCTGAACGATCTTTGCCTGAAACGCTAAAGATCTTCGATCTGCCGTTGTTTGATTTGGAGAGTTCATCCGCAAATGTCGACACCAATATGTTTGCAGGTGATCGCCCGTCGGACTTGGCTGCAGCTTGCGTGGGATCGAGTTGTTTGCCTTCGCCGCCAAAACCCGGGACTGCCAGCAAAGCGTAATCAGGGTCTTCGATATTATATCCAAGTTCACCGCTATTTCGGTCGAGCCACGCATTCCCGATCATGCCATGCTCTGATGGATGGGCCCCCGTGGACAAGGTCGCATGGCCAACGATGGTTTCCGTATTGGCGTGAAGATGGTGCGCATCTGTATACCAAACGCCACCATCCATCAGCTTGCGAAACCCGTCCGCGCCGAAGCTGTCCGCGTAGCGAGAGATCAGATCACCTCGAAAGCCATCAACCGTGATCTGCACAATGAGCTTAACATCAGAGGCAGTAGCCGCTCGGGTAGATAAAAGCACCACAGCCACGGCTGCCAATGTCAATACTGCCGTTTTCATTTTGGCCCCCTTATCCGTAATTTCTACAGGCCAGTTCCCACAACCCAGCTAATCTGATGCATCAGCCTGTAAAAATGCTCTTGGCCCAGAATGTCAACTTTGGGCTGGCAACACAGCATGCCACGTGAGTGATCTAATCACTCCCGGCTCTAAGCCGGTTGGGGCAGGATTGAACTATTTGCCTGGCCACGCGAAATTCGATTGAAGAGCCCGCAAATCGTGCGAAACCAAAAAAGCCGCCCCAAGAAAGAGCGGCTTTTCAATGCAATAGCGATGTTGTTTCGCCTGCAGTTTAGTTCTTAGCGTAGAATTCCACGACGAGGTTTGGTTCCATCATCACTGGATAAGGAACATCACCCAAAGTCGGCGTTCGCACAAACGTGGCGGTCAGCTTGTTGCTGTCGACATCGATGTAATCAGGCACGTCACGTTCGGCCAATTGCTGCGCTTCCAGAATAGCCGTCATCTGCTTGGAACGGTCACGAACCTCGATCACATCGCCTTCTTTGACGCGATAAGACGGGATGTTGACCTTTTTGCCGTTCACACGGACATGGCCGTGGTTCACGAACTGACGGGCGGCAAATACAGTAGCCACAAACTTTGCACGGTATACAACCGCGTCCAGACGACGCTCCAGAAGACCAATCAGGTTTTCACCGGTATCCCCTTTGACACGTTCGGCTTCACCGTAAATGCGGCGAAATTGTTTTTCGGTCAGATCGCCGTAATAGCCCTTCAGCTTCTGCTTGGCGCGCAGTTGCGTGCCAAAGTCAGACAGTTTGCCCTTGCGGCGCTGACCATGTTGGCCGGGGCCATATTCGCGACGGTTTACTGGGGATTTCGGACGACCCCAGATGTTTTCACCCATCCGGCGGTCTAGTTTATGTTTGGCAGACGTGCGTTTTGTCACGGCTGATCTCCTTCTCTAAGACGTCGACGGTACTCCCGCGACTATGAAGGGCGTTGTCCTTTGGGTGTGAACCCCGACAGGCATCCATTTGCATGGGCCACCAACACCAACGAAGCCGCGCTTATACGCGTCCTCTGAGCAGTGTCAACACCTGCAGAATTTCTGATTTGACGGGCCGTTCCGCGCATCAATGGCTTTGCTGCATGACTTTTCTGCGCGTCATCAAATCGCCTGATGCAATCGGCAACTCTTGTAAGAAACGCCCCCCACTGGGGCCGCGTTGCTTCATCAGTGCTATGCGGCGTTGTGCATTAATATGACTGCTTCTGAAGAAGACAGATTCCGCCGTGCATAGCCACCATAAGAGTGAGGATCATAGTCCAAATCCGGATATTCGGCCAACAACCGCAGCCGGTCCATGTTGTCCAAGGTCGACAGGGCGGCATTGGCGGGATGAAAGCTCTCAGTTTCAATGCCGTTGGCCCACACGATCTGATGCTGCGGCAACAGCAAGTGAATGTAGGTTACCTCTGGCACTCGAATATCTACGCTAATGGTTGATCCGTTGATCAGATCCTTGGCCGAGACCAAAACCTCAGCTTCATTGAAAAGCGCACGGGCTTTGTCGCCCGTAATCAACATCCGGTGCTCTGGCGAGACCAGAAATTCCTGGTCAGGGCGTTCAAGGCCCAGCGCTCCGGTCTGTATTCGGATCGGCCTTATTTTGGGCATCGCAAACAGCCTTGCACCGGTCATTCGGCGGCTGCCAATCCATGAGATTTCCTGGGCGCCATTGTCTTTTGTCGAAACCCGGTCGCCTTCGCGCAGGTCTTGTACGTTGCGCGGCCCGTCTGGCGTTTCAATTCGCGTATCGGGAGTGAAACAAATCACTCCAACTGACGCAGGCCCGGTCTTTTTCATGATCATTGCGTCCAGCGCATGATCCACAACCCACAGGTCAGCATCACGAGGCGGCAATTCATCGAGGAACATCAGCAACGGGGCCGCATCCCGCCCTACTTCAATGACCGTCACAGTATAACTCTGGGCGCCATCAGTGACGACAAAGCAGCTATCCAATAGCGGCTCTATGACCTCGACGTCTTCCAGATTGGTTTTCTGCTCCACGGCAGCGCCCACCAAACGCCGCACAATCCACGCCGCTCGCTTGCGCAAACTGCCCTCTCCGTCTGTCCGATCCAATCGCAAAAGCTCTGATGGTCCATCCACACGCACCGCATCCCCGCGCCACGCCCATGCTGCACCTACAGTCAGTGACTGCAATGGCGCTGCATCCAGACCATCTATTTCCGTCTGCGACCAAGAAATGACAAACGTGCCCCGATAGCCCGTCTTCATCGCCCGTACACCTGCCTTGTCTTTTTTTTATTAGCCAATCCTTAACCTAAGTGATTCGGCCTGGGAAGGCCCATGCGTTCAGTGAGTCGCGTGTGTTGCGTCATGGTGTCGTTACATTTCGGGTTAAACGCTTGTTGTAATGTGACAAATCCGTATAAAAATTAGATAGCAAAATAACGCGTCACATTAATGTCATCGCCATAGTCCGCCCAGGATAAACAGACCGATATGTCAACAAATCATCGTGAAGCCCCATAAAATGCCGCAGTACGTGCGGCAAAAAGCTGCGCTGCGTCTCCTTAGCTGAAGGCTGTCGCCGAATTCTTCAATACACCGACACCTTTGTCCCGAGCGCGCGTAGGTTATGACAATCGGCAAAACAGCCTGCACCTCATTTCCCCCGGTTCGCTGCGGACAACAAATTCTGCAACATCCCACAAATGCTGCCTTTTGGCGCTTAGTATTCCGACCTATAGTGCCACCAAATACCAAAAACCCTGAAGGCTGAGCATGGCAAAGAAATCCGCCGAGCGGAAAAACTTCAACATCGTGGTCATCGGCCAATCCGGTCGACTGCAGTATGAAGCGCTTCTGTTTGCCGCTTCGCTACGGCACAGCTCGCCAGATTTTGCCGGTCGCTTGTTTGTCGCCGAACCACAACCAAATGCGTTGTGGACCGGTGATCCGCGCATAAGACCGGCAGACGTTCGCGAGGCGCTGGAGGTTTACGGTGCGGAAATCCTGCCGTTTGAAAACAAGTATTTCGGGCAATCTTATGCTTACGGAAATAAAATCGAAGCGCTGCTGGCATTGCCAAAAGGTGAGCCATTTGTGTTTTTTGATACCGATACGCTGATCACAGGGGACCTCACAACGGTTCCTTTCGACTTTAGTCGCCCGACGGCTTCCCTGCGCCGGACCGGCACCTGGCCTCAGATCGAATTATACGGCCCCGGCTATACCGATATCTGGAAATCGCTATATGACAAGTTTGGTCTGGATTTTGAAAGTTCGCTGGATATCAGCCAGCCGGATGAGTTTTGGGAGAGATACCTTTATTTTAATGCCGGGTTCTTCTTTTATGAATGCCCCCATGTTTTTGGACAAAAATTCCTCGACATCACGCGGGGCATCCGGGACGATCCTCCTCCGGAACTGGTGTGTCAGGAGATGGATCCTTGGCTGGATCAGGTCGCCCTGCCCTTGGTGATACACGCGCTTGGCGGTGGCCGGGATACGTTACCCAGCGGCTTGCTGGATGGATCAATCAGTTGTCATTACCGTGTCTTCCCGCTGCTTTACGCACGCGAGAACGATCATGTGATTGAGGTGCTGGAATCAGTCACCGCGCCCAACAAACTGAAGAAGGTGCTTAAGGCCTATGAGCCGATCAAACGGATAGTCTATCAAGGACGCGGCAAGAAAGTCCGCGCCTTGTTTGATCAGGAAAATCTGCCACGCCGCGAACAGGCGATCCGCAATAAAATCAAGTCACAGGGCTTCTGGATGCGCTGACACGCGCCGTTTCCCGAATGCTCTGGGACGCCAAGATCTCGATTACTTGCCAGACAATCAAAAAGAATGCGCCGCGAGGCGCGCAATCGGATCAGGAACCGGCTGCACGCAGTTGTGAGTACAGCGCCCTTGGCCTAAACCTGTGCCAAATCAGTTTGTCCAGTGGAGGACCCCAAATATGACCGACGGCCCAAAATACGGCTTTGACACCCTGCAAATACACGCCGGCGCGCGCCCTGACCCGGCCACTGGCGCCCGGCAAACGCCGATCTATCAAACCACAGCCTATGTATTTCGGGACGCCGATCACGCCGCCGCGCTGTTTAATCTGCAAGAGGTCGGCTATATCTACTCGCGCCTGACCAATCCAACCGTAGCCGTCCTTCAGGAACGCATTGCAACGCTTGAGGGTGGTGTTGGCGGGGTTTGCTGTTCCTCCGGCCACGCCGCACAGCTGATGGCTCTTTTTCCGTTGATGTTACCCGGCATGAACGTTGTGGTCTCAACCCGTCTTTATGGCGGTAGCATTACCCAGTTCAGCCAGACCATCAAACGTTTTGGCTGGGGCGCAACCTTTGTCGATTTCGACGACACCGACGCTGTAAAAGCCGCGATTGATGACAACACACGCGCCATATTTTGTGAATCAATTGCCAACCCCGGCGGCTACATCACCGACTTGCCCGCCATTGCCAAGATTGCTGATGGTGCCGGCATTCCGCTGATCGTGGACAACACGTCGGCCACACCCTACCTGTGCCGTCCCATCGAACTCGGCGCGACCTTGGTGGTCCATTCAACGACAAAATACCTGACAGGCAACGGAACGGTGACAGGTGGCTGCGTCGTGGATTCCGGAAAATTCGACTGGTCCGCGAATGATAAGTTCCCGTCCCTCAGCCAACCGGAACCCGCCTATCACGGTCTGAAATTTCAAGAAACCTTTGGCCCGCTTGCGTTTACCTTCCACGGTATCGCAATTGGCTTGCGCGATCTGGGCATGACCATGAACCCACAGGCCGCGCATTACACGCTGATGGGCACCGAAACGTTGAGCTTGCGCATGCAGCGTCACGTTGAGAATGCGGAAAAAGTCTCGGCGTGGCTTGAGGCGGACCCGCGTGTGGACTTCGTTACTTATGCCGGTCTTAAGTCTTCACCTTACAATAAACGCGTCAAAACCATTTGCCCAAAAGGGGCTGGAGGTTTGTTCACCTTCGCGATGAAGGGCGGATATGACGCTTGTATCAAACTGGTCAATGCGCTCGAGATATTCAGCCATGTGGCCAATCTTGGCGATACTAGGTCGCTGGTCATACACTCTGCTTCGACAACACACCGGCAACTGACAGCAGAGCAACAAGAGGCTGCCGGAGCCGGTCCAAATGTGGTGCGCATTTCGATCGGAATCGAAGATGCCGATGACTTGATCGCCGATCTGGATCAGGCCCTGAGCAAAGCCTCCAGCTAGCCAAACCACTGCCGGGCGGCGCGAATCTGCCACCGCC
Source organism: uncultured Sulfitobacter sp. (assembly GCA_965363755.1). Taxonomy (GTDB): domain Bacteria; phylum Pseudomonadota; class Alphaproteobacteria; order Rhodobacterales; family Rhodobacteraceae; genus JL08. The sequence goes on from CBDTVL010000044.1 coordinate 12,970, forward strand.
CGGCAGGTCAGATCAGCCTATTCCAATATCAAAAACACCATGGTGACAGAGGCTGAAACCGTCACCTCACCCGCAGCGATCGGGGCCCCGCCGTCGCGCATTGCAGACATTTCCATCATGACCGGACGGCCACCGCCGCCATTCTCGGAAATCGATTGAACCGGTCCTAGGGTCACACCAGCGGCCTGCGCAAACAAAGCCGCGCGTTCCATTGCATCTGCCACAGCCAACCCTCGGGCCTCATCCTTCAGTGGTTTCGGTTCCTGCAAAGACAACTGCAGCCCATTGAAGTGATTTGCGCCCTCAGAAATCACATCGTCAAGGATCGAACCAAGCGCAGCCATATCACGGAGTCGAACTGTCACCGCGTTTGACGCAGAAAATCCAGTGATCCGAGGCGGTTGGCCAGTGGACGAATTGCGATTATCCCACACCGGGTTCAACGAAAATCGCGATGTCTGCAGGTCACGCGGCTCGATCCCCATCGCGCTCAGCCGTTCAAGGACACGCGCTACATCCTGCGACGTGGCAGTCATCGCCACCTTTGCCTCTTTGGCCTCGTGGGTCACACCGAGGCTGATAACCGCCATATCCGGCACGGCGTCAACTTGTCCTTCGCCCGTGACCGTGATCACCCGCGGCACCGTCTCAGCCCATGTGGGATTTCCTAGTCCGAGGACCACTAGAACCGCCAGTAACATTCTACGCTGCATCATTTTCTCCTTTGATTACACCGAACATTGACCTCTATGACGCAGCCCGCAAGAGTATCCTTGGTCAATCATTGGTGAAATTATGTCTTTTTCTTCCCCTCGGCAAAGACCTGCTCTAAAATGCACCCAATGCGCAGGGACCTCCCTACGCTTTATGGGCGGATGGTAAGACCTAAAATGAAACCAATGTTCGCGCTTTCCTTGTCGTTTGAAGGCATTCAGCTGCTGCACCGCGGCGCTGGCGGATGGCGTTTGGTCGGCGGCCTTGGGCTAGACACACCGGACCTTAGCAGCGATCTTGCAGCCCTCCGCAAGACCGCCAGTTTGATTGAGCCGGGCGGTGTGCGATGCAAAATCATCGTCCCGAATGATCAGTTAAAATACCTGTCGGTGAGCCATGACGCCGCCAACACCAAAGACGTGCACGCGGCGGCGCGTGGCGCGTTGAAAGATGCAACACCTTATGAAGTCAAGGATCTGGCTTTCGACGTGTCACAAGATGGCGATGTGCTGCACATCGCGGCCGTGGCCTATGAGACTCTGGCAGAGGCAGAAGCTTTTGCCGTAGAGCATGAATTTCACCCCCTATGTTTTACCGCAATTCCAGGCGACGCCGGTTTTCTTGGGGCACCCGATTTTGGCCTGACCGAACACGCAAGGACTTTGCTTGAGCCGGGTGAAGTGCTGGAACCGGATGGCATCGCAGTTGTCGTCGTGGGGGCTGTTGAGATACCCGCTGGGCCGGTTGTCGATGTCGATACAGCTACGCCGGTCGTCGCCCCCTCTGATGCAAAAGAAGAGTGGAGCAAGCCGGAACCACAGGAACTTTCTGACGGCACCGAAACAGATGAGACCCCCAAACTTGAAGCACCTGAACCTGAGACGGGCCCACCTTTCGAACACTATCCGATTGCGGCCGCTCCGGTTACCGAACAAGCATTTCAGGACCCGCCCGCTGTACCCGCATTTGCAAGCATCCGCGCCGCACGCCAGGAACCCGCGCGGATAGATCCCGCCGCCCCCACGCTGAGTGGTGTGACACGAGACGGCGGCAAAGTCTCGGCCCCCAACATCCCAATGCCCGGGGCGTCTGCGGCCCCTGACCCCGCGCCATCCTTGCTCAATGGCGAGGCAAAGATAGCGGGCAAGACCGAGACGGGCCCAGACAAGGACCTTGCGCCGACATTGGCTGAGCGTCCGGCCTTGGACATGGACGGCGCGCCCGGCGCCCACGCCAGTCTGCCGCCTGAAAAGCTCGCTGATTTCCTGAAGCGCCGTACACCTGACCGTCTGCCACCCGCACCACCGTTGGAAACTGACGAAGCTGAGAACCTGACATTATTTGACACGTCGACCTCTGACCACACCCGTGGCAAACCGAGATTTCTTGGATTCATTCTGACGGGTTTGCTTTTGCTGGCGCTGGCCGGCGTCGCCACCTGGGCCTCAATCTTTTTGGACAACGGTGTTGCGGAATTGCTGGGAGACGGACCTGACGATCCTGTCATTGCAGCCCAGCCAGATGTGGCATTACCCGAGGATACACCACTTCTGGACGAACCCGACATTGCGTCCCTCGATACATCAGACACAGATCTATCGGACACAGATGCAGCTGTTCTGGACGCATTGCGGGAAGCCGTGCCACCAGAGGCGTTGACGACTGAAAGCACTGAAGCGCGTTACGCCGTGTCGGGTATCTGGCAGACGGCACCGCAGGTGCCAGTGGCACCGGGATTGATTGACTTGGACGATCTTTACATTGCTTCAATAGACGCGGTCGCGGTGACGCATGACGCAATTGCCCTGCCCTCTGTGACCACGTTACTGACGGACACAGGACCAGCCCCGGTGTCATCGCCTGCTGCATTGGGGACTCTTTTTGCCCTTGATGACGCCGGGTTGGTCATTCCGAATACTACAGGTGCCTTGGCGCCGAGCGGAATTACCGTCTATTCGGGCCGCCCCGCAGTCATTCCTCCATCCGTGCCTGCGCGACAGCGGCCTCAAACTGAAACCGAAAACCTATATCAGACCCGCCTGTCAAAACTACGGCCGCGTCTGAGACCGGTTGATCTTGTGGAACAGAACGAACGCAGTCGACTTGGTGGCCTGACCCGAAATGAACTGGCCGGAGTGCGTCCCCGTGTGCGCCCGAAGGTGGCAAAGGTCGAAGAAGAACGAGATCTGACGCCGACTGCCCAAGCCGTCGCGACATCGCGCAAACCTAAGGCGCGCCCGAAAGATCTGGTGCGGATCGTGAAGCGCACTAAAAAGACATCTCCTGAAGCCGCCAAGGTGGCATCTGCTGTTACTGTCGCGCCAGCCAGCGTTGCCCCAAAAATCCCAACCAGCGCGTCAGTCTCAAAACAGGCGACTGTCAGGAATGCGATCAACCTCAACCGGGTCAATCTGATCGGAGTTTATGGCAAACCTTCCAGCCGTCGAGCGCTGGTGCGATTGTCCAGCGGGCGCTATCAAAAGGTAAAAGTGGGCGACCGCATAGATGGAGGGCGTATTTCTGCCATCGGCGACGCCGAGTTAAGTTACGTCAAAGGCGGTCGCTCGGTGGTGTTGAAAATGCCCAAGGGATAAGATCAACCGCGGCCGCCAGCGTCACGCCAAACAGCGTTTATCCTGCCAATTCTCCGCTGTTGATCTGCTCTTGCTCTATACTCTCGAACAAAGCTTTGAAGTTGCCTTCGCCAAACCCATCGTCGCCTTTGCGTTGGATGAACTCGAAAAAAATCGGACCGATGACGGTTTTTGAGAATATCTGCAGCAATATCTTGGTCTCACCGCCGTCAACGACACCTTCGCCATCAATCAAGATGCCATGTTTCTTCATCCGCTCAATTGGTTCATCATGGCCCTCGACTCGGGTCTTGCTCAGATTGTAATAGGCGTCAGGCGGCCCTGGCATGAATTTCAGGCCGCGTGAGGCGATTTCATCTGTCGCATCATAAAGTGCGTCGGTCCCTACAGCGATATGCTGTATACCTTCTCCTTTATACTTCTTCAGATAGGCCACAATCTGGCCAGTCTCGCCGCGATCCTCATTAATCGGAATCCGAATACGGCCACAGGGTGAGGTGAGGGCGCGGCTTAGCAGACCAGAGAACTTGCCTTCGATGTCAAAGAAGCGAATTTCGCGGAAATTGAACAGATCACTATAGAATCGGAACCATTTGTCCATATTTCCTTTATGTACATTGTGGGTCAGGTGATCGAGGTAGAAGAACCCGACGCCTTTGGGTTTGGATTGCTCCAGCCACTCATATTCATCGTTATAGGGGCTTGTGTCGTAATATTGATCCACAAAATAGAGCAATGATCCACCTATGCCGTAGATAGCTGGCACGTCCAGTGCTTTGCCCGTACCCTCATACGGCACACCCCCTTTAGCCACCGCGTGATCAAAGGCCTGTTGCGCATCCACAACCCTCCACCCCATTGAGGGCGCGCAAGGCCCATGCTCTTGTACAAATTGAGCCGCAAAACTGTCTGGATCAGAATTCAGGATGTAGGTGATATCGCCTTGTTGCCACAATTCGATGTCCTTGGTCTTGTGGCGGGCGGTTTTGGCGTATCCCATTTTGGCAAACAGCGCGCGCAATTCTTCCGGGTTCGGATGGGCAAATTCGACAAACTCAAAGCCGTCTGTACCGGCCGGATTATCGTCACTGACTTGTGATTTAGGTGCGTTATGCGGAAATGGGCCCATTTCAGTGCCTCCTGACGGGTATGATCTGATCGCGTGCCTAAGATAACCCATTTAAAAGTAGAAATGTGCGCAAAATTATCCCCATATCGGAGATTGCCTGCGCAATTCTCGCATGGTATCATTTTTCCATGCCAATTACGCGCAACAGAAGGCGACATAATGCTTGACCACACTGACACGCGCCTTCTGACCGCTTTGCAAAAAGATGCACACCTTACAGCGTCCGAACTCAGCGACTTGCTGAACCTGTCCGCCAGCCAGACAGGCCGCCGACGCCAACGGCTTGAGGCAGATGGATATATCAAAGGCTATGCCGCTCGACTGGATCCTTCAAAATTAGGACTGACGGTTCAGGGCTTTGTTCAGGTTCATCTCAGCCAACATGGCCCCGAGCAGAGCCGCTCTTTTGCCCGCCTGATCAACCAGCGACCAGAGATCATAAGCGCCTGGACGCTTACCGGCGATGCAGATTACCTCTTACGGGTCTATTGTACCGATCTTTCTGCCCTGAACACCTTGATTCACGACGTTCTTTTGCCGCACCCTGCAGTAGGTCGCGTGCACAGCCAGATCGTGATGGATCAATTCAAAAGTGACGGCCCGCTGCCGACGTAAGCCGTTCTGGCTTTTTCTAAGGATCCACAATGGAATCGTTCCTCTATCAGGCCTCCATATATCTCGCCGCCGCGGTTATTGCGGTGCCCATTGCTGCACGGTTGGGATTGGGGTCAGTCCTGGGATATCTTGCTGCGGGTATTCTGATTGGGCCGGTCTTTGGATTTGTCGGTTCGGAAACCGAGAATTTGCGCCACGTTGCTGAATTTGGCGTGGTGATGATGCTGTTCCTGATCGGGCTTGAACTGGAACCAAAGGCAATGTGGGATATGCGCCACCGCCTGATTGGGCTGGGGGGGCTGCAGGTGGTCCTCAGCACGCTAGCCCTGATGGGGCTGGCGTTGGCGATGCGTCAGCCGTGGAGCGTCGCGCTGGCCGTCGGGTTGACGTTGTCGTTATCATCCACCGCGATTGTCCTGCAGACACTGTCAGAAAAAGGCTTAATGCAGACCAAAGGGGGCCGATCCGCGTTTTCTGTGCTGTTGACGCAGGATATCTCGGTGATCCCGATTTTGGCTTTCTTGCCCTTGCTGGCCCTGTCTCTGCCCTTCGGTGGCATCGTTTTATCTGCAGATGGTTCTTTGACCAGGCAAGGGGTCCAGAATGATGGGCATGGCGAAGTTGGCTTCTCTCTTGTTGCAGGCCTGCCGGGCTGGGGCGTTACGTTGGTCACCCTTGCTGCTGTCGGGACCATCATTCTGGCCGGGGTCTATTTAACCCGTCCGGTTTTCCGATTCATCCACGCCTCACATCTGCGCGAAATGTATACGGCGCTGGCTCTGCTGATAGTTGTCGGCATTTCCTTCCTGATGATTTTGGTCGGCCTGTCGCCAGCGCTGGGTGCCTTTCTCGCCGGGGTGGTCCTGGCCAACTCCGAGTTCCGCCATGAACTGGAAAGCGATTTGCAGCCGTTCAAAGGCCTTTTGTTGGGACTGTTCTTCATCACCGTCGGGGCCGGGATCAATTTCAAGCTTCTCTATTCCGATATCGGATCGATTGTTGGCCTTGCCTTTCTGGTGATCCTCATCAAGGGCGTGATCCTTTACATTCTTGGTCGCGCCTTCAAATTAAAAGGCCGTGATCAGTGGCTGTTCACACTGTCGCTGGCGCAAGCAGGTGAATTTGGTTTTGTTTTGCTGTCGTTTTCGATTCAGCAGAACGTGATCCCGCCCGGCGTTGCCTCCAAGCTTTTGCTGATCATCGCCTTGACCATGCTGATCACACCATTGCTGTTCATCCTCTACGACATTCTCTCAAAACGCATGAGAGAAACTACGCGGGCAGTTGTTGATGATGAAATTGACGAAAAAGGCACCGTGATCATTGCCGGAATTGGTCGTTTTGGTCAGATCGTGAACCGACTGGTGCAATCCAGCGGATTCAGCACTGTGGTTCTGGATCACGACATGGAAACCATCCAGTTGATGCGCCGATTTGGCTACAAGGGCTTTTTAGGAGATCCCACCCGCCCCGAGTTGCTGCGCGCCGCAGGGCTGGACGAAGCCGCCGTTCTTGTTGTGGCGCTTGATGATCCAGAGGCCGCCGTACAATTGGTCACCTATGCCAAGCGGCAGCGCCCCGACATCCACATCGTTGCCCGTGCAAAGGACCGGAGCCAAGTCTTCCGGCTTTATCAGGCTGGGGCGGACGACATCGTGCGTGAAATGTTTGACAGCTCGCTCAGGGCGGGGCGTTATGTGTTGGAAAACGTCGGCTTGTCAGAATTTGAGGCCTCAGAGGCTGAAGAGACTTTTTATGCGCACGACAGATACGCCGTCAAAGAGCTAGCTGAACTCTGGCGCTCGGATATTCCATCCAGCGAGAACACAGCTTACATTGCCCGCGCCAAAGAACTCGAAAAGGAGTTGGAAATTGCGCTGCTAAACCGGGCGCAGGGGGACGACCAGAAATCCGCCTAGATCATCCGTCCGTAACCCCGGCTTCGGAAAAGGTGGACATGCCACTGTGGCACGCAATTGCCGCCTGTAACACGCCGATGGCCAGCGCTGCGCCGGACGCTTCGCCCAATCGCAGACCCAGTGACAGAATCGGGTCTTTGCCAAGTTTTTCAAGCAACCTGGGGTGCGCGCCCTCCGCACTTTGATGCCCGG
>CBDTVL010000045.1:0-19777 GCA_965363755.1 uncultured Sulfitobacter sp.
GGCAGTATGGACAACAACCCAAGCCCGGGAAACAAAAAAGGCGGTCTCACAACCATCCTCGAGAAATCCTTGGGGGCGGCGGCAAAAGGCGGCACAAGCCCGCTAATGGGCGTCTACAAATACGCCGAACCTGTGCGCACGCGCGGCTTCACCTTTATGGACAGCCCCGGTTATGATCCCGCAAGCGTGACCGGCCAAATCGCGGGCGGCTGCACTCTGGTCTGTTTCACAACCGGGCGCGGATCAGCCTTTGGCTCTAAACCAAGCCCGACGATCAAAGTAGCCACAAACACCGAAATGGCAAAACGCATGTCCGAAGATATGGACGTCGACGCTGGTACCATCCTTTCACAAGGCACCAGCGTCGAGAAAAAAGGCCGGGAAATCTATGACATGTTTCTGCGTGTTGCCAGCGGCGAGAAGACAAAATCCGAAGCACAGGGGCTTGGGGACTATGAATTTGTCCCATGGCAAATCGGAGCCGTAATGTGAAACGCATCCTTGTTGTCGGCGGAGGCCTGATAGGCGCGCGACATGTGGTGTCGGTAGCGGCACACGACAAGTGCATGTTGGCTGGGCTGGTCGATCCCCGACATGATGTGGGCGCGCAATACCGCTCAATGACCGAGGTCAAGGAGCCCGTTGACGGCGTTATCATTGCAACGCCCACGCATCTACACGCGGAACAAGGCAGTTATGCAGCGCAGCGTGGCTGGGATATGCTGATTGAAAAGCCGGTGGCCGGTGATCTGTCTCAGGCGGATGCGCTGGCTGCTGCAGTCTCGAGTACCGGAGTTGCCTCTTTGGTTGGACATCATCGCCGTTACCATGCGCCAGTTCAGCAACTCAAATGCCTTATTGCCGACGGTATCATCGGCACCCCGGTCTGCGCCAACCTCATCTGGGCCGTGCGCAAGTCGGACTCTTATTTCGACGATAACTGGCGCACCCTCGACGGCAGCCCGGTAATGATCAATTTGGTACATGACATCGACTTGCTGCGTTTTGTGATCGGAGAGATTGCCATCACAACCGCCGTGCGCGGTGCGGGCCTGCGCAGTGACACCCGGATCGAAAGCGGTGCAATTGCACTTGCCTTTGAAATCGGTGCAACCGGCACCATCAGCTTTGCCGACACCTCGCCCTCGCCTTGGGGTTTTGAGGCCGGATCAGGTGAGAACCCCAACATAGGCGCCACCGGCCAAGACATGTTATGGATCATGGGAACCAAAGGTGCCATCAGCTTTCCGTCGATGACCCTGTGGGCAGGCACCGATTGGGGCACAGCCGCCACAAGGCAACCATTGGAACCTGCGCAAAACACCAAATCCCCGCTTGACGCGCAATTGGATCATTTCATCGACGTGATGGACGGTGCCGAGCCGCTGATCGATGTGGCTGACGCAACCCGAACGCTGGCTATCGCCTTGCAGATCGAATCTCAACTGGCCGCTGAAATGGAGGGAAAAGCACATGTCCGAAGTGCTAACGCCTGATCAGATCGCCAGCTATGATGAAAACGGCTATGTCGTCCTCGAAAACCAGATCTCGCCTGAATGGCTGACCAAAATCCGATCCGAGATTACCCGTTTCGAAAAAGAAGCTGCGGGTATGACCGCCTCAAATGACCGGCTTGATCTCGAGGACAGCCACACGCTTGAAAGTCCCCGCCTGCGCCGGATCAAACTGCCGCACCTGATCTCGGATCTGATGCGCAACCTGATGTTTTCCGATCTTATCCTGGCGCCTGCGCGCGACCTGATCGGGCCCAACCTGCGTCTGCATACATCAAAACTCAATATGAAATCCGCGGGATATGGGGCGGCTGTGGAGTGGCATCAGGACTATGCGTTCTATCCCCATACCAATGACGACATTCTCGCCATCGGAGTTTGCATTGACGATATGGCGCCTGAGAATGGACCGTTGATGGTCTATCCGGGCAGCCACAAAGGCCCCGTCTATGACCATCATGTCGACGGCGTCTTTGCCGGTGCCATGCATCCGCAAGATAATGGGTTAAAGCCGCAGGATGCGGTCCAGCTTGTGGGTCCTGCGGGCTCTGTGAGCATCCATCACGGTCGGATCGTGCATGGTTCTGCGCTTAATACCTCAAACCGCGCACGGCGTATCTTGTTTTACGAAATGATGGCTGCGGATGCTTTTCCGATTATGGGGTCAATGACCCGCTGGAATGGCATCGAGGATTACGATACGCGGATGCTGTGCGGTAAGAGCACTCTCAACCCGCGCCTGAAAGACATCCCGGTGCGCATCCCGCAACCACAGCCGGACGTACCGATATCCATTTACGAAATTCAGAAAGGCATGAAGAAACGCGCCTTTGACACACTCAAATAGGAATCTCAGCATGAGCAAACCAAAAATCGGCTTTATCGGATTGGGGCTAATGGGGGCTGCGATGGTCGGCCGCCTGCAGGATAAGGGCTACGCCATAACCATCACAGCCAACCGGTCCCGCCCGAATATCGACGCCGCTGTTGCAAGTGGCGCGACTGAAGTTGCTACAGCACGAGACGTCGCCGCCGCAAGCGACATCGTGATGCTTTGCATGGATACCAGCGCAAGTGTGGAATCGCGAATGCGCGGACCCGAAGGTGTGATTGCAGGCCTGGCGCCAGATGCTGTCGTCATCGACTTTGGCACCTCGCTGCCCGGCAGCACCCGCGCGCTGGGTGAAGAAGTTGCCGCCGCAGGCGGGGCTTATCTGGACGCCCCACTAGGGCGCACCCCTTCGCACGCCAAAGACGGGCTGCTTAACATCATGGCTGCTGGCGACAAAACTGCATTCAGCAAGGTCGAACCGGTCCTGAAAGATCTTGGTGAGAACGTCTTTCATCTGGGCGCGCTGGGGTCCGGCCATACGATCAAACTTATCAACAATTTCTTCGGGATGACTGTCGCGAATGCAATGTCCGAAGCGTTTGCCATGGCGGACGTTGCCGGCGTTGACCGGGCAGAGTTGTACGATGTAATGGCGGCTGGCCCACTGCATTCCGGCATGATGGGTTTTGTCAAAGCGTACGGCGTTGACGGCGACCCGAACCAACTGGCTTTTGCGATCAAGAATGCCGCCAAAGACGTTGGATATTACAGTCAAATGGCCGACGACGCAGGTGTCGAAAGCATCATGTCAAATGGCCCGCTAACAGCCTTGCGCAGCGCCGTAGAGGACGGGCACGGCGACGACATGGTCAGCCAGATGGTTGATTATTACGCGAACCGGTTCAAAAAGTAACGTGGCCGTCGCCGCCCGCGCAATCGAAAATCGGCCGCAACTCGGCATTGTCATGATGTTGATCGCGTGGCTCTTTTTTGCCTTTGTTGACACGGGTGCAAAGTGGTTGATCATTGCGGGCTTTCCGGCCTTTCAATTGGCGTTCATGCGGTACGCCGGTCATTTTGCGATCTCAATCGCGTTGATCGCGCGGGGCGGAATCGAAGTGGATCGGTTCAGGACAACGCACCTTTGGCAGGTTGTTGTTCGAGCCGGGCTACTTATTTCAGCGACGATCCTAAATTTCTATGCTCTGAATTTTTTGCCTCTCAGTGTCACGTCGACAATCATGTTCTCCAGCCCGATCATTGTCTGTCTGCTGTCCTGGCCACTCCTTGGAGAGCGGGTCGGGCCATGGCGATGGTTTGCGATTGTACTGGGTTTTGTTGGCGTCTTGATCGTAATCCGCCCGTTTGGCGAGACGTTTCATCTCTCGATGCTCCTCGTCATCTACAACGCTTTCAGTCTTGCGCTTTATTCGATCATGACCCGCAAACTTTCTGGCCTCGTCGCGACGGACACATTGCAGTTCTATATGGGAGCACTTGGCACTTTTGCCTTACTGCCCTTTGCCCTTTGGAGCTGGGTATCTCCAACAACTCCCGTGCAGTGGTTTGTCTTGTTTGGGCTGGGCGGTTTTGCCTGGGCCGGTCATCAACTCATGACAAATGCGCATGGCTATGGCTCTGCCAGCACCCTGATGCCTTATACTTACTCGTTCATTATCTACATATCAGTGCTGAGTTACTTTGTGTTCAACCATGTTCCCGACAGCTGGACGATGATTGGAGCAACCGTCATTGTGGTTTCAGGGCTGATCATCTGGAAGCGGCAGAACCGATGATGACTGTCGTGCGTGCGCATTCTTTCAAGCTGCAACACTGGATTTCAGGTCAGCGGCACCAATCAGCTCCAACAACATTTCGTCTGCCTGCACGCTCTCAATGGCTTTTGCGATCTGGCCAGCTTTTGGATCCTGGATCGGACGACCTGCTGCGTGCTCGGCCTTGCAAAAGGCGATCCACGCCCGCACCCCACCAACAAGCGCCGGGGCCGGCAACCCTGCATCACGACGATCGCGCAGGCTGTCAACGAAGCGATAGGGCAGTTTTTGGCTGCCATCCATCGCTATTTGACGCAGCCTGTGGGCCAGTTCCGGATTTTCAAATCGGCTGATTAACGCTTGGGCGTAGCCCTCTGTCTGATGTCGCACTTCCGCTGGCAACGTAGCAGCCGCTTCTGTCATCAAGGCCTGTGCAGAAGCGCGCAACTCAAGGTCCGCGATTGCCTGATGCACATAGTCATACCCCGCTAGGATTCCAGCATAGGCAAGCCACGAATGTGCCCCGTTCAGCATGCGTAATTTGCGCATTTCGTGAGGGGCCACGTCGGTTACAAATTGCACGTCAGGCCAATCCGGGCGCGGCCCGGCAAACTGATCTTCGATTACCCACTCCCGGAATGGTTCGGTTGGAACAGCCATCGGATCGCCGGATGATGCGCGCAGAGCATCAGTGGTTGCGGGGGTGATCCGATCCACCATCGCGTTGGGGAAACTGAGAAAGGTCCAGTCCAGATCGATACCTGCACGGGCGGCATATGCTGCAACCGCCTGCCGCAAAACATCCCCGTTTGCGTTTCTATTATCACAGCTCAGAACAGTCACCGGGCTGTCGCGCTTTGCCAGACCATGGGCCAAAAATCCAATGACTGTCTGCGGTCCTTGCCCGTTCAGATCCGCGACAATCATTGGGTCGTCAAGATTCAGGTGATTGTCGGCAGTCAGATGGTATCCCTTCTCTGTCACCGTCAACGATATGATGTGCACGTCAGCAGCGCAGATGGCGCCTATAACCGCCTCCGGGTTTTCTGGCGCAACAAGGATGTGATCAAAAACTGTGATGCGTTTGACGCTTCGGCCCTGAACGCAAAGGCTGTAGTCAAATCCCTGTGCCCGCAGCCCATCGTGAACAGCAGGCGAACGCAGGCTCACGCCGGTCACCGACCAATTGCCCGCATCCTGCGTAAAGTCTGCCAGATGCGCGCGGCAGAAGTTGCCGACCCCAAAATGCAAAATCCGACCAATCACGGTGCGAGCCCATAGGCATTCCGGGCAAGGTCCGTCGCCAGAAGCCTTGCAAGCTTGCCCGCGTCATTCATGTCAAAATAGCCCTTCAATACCTGCCCGGCCAAATGTTGCGCCACGCCCTGCCGCCATAGATCGTGACGGGCGGGGATCGACAAGAATGCCCGGGTGTCATCATTGAATCCGGCAAGATTGCAATACCCTGCCGTTTCCACCACCTGATCAAAATAACGCGCAATGCCAGCCGGGCTGTCGTGAAACCACCACGGCGGGCCAATGCGCAAACAGGGCCAGTGACCGGCCATTGGTGCCAGTTCCCGAGCATATGTGGTTTCGTCCAGCGTAAACAGGATCAAAATAAAATCCGTTGAATTCCCTACACGGTTCAGCAAGGTATCAAGGCCCCGCGCCCAATCCGCCGCAACCGGGATATCCGCGCCTTTGTCACGCCCGAACTGCGCCATCACGGCGTGGTTGGTGTTACGGCGACTGCCGCCATGAATTTGCATGGTCATGCCATCTTCGACCGACATCTGGGCCATCTCGATCAACATATGGCCGTAAAAACGCACTGCATCGTCATCGGTTCCCCGCCCGATCCGCACGCGCTGAAAGATCGCCTCGGGATCATCCAGCCACTCGGTGTGGACCACCTCGATTGCATGATCCGTTGCGGTCGCGCCCATAGATTTGAAGTACGCGCGACGTTGGCGCAATGCGGCAAGATAGTCTTTGAAAGTACTGATCTGAACGCCCGAGATCGCGGCCAAAGCAGTCAGGTTTTCGACAAAAGAAACATCGTTGGGATCCAACACGCCGTCCGGGCGAAATGTTGGCAGTACCCTGCCGGACCATGTGCTGTTCGCAATGATCTGATGGTGTGCCAGATCATCCAGTGCACTGTCCGTTGTCGCCAATACCTCTATTCCAAATCGGTCGAACAAGGCACGTGGGTAAAAATCAGGGTGCGCCAGCTTTTCCCCGATCTGATCATAAATTTGGTTCGCAGTTTGTCCCGACAGAGGGGTTTTGATCTGCAAGGTCTGTTCCAGCACATATTCAATCCAAATGCGGCTGGGTGTGCCCAAAAACAGGTGCCAGTGCTCAGCAAACAGCTGGAATACAGCGCGTGGATCGGCGCCGCTGCCGATCCCGAGGTCAGCGAGCGGCACGCCTTGCGAATACAGCATCCGAAAAACGTAATGATCAGGGATCACCATCAGTTCAGCCGCATTGGCAAAAGGCACGTCACCCGCAAACCATGCTGGATCGCAATGCCCATGTGGTGACACGATCGGCAATTCGCAAATGCCCTGATACAGCGTGTCGGTCAGCCCATCCAGATTGCCCATCTTCCGCCTCTCCTCTTTCGATTTTTGTAAACGATAACATGTTTTTGCGCGGGTGCATGTTTTGCTTGGCGCGGTCGCAATTTACTGCGAGTTTGTATCATCAGGAGGGTCAAATGAAAATCGCGTTGATCGGGCTGGGTATGGTGGCCGACACCCATTTGGCCGCCATTCAGCATTCGACAAAGGGCTTGGCATTGACTGGCGTCTACGGGCGAAGCTGGGATCGCACACGTGTCTATGCGACCCGAGCCAGCGATCAATTAGGATATGTGGTGAAGCCGCTTGACAGTGTCGAGCAGATTGCCCGCGACCCCGACATTGATTTTGTCATTCTTGCCACACCTCCTGATGCGAGGATGCCGTTGATCGAGGTGCTTGTGTCCCATGGCAAACCAATCCTCATGGAAAAACCAATCGAGCGCGATCTGACAGCCGCGATGCAGGTTGTTGCACATTGCGACTCTGCAGGAGTGCCGTTGGGGATTGTCTTTCAACACCGTGCACGCGTTGCGTCACTTGCGCTGAAGAGCGCACTGAGCCAAGGAAAACTGGGCGACATTGCTACGGTCGACATTCGCGTGCCATGGTGGCGTGATCAAACCTACTACGATGCGCCGGGCCGGGGCACCTATGCCCGTGATGGCGGCGGCGTAATGATCAGTCAGGCGATCCATACTTTGGATCTGGCTTTGTGGTTGCTCGGGCCTGTTATGTCGGTGCAGGCGATGATGCGCACAACTTCGCTGCATGAACTTGAGGCCGAGGACTGGGCCGGCGCGTTATTTGAAATGGAAAACGGTGCATGTGGGACCCTTATGGCAACTACTGCCGCTTATCCCGGCAATGCCGAGAGCATCACACTCCAGGGAACCAAAGCCTCAGCACATTTGGCATCCGGCGAGCTCACCATCACAACATTAGACGGAAAGACCGAAACACATGGGGCAATTGCAGGCACGGGTGGCGGGGCCGACCCGATGGCCTTTACCCATGCGTGGCATCAGTCCGTGATTGAGGATTTTGCGAACACGCTACGAACCGGCGCAGAGCCGATGGCCACGGGGCGCAGTGCACTCATGTCCCACGCCGTTATCGACGCCATGCAGATCGCCAGCAGGACCGGCGCAACAACAAAGGTGCCGCTGATATGACGCTCAAGTTCATCGCTATCGGTCTGGATCACAGACACATTTACGGTATGACCGAGAACATGTTGGCAAATGGCGCCGAGTGTCTGGGCTATTGGACAATTGGCACCCCAGAAACGCTTGAGGGGTATCAAAAGCGGTTCCCTGACATCCCTCGATTTGAAACATTTGAGCGTGCTTTGGGCAGCGGAGCGAACTTGGCGTTGATTTCAGCGATTCCAGCTGATCGCGCTGAACTGGCACTTCACGCGATGCTACGGGGTATGGACGTCATGACCGATAAACCCGGCTGCACCACTTTGGATCAGCTTAACCAGATCAAGGACTGCGTTGCTAAGACAGGACGTATATGGTCGATCAACTTCTCTGAACGCTTTGAAGTCCCTGCGGTCACCCGCGCCAGCACGTTGATAGAGGCCGGTGCTATCGGCAAGGTGGTCCACACCGTCGGCCTGGGGCCGCATCGGTTGAACCGGGCTACGCGCCCCGATTGGTTTTTCCAGCGCGAGTGTTACGGTGGCATTCTAGCCGATATCGCCTCTCACCAGATTGATCAGTTTCTGCACTTTACCAACTCAGATACGGCGCAGATTACAAATGCGTTTGTCGCCAACTACGCCAACCCAAACACGCCTCAGTTACAGGATTTCGGCGAACTGTCTCTGCGCAGCCCAAACGGCACCGGATATATCCGGGTCGACTGGTTCACACCAGACGCGCTGCCTACATGGGGCGACGGACGGCTGACGATCCTTGGCACTAAGGGCTACATTGAACTGCGCAAATACCTGGACGTCGGTGGGGTTGAAGGCACTGACCATGTCATTCTGGTAAACGGCGAAGTCTGCGAAAAAGTTTCAGCACACGATGCTGGACTGCCCTATTTTGAACGCTTCGCCCATGATCTGATCCACAGGACCGAAACCGCGATGACGCAAGCCCATTGCTTTCTGGTGATGGAACTGGCGCTGACCGCACAGTCGATGGCTGAGGGAGCGGCACCATGAACCGCGTTGCAATTCTGGGCGCGGGTGTTGGGCACAAACATTTGCAGGCCTACCGCGCCCTTTCTGAACAGTTCTCAGTCGAGATGGTTGTCGACCAGAACACGAGACGTATCGAAGATATCCGCGGCGCTGACACCTTCCGCAGCGAGTCAACAATTGACGCCGCACTAAACGATCCCGAAATTGACCTGATCGACATTTGCCTGCCGCCGCACCTTCATGTTGCCACAACATTGGCTGCGCTCGAAGCGGGCAAACATGTGGTTTGCGAAAAGCCTTTGGCTACAAACCTGGCAGATGTGGACCGGATCAGGGCTGCGTCTATCCGCCATAAGCGTCATGTTTTCCCGGTGTTTCAATACCGCTGGGGCCCGCCACTGGCACAGCTGCGCGCATTGATAAACGCCGGGGTAGCCGGCGCTGCCCAGGTCGGCGCTATTGAAACACATTGGTCGCGCGGGGACGATTATTATGCGGTTCCCTGGCGCGGCACATTTGCCGGTGAGCAGGGTGGCGCAGTGTTGGGGCACTCGATTCACAACCACGATCTCATGATGCATTTCATGGGCCCTGTCGCTGCAGTGTCGGCCATGACAACCACGCGGGTGAATCCGATCGAGACCGAAGATTGCGCTGCCTTGTCGTTTCAATTGCGCAGCGGAGCGCTTTGTACGAGCAGCATCACGTTGGGCGCCGCCTTTGATCAAACGCGGATCCGACTGGTATTTGAGCACCTGACTGCAACATCGGGTACCGCCGCGTACGCACCCGGATCCGAGAGTTGGCAATTTGTCGCCCGCGATCCGGCAGAACAATCTCAGGTCGACAAGGTGA
The DNA here is from genome assembly GCA_965363755.1 of uncultured Sulfitobacter sp. Taxonomy (GTDB): domain Bacteria; phylum Pseudomonadota; class Alphaproteobacteria; order Rhodobacterales; family Rhodobacteraceae; genus JL08. Next base: position 9,726 of record CBDTVL010000045.1, read on the forward strand.
TCGCGGGTACGCACGCGGAGCATATCGGTTTCGTGGGTTTCTTTGCCGCACTTGCGGATGCCACGGCGGGGCGTGCCAATCAAGCGGTGACACTGGACGAAGGCGCCGCCTCGATTGAACTGGTGACGGCAATCTATCATGCTGCCCGCAGCGGGCAACGCGTTTCATTGCCTTTGGGCCCGGACCACCCGCTCTACAAAGGATGGCAGCCATGAAACAATGTTGGCGCTGGTTTGGTCCGGCAGATCACATCGCTCTTCCAGATTTACACCAAGTTGGCGTTCACGGGATTGTGACTGCCCTGCACCACATCCCACCCGGTGACGTCTGGACACAAGACGAGATCGTGAAGCGCAAGGATATGGTATCTGACGCCGGTTTCTCGTGGGATGTGGTCGAAAGCCTGCCCGTGTCAGAAACGATCAAAACCCAAGGCTGCGGTGTAAGAACACATCTGGAGAACTACAAAACCAGCCTTCGTGCTTTGGCGGCGCAGGGGATTGAGACAATCTGCTACAATTTCATGCCTATTCTGGATTGGACCCGCACGAACCTGCGCGCACCACAGCCGCACGGGGGAACTGCAATGCTGTTCAGCCTGCTGGATTTTGCGGTGTTCGATTTGTACATCCTGCGGCGTGCCACCGCCACCGACGACTATTCCAACGCACAAAGAGCCGCCGCAAAACGACGCTTCGATGCGCTCAGCGACCCGCAACGTCTGACGCTACAACACAACATCATTGCCGGCCTGCCCGGATCAAATGACAAGTGGACACTGTCCGACGTTCAGGCCCACCTTGGGACTTATGATGGGATCGGGTCCGACCGGTTGCGGGCCAATCTGATTGATTTCTTGTCCGAAATCGCTCCCGTCGCCCAGTCCTTGGGCATGCGGCTGTGCTGCCATCCAGATGACCCGCCTTTTTCACTGTTGGGTTTGCCTCGGGTGATGTCGTCGACGCAAGATTTCGCGCAGGTGCTGAACGCAGTCGATCTCTCGTCGAATGGCGCAACGCTTTGCACCGGATCGCTGGGCGTGGCATCGGAATTCGACGCGCCCGGCTTTATTGAACGGCTTGGAGACCGCATCCATTTCGCACATTTGCGCAATACCAAGCGAATTCCCAGCGATGATCCCTCGCGGCCTGATTTCTTTGAGGCACCACATCTTGAAGGCGACACTGATATGGTGTCCACCATCCGCGCGCTGATGGCAGAACAAGACCGGCGCAAAGAACAAGGGCGCAGCGACTGGGAAATTCCGATGCGCCCGGATCACGGTCAGGATCTGCTATCCGATCTGCAGTTCGAAGGCATGCCCGGTTACCCCTTGATTGGCCGAATGCGCGGGCTTGCAGAGTTGCGGGGAATCATGTCGGCCGTCTAGTGTGGCCGATCGCGCATTTTGCGTTCAACCCGCCGCAAGACCAGAGACAGCGTCAGGGTGAGTGTCAGATAAATCAGAGCGACCATGTTATAGGTTTCAAAATACCGAAAGTTACCAGCCGCCGTCACCTTGCCAAGCTGGGTGATATCGCTGACGCCCAGCACTGAAACAAGACTTGAATCTTTAACCATGGCAACAAAATCATTGCCCAGCGGCGGCATGATTGTGCGGATCGCTTGCGGAAAAACGATGTGACGAAAGCGCCGCCAGCGGCTGAGGCCCAGTGCTTCGGCGGCTTCGATCTGGCCATGATCTACAGATTGGATACCGGCACGAAAAACCTCAGCGATGAAGGCAGAGTAGCCAATGGCAAGCGCCAAAGTTGCCCGCCAGAGTAACGGAAATGAACGGGTTCGGACCGCATCCAGGCCCAACGGTTCAAGCACCCAGTTTGCCGCAGCGACCAGCGCAGGTGCAACAACAAACGCGACATAGAGTAAAAGCACGATAATCGGGATGCCACGAACGACTTCTATGTAAAACCGCGCGACTTGCCGGGCGATCATCGACTTCGACAGCGACATGATTGCAAGAAGCAGACCCGCAGCCGCAGCCAACAGAAACCCGATCAACGTGACAAGAACCGTGATCTGGATGCCTTTGGTCAAAGTGCCCAGAACTTGTGAATAGAGATCGTCAACAGCAACGCGGTATGACATCCACGCGATAAGACTCACCAGCAGAACCAGCCAGTACGGAAAGTCTTTGTCCTGATCAGAGGGACCTAACAAAGGCCCCTCCAAACGAGCAGTATTGGGCTCACGGTCACTTACGCTAGGGCCTTATCCGCCCAGTTTGTAATCCAGAAACCATTTCTTGTTGAGCGCGTCCAACGTGCCATCACCTTGCATGTCCGCAATCGCCGCGTTGATGGGTCCAACCAGATCTGATCCCTTTGGAAAAATGAATCCGAAGTCTTCAGTCCCCAACTTTTCCCCGACGATTTTCAGAGCGCCTTCGGAAGACGAGACATATCCGTTCCCGGCTGTTCCGTCGGTCAGGACCAAATCAACATCCCCTGCGCTAAGCGCGGCAACACCTGCGCCGAAGGTTTCAAATTTCACGATGCGCGCATTTGCTTCGTCGCCATCAAGCACATCGTAGACACCCACGTAAAACGGGGTTGTTCCGGGCTGTGCAGCCATCAGCAGATCAGGGTCTGCCGCGAAACTTTTTGAATCGGTGAACCGTTCTTCATCGCCGCGCACTAGCATGACCATTTCAGAGCGCATGTAGGTGTCTGAGAAATCTACTTTTTCTTTGCGGTCATCGCGAATGGTGATCCCGGTCATGCCAATGTCATACTGGCCTTCAGAAATTGCGGGGATCATCGCATCCCAACTGATATTTTCGTAAACGATGGTAACGTTAATCCGCTTGGCAATCGCCGCCATCGCGTCGTATTCCCAACCGATCGCATCGCCGCTACCCGGTTCGACAAACTGCAACGGCGGATAGGCGTTTTCGGTTACAACAACGACCTCTTTGCCCTCAAGATTGGGCAGATGTCCATCCGCGAGTGCTGTGGTTGCGATCATGCTGGCCAGTACGGTGGTGATGAGTTTCATGGGTCAGGCTCCCTTTTGTGTAATCGCGAAGACTATGAAGCGTCGCGCAGAATTTGCAACCGATGAGGCGTGCCGATTTTGCCATCACTGGCGATAATGGGCGCGGCGGCGCGGCCGACGTCCGCTCGGATAATTTCTTAGACACGCTGCGTCTTTGATATATGTTTTGCACAGAACGCTGAAATCGGAGACCCCATGGCCGACAAACTCAATATCGCAATTGCCGGCGGTGGAATCGGCGGCCTGACCCTTGCGCTGACGTTGCACCGCGCTGGGTTTCTGCCGGTGATCTATGAACGCGCAGACGCAATTGCCGAGTTGGGCGTTGGCATCAACATTTTACCCCACGCCATCCGCCAGTTGGCCGATCTCGGGCTGTTGGAGCCTTTGGATAATATTGGCATTCGAACCCGCGAACTGATCTACAAAACAACCACCGGGCAGGACATCTTGCGCCAGCCACGTGGGACATGGGCGGGGTACGACGTACCGCAGTTTTCCATTCACCGCGGGAAATTGCAGAAATGCCTCGCGGACGCGGTGCGAGATCGACTGGGGCCAAATGCAATTCGGACGCGGCACATTCTGACGGGATTCGAACAGGACACGGACGGTGTGATCAACACATTCGCCACTGACACGGGCGATCTGACAGAACAAAGCGATATCCTGATCGGCGCAGATGGTATTCATTCTACAGTTCGCCGAGCTTGGCATCCGGATCAGGCAGCGCCCAGCTGGCAGGGCATTGTTATGTGGCGCGGAGCCCGCTGGACCAAACCATTCATGGATGGTCAAACCATGATCATTGCCGGCGGGATGCGCTCAAAGCTGGTGCTCTACCCAATTTACAATGATCCTGCGCGCCCGGATGAAACGCTGATGAACTGGGTAATCTGCGCCAATGTGGGCACTGAAACGGATACCTTGCCCCATCCTGATGATTGGTCTCGCCGCGGTAATCTGGATGAGGTGATGCGCCATGTCACCGGCAAAATCGACATCCCAGAACTTGATGTGGCGGCACTGATCAAAGAAACCGACGAGATTTATGTTTATCCGATGTGTGACCGTGATCCACTGGATCAGTGGACGCGTGGCCGCGTCAGCCTGTTGGGCGATGCCGCGCATCCTATGTATCCGGTTGGTTCTAACGGGGCCAGCCAGGCAATCCTTGACGCTGTCTCGATGGCGCGACATCTCAAATCCGACGGAATTGCCGGGCTTGTAACATATGATGCAGAGCGCCGCCCCGCGACAGCCGACATTGTGCGTGCCAATCGTAATGGCGGGCCGGAGCGGGTGATCGATTTGATCGAAGAGCGCGCGCCCAATGGGTTTTCGGCCCTTGACGATGTGGCGAGCCCGGACGAGTTGCGGGCGATCGTTGGGGATTATCAGACAATGGCGGGCTATCGACCAGAGCAGGTCAATCGCACCTGATCATCAGTCTTGGCCCATCCCGCTGAGACCGTTCGAAGCTGCGTTTCTGAACCTTCAAAGGTGAAGATACTCTTCGACTTCTGCTCGGTTGGCGTCAAAGTGGGATGAGTCACCACTCCAGACAATCTCTCCCTTTTCAATGACATAGTAATGGTCCGAAATCCGAGATAGCTCCTGAAGGTTCTTATCAATCAGCAGGATTGACAGCCCATCCGCCTTCAGACGGGCCAACATGTTCCAGATTTCGGTCCGGATCATCGGCGCCAGACCCTCAGTCGCCTCGTCAAGGATCAACAAGTCGGGGTTGGTCATCAGCGCGCGCCCGATGGCCAGCATTTGTTGTTCACCACCCGATAATTCGCGTCCAAGATTACGCCGGCGCTGCGCCAATCGCGGAAATGTCTTGTAAACCTTGGCCTCGGTCCACTCTCCGGTTCCACGCGCGGTTGCCCGCAGATTTTCGCTAACGCTCAGGGTCGGGAACACTTGGCGACCCTCGGGCACCAACCCCAACCCCGCGCGGGCAATATCAAACGGCTCCGCACCGGCCATGTTCCGCTCTTTGATGTGAATGTGTCCGCTCGACGGTTTCAGCAACCCCATGAGGCAACGCACAGTTGTGGTCTTGCCCATGCCATTGCGGCCCATCAGTGTCGTCACCTTTCCCTGTTCGAGGCTAAGATTGACGTCAAACAGAACCTTTGCGGATCCATAACTCGCGGTCAGCCCAGAGATTTCGACCAGTGCATTCATTCCGCACCACCCCCCAGATATGCCGCGCGGGCGGTCGGGTCGGCGCGCACCTCATCCGGCGTGCCGCGCGCCACAATCACACCGTCAACCAATACCGAAACGACATCGGCCAGCCGAAAAATCGCGTCCATATCGTGTTCAACCAGCAGCATTGGAATGTCACGACGCAATTCCAGCAAGATTTCTGTGAGAGTTTGGCTTTCGGCACGTCCAAGCCCTGCCATCGGTTCATCCAGCAAAAGGAACGTCGGCTTGCCCGCCAGTGCAATGCCCAACTCCAGCAATCGCCGTTCACCATGCGACAGATCTTTTGCGGGGATCTCTGCCCGATCAGCCAGACCAATCTGATTGACAGAAACCATCGCAGCGTCGTTCAATTCCTTCTCTCCGCTGGCTGATTTGATAAACCGCAAGCTCGAGCCTTGTTTTGCCTGAACCGCCAGAGCTACGTTTTCAAGCACCGAAAAGGACGGGATGACGGATGTGATCTGAAACGTACGGCTCAAACCAGCCTGTACCCGACGCCATACCGGCAATGCCGTCACGTCGTGGCCGTCAAATCTGATGTGCCCGCTATCTGGCTGCAAGACACCCGATATCTGATGAATCAATGTGGTCTTGCCAGCACCATTGGGTCCGATCAGCGCATGGCATTCTGCCTCGGCCACGCTCAGCGAAACGTCCTGAGTGACGTGTACCGAGCCGAACGACTTGTACAGGTTCTCGACGATGAGGACACTCATGGCCCGAGAACCTTTTTCGGACGTGCGCTCAGAAGGTCAGATATTCCGCCGCGCGAATAGAGGACCATCAACACAAGAAGAGGACCAAAAATCAACTTCCATTCATGCAGGAGGCCACCGAGGAATTCCTCGACAAGAACAAAGAAAACTGCGCCCAGAACCGCCCCGTTCCGGGTGCCCATTCCGCCAAGGACTACCACGACGATCAACTCACCGGATTTCTGCCATGTAGAGATCGCCGGGCTGATAAATTCGGCCTGTTGTGCCAAAAGCAGGCCGGACACGCCCGCGATCATGCCTGCAATCACGTAAGCGATCAGACGAAAACGAAAGACCGAAAAACCCATGATCTCGGTCCGTTCGGGGTTTTCTTTCGCGGCGCGCAAGACCCGGCCAAAGCGGGATCCGGCGATACGGTGAACCAGCCACCAAGTCGCAATCAACGACCCTGTTATGGCAAAGTACAGCCCACTGCCCTTTTGTACGGCATCTGTGCCAAACAGTTCAGCAGTGCTCCACAATGTGAGACCGTCATCGCCGCCATAAGCCGCCAGAGATGTAAATGTAAAATAGGCCATCTGACCAAATGCCAGCGTGATCATGATGAAATAGACGCCAGAGGTCCGCAGCGCCAGCGCACCGGTGATCACGGCGAACAACCCCGTCACGCCAAGGGTAATCAGCAGCAGGATCAGGACATCCTCAATACCTTCTTCCAGCCCAACGCCTGTCGCGTATGCGCCCAGCCCGACAAACGCGGCATGACCGAAACTGACCATGCCGCCCTGCCCAATGAGGAGATCAAGCGACAAGGCGGCGATGGCCAGCAGCATCGCCTTCATCAGAAGCGACAACACATAAGTGCCGCCCAATTGGCTGGCGACAAACGGTGCAGCCAACAGAACCGCAAAAATCACCGCGGCAATGACAATCGTACGGTCCATATTCAGGTGCCCCCTTTGACCGGGAACAATCCTTCCGGACGCACCACCAGAATTGCAGCCATGAGGATATAGATTAGCATCGATGCCAATGCTGGCCCGATCTGATTGGCGACTGAGCCGTCAAAGAACAGTCTCAGCGTACTGGTGGCAAGGCTGCGGCCCATTGTGTCGATCAGGCCGATCATAAGGGCGGCAATAAACGCCCCCCGGATCGACCCGATTCCACCGATGATGATAACAACAAAAGCCACAATCAGGATATTGTCGCCCATCCCCGGTTCAATCGAGAAAATGGGCGCAGCAATCACACCCGCAAACCCTGCCAGCATGGCGCCAAAGCCAAATACGAACATGAAGAGTCGTTGCACATTGACGCCCAGCGCAGACACCATCTCTGGATTGGTCGCCCCGGCGCGGATCAGCATGCCAACCCTCGTACGGGTTACGATCACCCACAATCCGGCCGCCACGGCCAAACCTGCCGCGATGGTGGCAAAACGATAGACCGGATAGCGCAAGTTCTCCGTCAACTGGACCGAACCCGAAAGGAATTCAGGCGGTGGAATGGTCAGCGTCAGCGGCCCAAAGATGACCTTTGCCGCTTCGTTTAGAAACAGGATGATGCCAAAGGTCGCAAGTACCTGGTCCAGATGATCACGGTCATAAAGATGTCGAAACACCAATACCTCAAGCAGCAGACCAAAACCCAGCGCCGCTATCAATGACAGCACCAAGGCGAATAGAAAATTCCCGGTCAGCGCGTAAAATGCAAAAGCAAGGTAGGCCCCTACCATGTACTGCACGCCATGTGCGAGGTTGATAAACCCCATTACGCCGAACACCAATGTCAGGCCTGCCGCTATCAGAAACAGCAGGACACCATATTGCAGCCCGTTCAGGCATTGAATCAGAAGAAGGGATAAGGACAAATGACGTGCCTCAAAAAGATCTCAGCCCCCTGTGTGCTGGGGGGCTGAGAACCAACTACATTGCGCAGTCTTGTTTGAAGCTGTCTGCGTAGTCTTCGATCATGGTTTCAACATAAGACGTGTGGAACTTGCCATCCGCGCGCTCGACAACTTTGAGCATGTGGAAATCCTGCACCGGGTAGTGGTTGTTGCTGAACGCAAAATCACCGCGCAGCGATTGGAAGTCGGCAGCGCGCAGAGCCTCGCGGACCGCATCTTTGTCAGCCATGTCGCCTCCTACTTTGGCCACGGCACTGTCGATCAGCATTGCCGTATCGTAGGCCTGCATCGCATAGCCGCCGGGGATGTAGCCATATTTGGCTTCAAACGCTTCGACGAACGCCTTGTTGCCGGGGCTGTCCATGTCAGGTGCCCAGTTACCGGCTGCAAGGAAATCAACTGCGTCGGTTTTCTGACCAGGCAATGTGGTTTCATCTGTCGTGAATACCGACATGAAATCCATGTTGTCCCGCAGGCCAGCACCCGCGAACTGTTTGACCAGACGCACGCCCATGCCGCCCGGCATGAATGTGAACAGGGCATCTGAGCCCGAGGTCGAGATTTGCGCCAGTTCAGCCGAGAAGTCCTGATGGCCGAGTGGCGTAAACGCCTCAGATGTCACATTGCCTTTGAATGTGCTTTTGAACCCGGCGACATTGTCGCGGCCTGCCTGATAGTTGGGCACCATCAGGAACACGTTTTCATAACCTTGGGCATTGGCCATCAAGCCAGCCACTTCGGAATTCTGGTTGTTCTGGTAGGATGTCACAAAGAAAAACGGATTGCAGTTCTTGCCGGCAAATGTGGAGGGGCCCGCATTGGGACTGATCAAAAACGTCTCGGATTCCACAATCGGCTTAAAAATCGCCTGCAGCATGTTCGAAAAGATCGTGCCGACAATGATGTCCACTTCTTCCCGTTCGATCAGGTTTGTCGCCTTCAAAAGGGCGACATCAGGCTTAAGCTCATCATCTTCGATAAACATCTGAACAGTCTGACCGCCCAACTTGCCGCCCTTTTGTTCCAGCGCGAGCGCAAAACCATCCGACGCCTGTTTCCCCAAAGCACCGGGAGGGCCAGACAGTGTAACAATCATTCCGATCTTGAGATCTTCGGCAAATGCCGCCGTCGCCAGACCAGCGCTCAGCGCAATTGCCGTCAGCGCGGACGTGAATTTGGTCATCTTTTGTGACATTTGTAATTACTCCCCATTTTTCTATACGTTGTCAGGATAGGATACTCGGTTCGTTTGATCGAAAGGTCCACCCATCTCGTCATATCTCTGCTTTTCAATCAAGATTTAGTTCGAATATAAAATATCGAAGCCTCAAGCTTCAACCTAACGTTCAGGAAACCCACATATGTTCAGGATCACCGACTGGGACAACGCCTATGCCCAAGCCGCCAACATTCCGGGCGGCGACCGCTGGCCCGAAGCCTGGGTCGGTCCGGCAAAGGCATATCGGGATCAGGCTGACGCCCGGCTTGATCAGACCTACGGCGATCAACCACGCGAACGTTTCGATCTGTTCTTGCCAAAAGGGTTGCCCAAAGGTCTGGTTGTTTTTGTCCACGGCGGTTTTTGGCTGAAGCTGGACAAATCTTATTGGTCTCACCTTGCAGCCGGACCTGTTGCGCAGGGCTGGGCCGTTGTTATGCCATCTTACACTTTATGCCCCGACACAAACGTCACCGGGATCGTGGCGCAGATTGCCAAGGCCGTGACCGTGGCCGCCAATGATATTGCGGGCCCGATCCGACTAAGCGGCCATTCTGCTGGCGGACACCTCGTGTCGCGCCTGATGTGCAGCGATACCGCACTTTCGAAAGATGTGACGGACCGCATAGAACATGTCGTCTCGATCTCTGGCGTGCACGACTTGCGGCCCTTGTTACGCACTCAATTGAACAACGACATTCAACTTACTGAGACAGAGGCGGCAAAACAGAGCCCTGCCCTTCTGACACCCCTAGCGAGCATTCCCCTGACCTGTTGGGTTGGTCAGGCAGAAAGATCCGAATTCCTGCGCCAGAATGCGTTGCTGGCCAATATCTGGAAAGGAATGGGTGCCATTACACAAACCGTGGAAGAGCCGGACAAACATCATTTCGACGTGATCGATGGATTGGCCGATGCCAACAGCCCGCTGTGCCAAACGCTTTTGGCAGGTAATTTGTTCTAG
>CBDTVL010000046.1:0-19731 GCA_965363755.1 uncultured Sulfitobacter sp.
CCTGCCTGTTTCATGCCGTCAACTGCCGTTGCCAGCGATCCGTTCAGATCAATAGCGCGACACAGCGAGACATCCACAGTAACATCAAAGCCCGCAGTCGCTGCATCGACTGCCGAAAAGTTCACGCAGAAATCGAGCGCCAATCCGACCAAACTCAGCTGGGTAATACCCCGACCGCGCAAATAACCCTCCAGACCTGTTGGCGTTTTGTGGTCATTCTCAAACAAGGCGGAATAGCTGTCTATTGCCGGATTGTAGCCTTTGCGGATGATAAGATCGGCGCAAGTCAGGTTGAGATCAGGGTGGAACGCCGCCCCGCCGGTGCCCTGAACGCAATGGTCAGGCCAGAGCACTTGGGGACCATAAGGCATATCAATGACCTCGTAGGGAGCCTTGCCGGTATGAGACGAGGCGAAAGAGGAATGGCTTGCGGGATGCCAGTCTTGCGTTAGAATAACCGCGTCAAAGTCTGACATCACCGCGTTAATCCCCGGGACAATTGCAGCACCGTCGGGCACAGCCAGCGCGCCGCCGGGGCAAAAGTCATTCTGGACATCGATCACAATCAAGGCACGCATGGTTTCCTCGCGAGGCTGGTTCTCGAATTCCACCCTACGGAGTGTCGCGCCGCCATGTAAGATGGAATTTGACCGCAGAACCTCTTGCAAAATGTCCCAAAGAACGCGTATTTCGCCGTTCATGTATACTATTGCTGCACTCTACCACTTCACACGGCTTGAAGACCCCACTGCGATCAAGGGGCCTCTTGCGCAGATGTGCTGCGCCAATGGAGTTCAGGGAACGCTTCTATTGGCCCGCGAGGGCATCAATGGAACAATTGCCGGGCCACGCGCTGGCATTGATGCAGTGCTCGCCCATATCCGAGACCTGCCCGGTTGTTCCGCGCTCGAGTGGAAGGAGAGCAGGTCCTCGACTGCGCCCTTCAATCGCATGAAAGTCCGGTTAAAACGTGAGATCGTGACGATGGGCCAGCCTGACGTCGATCCGCGTGCACGTGTTGGCCATTATGTCGAGCCAGCGGATTGGAATGAGTTGATCCAAAACGCCGATGTGGCCGTCATTGACACGCGCAACGACTACGAAGTGGCAATCGGCACATTTGATGGCGCGGTCGACCCGGAGACCAAGTCGTTCGGGGCCTTCCCGGAGTGGTGGGAGAACAACAAACACCGGTTTCACAACAAACGTATAGCGATGTTCTGCACCGGCGGCATTCGATGCGAAAAATCAACCAATTACCTTCTTGGGCAGGGGGTTGAGGATGTGTTTCATCTGCATGGCGGCATCCTGAAATACCTCGAGGACGTGCCTGCTGACGAAAGTACCTGGCAAGGAGAGTGCTTTGTTTTTGATAGCCGGGTATCGGTGGGGCACGGACTGGTTGAGGGGCCCCACCTGCTGTGTCACGCCTGCCGTCGCCCGATCCTGCCCGACGATACTGCGCGTTCCGAACATGAGCCGGGAGTATCGTGCCACCACTGCGTGGACGAGACATCTGAGTCTGACAAGAACCGATTTCGTGAACGCCAGAAGCAAATCGCGTTGTCTCGGGCACGTGGGCAAGAGCACATAGGCCCAGCACGACGTGAAGGCGAAAGTCCGTTCGGCGAGAAAGATATCTGAATCTCGCGGAAATAGCCCAATAATCAGTCGCAATTTCTACGCGGTCTTGAACCAATCCGGCAGAATTGTTCGAAACGGGAACTGCAAAGAGCGGGCTTTGATCACCCTGTCTTTAAAATAGGCGCCAGCGGGTCTTCTGCCAATCTTTCTGTGAACCTTTTCGACCGCTCGATGCAAATCGACGATTGGTCTTGTCAGGGTCTCCACATAGAACTGCTTTGCCTCCTCACCTGCCTGTTTCCAATCATCCCCAGGCAGACCTCTCTCAGGTCCGGAGGCCACTTCCCCTCGGTGCCGGTTGGCTTTGATCAATGCGGCACGGTTGGCATACTTGAGGTGAACAAGATAAACACCGTGCGGCAACTCAAAAGGAAAATTTGGTGCATCAGCGGGCGCGACCTTAATGCCATGGCGCATCAGAGTGATCTGGTCGCGGACCGCAAATGCTTTACTGTAGTGCCCGGAAAATACGGCGTTCGAGCGCGCCATCAGGGCGGGCTGGGTATTCGTTAATTCCCGGTCTCTCTCCAGTTCGACCAAGTTCAACCCCATCGCAAATACCGCTGGAGCAGTTGTTGACTCAAACATCTCTGAAAGAGACCCGAACCGACTTGGGTCTAGGCAGATCAGCTCATCCGCATCTGTGCGAATAACCCAATCAAATATCTCTCCAAGTTCATCCTGAACCGCATTCAGCATCTGGCCTCTTTTTTGATCAAACCTGGCAAGATTATCACGAGGTGCAACAACTACATGGGCCCGTGGGCAAAGTTCTGAGATCCAGTCATCTTGGCCATGGGCAATAATGAAAAGGTTTTCCGCACCCAGATGTCGTGACATAATGAGCGTACTATTTCGATATTGCCCAGTAATCCCGGTAAACCATTGTAAGCGCGCAAATCCTCAAGTCTCTTTCCTAGGCTCTGCACCCCGCCCTGAACAAGTGGCAATTGTGATTTCGCAAGGCGTGTTACGCGCGAATGCGCTGTCCGGCGGCATCAAATTGAAAGGCATGATCGTCATCGAAATCCAGCGCGATTTGGTCCCCCACAGAACTGCCATCCTGACCAAACAACCGCACGGTGAGAGTCTCGTCACTAACGGTTCTGATCAGCAGATTAGTATCCCCTCCCAGTCGCTCAACATGAGTAATCTTGCCGGATATTCGGCCAGATTCAACGATTCTAAGGTGCTCCGGGCGAATCCCAATTGTGACATCCGACGGCGCGCCCGAGATCGACTTCTGCAAGAAGTTCATGGAGGGCGACCCGAGAAACCCGGCCACAAACTGATTGGCGGGATCATTGTACAGATCCATTGGGCTGCCTACCTGCTCGACCATGCCATCGCGTAATACAACAATTTTGTCGGCCAGTGTCATCGCTTCTGTCTGGTCATGAGTCACATAGATCATGCTGGCGCTGAGTGTGCGGTGCAGATCTGCAATCTCGATCCGCGTATTCATCCGCAAAGCAGCGTCCAGATTCGACAGCGGCTCATCAAAGAGAAACAGTTCCGGTTCACGCACAATGGCGCGCCCGATCGCGACACGCTGGCGCTGGCCGCCAGACAAATCAGAGGGGCGGCGATCAACAAAAGCGCCAAGGTCAAGCATCTGAACCGCTTTGTTCACCCGCTCTTCGATCACAGATTTTGGCTGCTTTTCCTGCTTGAGGCCAAGTGACATGTTATCGCGCACGCTCAGATGCGGATAAAGTGCATAAGACTGGAACACCATTGCAATGCCGCGCCTTGCCGGAGGGGTGTCATTGACCACGTTCCCGCCGATGGCGACGGTGCCCTCTGTTGCATCTTCAAGCCCAGCAATGACTCGCAACAGGGTCGATTTTCCGCAGCCTGACGGGCCGACGAAGACAACAAATTCTCCTTCTTCCACCGTCAGGTCGATATTTTTGAGCACCTCGACGGACCCAAATGATTTACAGACGTTTTCAAGTTTCAGGGCGGTCATCAGTGGTCTCCTAAAGCGACGATTTTGCCAGTACGGATGCTTTCATCAGCGGCAAGACAAATTCTCAGAGATTGAACGGCGTCCGACATGTGCCGGGTCAGGTCGATATCCTGAGTGATGGCGTCCAGCACATAAGCCTGTTCGGCGTCACAGAGTTGCTGGTGGCCGGGCTCGCCCGGCATGTCGATCACCCGATCACCGGCCGGCGTATGCACAAGGATCGAGCCGACCTTGGTGTGGCCGTCGACATCATCAGAATCCCCTTTGTTATTCTCGGTGATTGAAACCGAGCCGTGCGGCGAAACAACATCTTTCACAAAAAAGGCGGTCTCAGACATCATCGGGCCCCAGCCTGCTTCATACCAGCCAACCGATCCATCCTGAAACGTGACCTGCAACTGGCCGTAATTGTACATGTCAGCTGCAATCTCGTCGCTGAGCCGCAGGCCAACACCATGTACTTTCACCGGGTTTGCATCGGTTATCTGGCACATGACGTCGACATAATGCACACCACAATCAACAAGCGGTGACGTGGTCTGCATCAGCGCTTTGTGGGTTTCCCAAGTGGGGCCGTCAGATTGCTGATTGAGATTCATGCGAAAAACATATGGACCGCCGAGATTGCGGGCTTCACTGATCAGTCTTTGCCAAGACGGGTGGTGCCGCAGGATATAGCCTACAACCAGCTTGCTGTTGGTCGCTTCCGCTTTCCTGACGACCCTGACAGCATCGGCGACTGTTGTGGCAAGTGGTTTCTCAATGAAGACATGTGCGCCGGCCTCCATGGCGGCGATCGCATAGTCCGCGTGGCTGTCAGAATAGGTTGCGACGCAGACCAGATCAGGTTTGGTGTCTGACAACGCTGTCGCGAAATCAGTGTAAAGCGGGTAGCCGTCTAGTTCATCCGGCAGATCCACAGGCGAGCGGTTGACTAACCCAACCACCGACGCATCCGCGTTGTTGTGATAAGCTAGGGCGTGGCTGCGCCCCATATTGCCAAGACCAGCGACAAGAACTCTCATTTGACTGCCCCCGAAGTGATGCCGCGAATGAGCTGACGCGAGAAGATCACATAAAGGCCCATGACAGGCAGAATGGCGAGGCTAAGCGCCGACAGAACTGCATTCCAGTCGGTGACAAATTGTCCGATGAAGACCTGAGATCCAAGGGTCAGTGTTTTCACCTCTTCCGACGGGGCAAGGATCAGCGGGAACCACAAGTCGTTCCAGATCGGGATCATGTTGAACACAGCAACCGTAGCCATTGCAGGGCGGACCAGCGGAAGAACAAGACGAAAGAAGATGCGGTATTCCGACAGCCCGTCGATACGGCCAGCGTTTTTCAAATCGTCACTGACTTGTCTCATAAATTCGCTGAGGATGAACACGGCCAGCGGCAGACCCTGCGCCGTGTAGACGAGGATCAGCGCCCAAAGGGTGTTCACAAGACCGGTCTGAACCATCATCTCTAGGATGGCCACGGTACCGATGCGGATCGGGATCATGATGCCAAGGGCCAGATATAAGCCCATCATCGTATTGCCTTTGAAGCGATACTCAGCCAGCGCGAAGGCGGCCATGGCCCCAAACAACAAAATGAAGAACAGCGACGCGACCGTGACGATCATTGAATTCTGGAAGTAGAGGAAAAAATCCCCCTGTTTCAGCACGGTTTCGTACCCGATCAGGCTGAAGCTATCCGCATTTGGCAAAGCCAGCGGTTCGCGGAAAATAGCTTTTCGGGTTTTGAAGCTGTTGATCACAATCACGAAGACCGGGAACAACGCAATCAGCATGTAGAGGATCAACACGCCATGGGCGGCGTAGGTGTTAAGGCTTTTCTGGCGGGCGGCGTTCATGGCTGTCTCCTCAGAACTGATAGCGGCGCATGCGGCTCTGGATACCAAACAGGTAGATGCACACACCGATCAGGATGATTGCAAACATGGCGGATGCGATGGCTGATCCCATGTGCGGATCTCCCAGTTGCAACTGAAAGCCAAAGAAGGTGCGGTACATGAACGTTCCCAGAATATCGGTACTGAAATCCGGCCCCGCCAATGCCCCTTGCGCGGCATATATAAGGTCAAACGCGTTGAAATTGGCAACAAAAGTCAGGATCGAAATGATACCGATAGAGGGCAGGATCAGTGGCAACTTGATCTTCCAAAAGGCGGAAAGACCAGTAATGCCTTCGACCTCGGCGGCCTCCAGAATTTCTTCTGGGATCGACAAGAGAGCCGCGTATATCAACATCATCGGGATGCCGACGAACTGCCAGACAGAAACTAGCGACAAGGCGGTCAGCGCATATTCCTGCTTGCCCAGCCAAGGTGCATAAAGCGACTTTAACCCGACCATATCCAGCATACCCGGGGCGATGCCCCAAATCGGCGACAGGATCAGTTTCCATGCAAAACCGACGATCACAAATGACAGGATTGTCGGGATAAATATGGCCGAACGGTAGAAACTGGCAAAGCGCAGCTTTGGATGGCTGAGGATTGCCGCCAGTGCGACACCAATCGGGTTCTGTACCAGCATATGGACCAGAAAGAACCAGAAGTTGTTGCCCAGAGCATTCCAGAATTGGTTGGACCAGACGGATTCGCCAAACAGGGTACGGAAGTTTTGCAGGCCCACAAATACACGGGTCTGGTCAACCTCGGTGAAAAGGGACAACCGCAACGTATTGAACAGCGGGTAGATCATCACGGCCGTGTAGACCAGCACCGCAGGCATCAGAAAAACGATGATGTGCCATTTGATCCGGCTGGGTTTTTGCTGCTGTGACATGGATTGTTCCTGCAGAATTGGTGGGATTGAATTCACGAGGTCCGGTGACACCGTTGCCAAAATGGTTGCAGAGATCGCGCCGCCGCCCGCATCAAACGACGTTAACCGGCACGGTGGCACGACAGATCTGCTGAGCTGGCCTTGCCCCAAGGCTTAGGAAAACACGCCTCGGGACAAGGACAATTAGTCTGGTAGGCCTATTGGTGTGGCGTGTACCAGCTGGCCAGACCTTCCTGAAGTCGCGCGCCCGCAGCTTCTGGAGTTTCTTCGCCTTTGATCACTGCGACCGACGCATTCCACGTGTCGTTCTCAAGGTTTGGAGTGCCACGGGACAGGATCTGATAGGTTGAGCGAATAGATGAATTACACTCGCCACGCCAACTGACAAACTCCTGCGCCAAAGGATCTTCCATTGCCACTGGTTCGCTCAATAACGAGAAAAACCCTGGAAGAGAATTTGCATATAGCGAGGCAAACTCCATCGTTCCCATCCAATTAAGAAAAACCTTCGCTTCCTCTTGATGCTCACTTGCAGCATTTAGCCCAAGCGCAATATCCGTATGGTCCGAGATATAGCACTCGTCACCCGCATTCGCGACGGGGGGATAGAAAGCTCCCATTTCGAAATCAACCAATCCGTTGAAACCCGATATCTCCCAAGAACCTGCAGGATAGATTGCCGCGCGTCCCAAGGTGAAAATATTCTGGCTATCAGGGTAGGTTTGGGCCTCGTAGCCATCACCCAGATAAGGCGCCCATTTGGCAAGCTGGCGATAAGGGGCGACCCAAGCTTCGTCGGTCAACTTCTGTTCACCACTTATTAGTGCAAGACGGCCCTCTTCACCTTTCCAGTAGTTCGGCCCGATGTTGTTGTAGCCCATTGTGGCGGCTTCCCACTGGTCATTGGTGCCCATCGCCATCGGGGTGTAGTTTCCGTCCTCTTTGATCTTATCCAATACCGCAAAGAACTCTGCTTCGGTCTTGGGTTCTTCGACACCGACTTCAGCAAATGCATCTTTGTTGTAAATGAAGCCATGGATGACAGATGCCATCGGCACACAAAACGTTTGCGCCCCATCGTCAGTCTGCCAAGCTGCTTTTGCCACATCGGAAAAGCTGTTCATGGCGGGAAGGTCAGACAGGTCAGCAAGTTCTCCGGCGTCAAAAAGGCCTAGTGAGTGGTCAAATGGCTTGCAGGTAATCAAATCACCCGCTGAGCCTGCTTCAAGTTTGGCATTCAGCACAGCCGGATATTCTGCTGGGGCCGAAGGCGTGAATTTCACCTTGATACCGGGGTTTTGCGCTTCAAAGGCCGGAATAATTTTATCTTGCCAGATCGCCAGATCGTCGTTGCGCCAGCTTTCGATGGTAAGCGTCACGTCTTGCGCAAAGGCAGCAGTGCCACCTAGCAAGGTTGTTGCCAGCAGTAGGCTGCCGAATTTCAGTTTTGTCATGGTCGTCTCCCTTGTTGATCCAATTTGTTTTCCGTTAATGGGTGTGTTCCGAGGCAATCGCCGTAAGGCAGGGCCCGAGATGCCCGCCGTGATCTTTCAGCAGTTGCTGTGCTGTCTCAATCCCGCAGCCGGCGGCGAGCAGAACAGCAAGTTTGGTGTCGTTTCCAGCCTTGCGCAATGCCGCCTCAGCCTCTTGCGGCGTCACATTGGCAATACTTGATACAATGTGTCGGGCACGCCCTCGCAGTTTCGCGTTGTCGGCGTGTAGATTGACCATCAGCCCATCGTGGACATGGCCCAGCAAAACCCCCGCCAGCGTCGACATCATGTTCAGGGCAACCTTTTGGGCAGTACCAGCGCCCAGTCGGGTTGATCCGGCAAGAACCTCTGGCGGGGTTGGCAGGAAGATGGCCACATCAGAAAGATCAAGCAACGTTGAACCGGCATTGTTGGCAATAGCTATGATCTTGATTCCCTTGGCGCGGGCAATTTTTGCAATCTCACAGGGATAAGGTGTGGTTCCGCTTGCACTCAGCGCAACCAGAAGATCCGTTTCCGAAAGCTGATTGACGAATTTCAGGGTATCGCTGATGTCATCTTCGGTGTCGCCTGGCATCTTACCATCAGCCGGAACGCCTCCCGCCATCAGGATGCGAATCTGGCTTTGTGGGATCCCGAAGGTACCGGGAAGCTCTGCCCCGTCCGCCAAACCCATCAGTGCAGAGCTGCCTGCAGCGGCGTAAACCAAAGAGCCACCGTTGCGGACCGTGTTGGCAATTAGCGCTGCCCCGCGTTCGATCTGCGGGAGCGCCTCTTGAACTGCCCGAACGGCGGCAACTTGCCCTTCCAGCAAGATCGACAAGGCCGCTTCATGAGGCATTGCATCTATGCAATCCCCTTGGTCTGGCATCATCTCGGTCTGCGGCAGCAGCATACGATTCTCCTATAAATCAAGTTAATACCTTTTAGATACCTTTTGTCTACCAATTTCTTTGCCACTCCACAATCTTCCGGCAATAACTGTAAATCACAAGAGAACAGGCTTCCATTTCTCGAATAGGTATTATAAAGGTATTATATGAGTGAGTCGCAAGAACCCTTTCTTATTGGCGTTGATGGCGGTGGAACCGGCTGCCGTGCCGCCATTGCGCACACCGATGGACAGATAGTGGCACAGGTTGAAGGCGGCCGCGCAAATGTCGCCACAGAATTCGACCTTGCGGTTCGAAATGTTGCTGACGCAATCCAGAAAGCGGCGCACAAAGCCGGGATATCACAGAAAAAATTGCAATCGGCCTCAGTGCATATTGGATTGGCCGGTGTGATGTCAAAAGACATCGCCGACAAGGTTGCCAACGCACTGCCATATCAAATCGTGACCGTCACGGATGACCGAGCAACCGCCGTTGAAGGTGCGTTAGGGGATGAAGACGGGTATCTGATGTCTGTCGGAACTGGAACCATCGTTGCCACAAGAAAGGCCGGCGAACTCCACCACGTCTGCGGTTGGGGGTTTGCTGTTTCGGATCAGGCGTCCGGAGCATGGCTTGGCCGTCGACTGCTGGAACAGACGCTTTTGTGTTACGATCAAATCGCACCGCACAGCCCGTTGACCCAAACGACGCTTGCGAAGTTCGGGAACGATCCAAACGGGTTAGTTGCCTTCAGTCTTGATGCGAAACCCGGGGATTTTGGCCAGTTCGCACCGGATATCATTTGTGCCGCAAATGCCGGTGACCTGACAGGGCTTGATTTGGTGAACGAAGGCGCATCTTACCTGCAGTCCGCGCTGCGCGCGCTCAGGTTTCGAGAGGGCGACAGGCTATGCATCTCAGGCGGTGTCGGTAGACATTATCAACCGTTTCTGGACACCGAATTCATTCAGAATATTGTCGATCCCGCTGGACCCTCAATCATGGGTGCCATTTGGCTTGCGGCAGAGTCCGCGCTTGAACGCAAACAGGTTGCGCAATGAGCGTCGCAGAGTTTCTGGCCCCTGACCTATGGTTGTCTCCGGACGCCGGGCCAAGATATATCCAACTGCGAAAGCGTCTGTCTGATGGCGTCGAGCAGGGAATATTGAAACCCGGCAGTTCGTTGCCGCCAGAACGCGAAATCGCGGCACTGACGGAATTGTCACGGGTCACGGTGCGAAAAGCCATCCAAGCTCTGGCCGAAGACGGGGTCATCGTCCAAAAACAAGGATACGGATCGTTTATCGCATCGCAAACACAGCAGATTGAACAATCGCTGTCGCGTCTGACATCCTTTTCAGAAGACATGTCGCGTCGCGGTATGGTTTCGGCCTCTCGTTGGTTGGAACGTGGAATTTTCATGCCGTCGCCAGATGAAGTCATCGCACTTGCGCTGACCCAGGATGCTTCGGTGTCCAGAATTTCCCGTCTCAGGTTGGCGAACGAAAAACCTATGGCGATCGAGCGCGCGACGCTGCCTACCGCGATTCTGCCCGATCCGACGCTTGTCGTGACATCGCTCTACGCGGTGTTGGATGACGCCGGGCTTCATCCCGTGCGTGCATTGCAAAAGATCTCGGCCATAAACCTTGGCAGCGAGGACGCCACGCTGCTTGAAATTAACGAGGGTACTGCCGGACTGAAAATCGAACGCATGTCTTATCTTGCTGACGGTCGCATCGTCGAAATCACCCAATCCATTTATCGCGGGGACGCCTACAATTTTGTAGCGGAGCTGCGGCTTGCAAAGGAATGAGCTTTCAAATGACCCAACCGATCACTCAAATGCGTCAAGAAGTTCTGGAAATTCCATCTGCGGTTGATCGTCTCTTAACCGATGGTGCAACTGACATAAAACGCGCGGCTGGCGCCCTGCGCGAGCGCAACCCGAGTTTTATGATCAGCGTTGCCCGAGGGTCATCAGACCACGTCGCGACCTATTTCAAATATGCCAGTGAGTTGCTGATGGGTGTTCCCGTTGCCTCGGTCGGGCCATCGGTTGCATCAGTTTATAAACGTGAACTGAATCTCGCGGGGAGCGCCTGCATATCGGTGTCCCAGTCGGGAAAGAGCCCGGATATCGTAGAGATGGCCCGTATGGCCCGTGCGTCGGGGTCGCTGTCTTTTGCCATGACCAATGATGCAACTTCGCCTTTGGCGCGGGTCAGCGATCATACTCTAAACCTGCACGCGGGTCCGGAACTAAGCGTTGCCGCGACCAAGACGTTTGTGACATCCGCGGTCTCCGCGATTTGGCTTCTTGCCGAATGGTCAGGAAACGAGGATCTAAAGGTCGCAATCAAAGGGTTGCCAAGCGCATTGGAGAGCGCCGTCAAGGAAGATTGGCGCGACGTCTCCGCCGCTTTTGGCAATAGAAGCTCCTTGTTCTGTCTTGGCCGGGGCCCCGCCAACGCAATCTCCAACGAGGCTGCGCTTAAGTTCAAAGAAACCTGTCAGTTGCACGCGGAATCTTATTCCTCTGCTGAGGTTCTGCATGGTCCGGTATCCATTGTCGATGCTGGCTTCCCGGTCATTGCCCTGGCGGCGAATGATGCGGCAGAAGAGGTTCTCGTTCAGGTCGCCGATGAAATTGCAGCCAAAGGAGCGACCGTTTTTGTAACATCCGACAAGGCAAAAACCGCAACTCCTTTGCCGGTTATTCGCACGGGTCACCCGCTGACCGATCCAATCACGCTGATCGCGAGCTTTTACGCAATGGTCGAGACCATCGCGGTATCGCGCGGGATCAATCCTGATGCGCCGCGTCACCTCAACAAAGTCACTGAGACGGTATAATTGATGGCCCCGACAGCGCTGTTAGGAGCAAAAATTCATGACGGAACGGCGATGCACGAGGGTAAAGCGCTGGTCCACGAAAATGGCATCCTTGTCGGTATGCTGTATCAAAACGATCTGCCGGAAGGCTGCACCAAACAGCAATTGAATGGCGGGGTGATTATCCCGGGTTTCGTTGATCTGCAGGTCAATGGCGCTGGCGGCGTCATGTTCAATCACAGCCAGTCTGTCGAGACACTTGAAACCATGTCACGCGCACTTGCCTCAGTCGGTACCCTCGCCTTCATGCCGACGCTGATCACGGACACACCTGAACGTAGCCAGGCAGCAATTGATGCCGTCGCAGCCGCAATAGAGCGGGGCGTTGCAGGCGTTGTCGGACTGCATTTGGAGGGGCCTCACCTTTCGATCAAGCGAAAGGGCGCGCATGATCCGTCGCTGATACGAGCGATGACTGACGACGATCTAACCATGATTATCAAAGCCGCTGAACACCTGCCCAACGTCATGCTGACTCTCGCGCCTGAAAACGCCACTGTTGATCAGGTCGCGGCGTTGCATCAAGCCGGTGTGATTGTGTCACTTGGCCATACCGATGCCAGCTATAACACCTGCATGGATTACATGGCGAGCGGAGCGCACTGCACCACACATCTGTTCAATGCGATGAGTCAGTTGGGAAATCGCGAGCCTGGGTTGGTCGGGGCAACCCTCGACAACGGCACGGTGTCGGCCGGACTGATTGCAGACGGCATTCATGTGCATCCGGCATCCATCCGCGCCGCATTGCGTGCCAAACAGGGGCCCGAGCAGATCTTTCTGGTGTCCGACGCAATGGCGACAGTTGGCTCGGGCATTACAGAATTCGAGCTGAATGGCCGCGTCATCTATCGCCAAGACGGTAGGCTGACGTTGTCCGACGGCACATTGGCGGGTGCTGACCTTGATTTTCCAAAAGCACTGCGGGTCATGATTAATGATGTCGGTGTTAGTCCAAGTGCGGCCATCGCGATGGCCACGTCGATCCCGGCAGGCATTCTCAGATCATCTGGCGGATTTGGTCAATTGACGGATAGTAAGGTGCTTCAGGCGATTTATCTTGATCACAACTTTCACTTTCGCCGCTCCATTGGTTGAGGCGTCAACGCTCCAAACTGCCCCCTACTGCCGCGAATTGGCTTAACACTATGGCTGTCTGACTGTCGATTCGTTGAACAAAGGCGATAGAATTCGTACAGTAGGTACGAGAATGCCACCTACCATCGAGGCCGTTGTTGGTCGAGCAAGCTTGAAGGCGACCACTGCCTTTTCTCAGGCATACCGTGACTGCGCATTCAGCGCCCCGGACGATGAATTCTTAACATCGGGTGAGCTTTACCCCACTTCCAAACTGGCAACGCTATAGAAATCCGGCGGAGCACCACGAGGCGGTGCCGATGAATACATGCGTGCAGTTTCGAAAGCCGGAAGGAACCCACGCCGCACCAGAAAAGCAGCCAGGTCTTGCGACGTGTCCGGCACATCCAAAAATATGGGGCCGACCGCCATTTCCTTCGGGCAACTCGCCAAGAGCGCTTCTGCCTGCGCGATAGTATTCGCCTGAAACCGTCCAACCTTTACCCCATCTTCGCACTGGCGGAATGTCGCGAAAGCAATGTCACTCAGGTCAGCCGGCAGCAGGATCGTTTGCCGGGTTTTTGTCACCTCAAACCATTTCTTGGCAAAATTGTAGCGGCTATATCCGGTCGCCTCATTATCAGCCATGATAATGGTTTCCAGATCAGATGCATCAGCCACAAATCCTTGCGCGGCTGCAGCAACGTTTAGCGATCCCTTATATCTCACAGTCTGCCCGTGCCGGGCAAAGCCTGAGCGCACATAATTTGTCTGCTGATCCGGCACGCCGTCAAGGCCCACACATCTGACCCCGGCATGGCCCATGCCTGCCTTCCAAACTTCCATGCCATAACCACGGCCGCGAAATTCAGGGCGGCAGATATACAGTCCCGAAAACGCAAATTGATCGTTATGATTGACCACCGAAATGGCCGCAGCAGGTGTGCCATCGACTTCATTCAAGAAAAAACCGTCAGGGTCTGCGGCATAAAATGCCTCTGCGTTGTTCAGACCCGGGTTCCAGCCTTCTGCTGCGGCCCAATTGAGCACCAGACGCAGGTCGTCCAAGCACATATTGCGGATTGTCATTGCCCCAACACTTCCTTCAGAGAGCGCGCTTGGAGTGGCTTTTCGCGCAAATCTAAGGCCGAATGTAAATCAACCGAATGGCTGCGCGCTCTAGAGCGCCAACATAACTTCATCTGCCAGTGCGCGCGCTTCCAACGATGCCGCCCCATTTCGTTTTGCTTCGACAACGCCAAGACCGCGCCCCAAAGCCTCCGCAAATGCAACCCGATTTCCCAAAGTGGCTTTGATTACATCAGCATCAAACTCAAGGACTGCATTTGCCACTTCGGCCCCCAAGCGCGTACCCGAACGGGTCTTGTTCAAAACGATACTGGCGCTTTTGTTTGCTCTCGCCGCCAAATCCAAAACGTCTTGTGTTGCCCATACATCCACGTGGCTGGCAGACAGGGGAACTAAAATCAAATCAGCCTCACGAAGCGCTGGTCGCAGGTCGTTGTCTGCTTTGGGAGGTGTATCAACGATGATGATGTCGACTGTCTCTCTGAGAGATCGGAGCTCGTATGATATGCCCCATGCACTTGCTGTCGAAAAACGAAGCTTTTCGTTTTCTCCGAAGTTTTCGATGCGCATCATGAACCACTTTCCCAAGCTGCCTTGCGGGTCTGTATCTATCAGAGCGACGCTTTTCCCGGCGGCTAGAAAAGCTGTTGCAAGAGTTACGGCAACTGTCGTCTTTCCCGAACCACCTTTTTGTTGCGCAACAGTGATGATGTGACCTGTCATGATTTCTGACCCCAAGATTCGCTTTTCTGCAGTGCAGCATATCGTGTTCTATTTGGTTTTGCGAGCTAAATGCCGGCCGTGGCTACCGGTGGGCGCAATTGCGGCCTGCCAGCATTCAGATCGACAACAGGTTTATCATCATCGTGAGGTTTAGAGATCAAGCCACAAAGCTGTACCTGCCTGACTTTCGTATCAAGATAAGGAGAATAGCAAGCCAGCACGACTATCAGAAATAGCGAACCAATAACCACGTATGTGGGGCCAAGACCCGATATGATGGCCACGAGTCTTCTGGTTCAAAAATGGACGGCTCTTCTCACCGTAAAGCGTAAACGATCAAAAACTGAAACGGGCCTGCTCCCGGCTCATTCGAAGGAAATCGTTACCGATTTGGCGCCTTCGGGTACATCAGTCTGAAGACCTGACTCTCCGGGTTTTGCCGGGTCGATCTGTAACGGAGAATCCCGATGGACCATGCGGATCACAAGCGGCACGTGATCAGATACGTCGTCCGCAAAGTCGCTTACGCTGCGATCCAGCCGCACAATCGCTGCATCATCCCCACTGATTGGCAATAGGCGCACATCATTTGACACCACAATATGGTCGATCAGTGAGCGGTGAGTCGCACCGACGTATGATAACGCATTGTCGTCTGCATCATCGCTTGTAAGCGCAATCAGATCCGGCGCCGACGTCAGCGCCGACAGCACATCAGTATTCAGCGTCTCATTCAGGTCGCCACCCAGCACGACGGGCAGCTTTTCTGTCTTGCGGATATCCTCAATAACTTCCGTCAAAATCTGGGCTGCCAGACGACGCCGCGCGCGGCTCTCTGGGTCACCAAAGGCTTTCAGGTGCGCCGAAATCATTACAAATTCGACGGCAAGGCCTGTGGTTGATCCACCGTTGACGCGCGGCTCGATCTTCACACGGGCAATCAGAGGACGGCGCGGGAAAGCTGACCGGCCGGATATGGTTTCGACCTGCCATGCGTCGGCATGCCGGTTCATGATGTTTTGCGCCATTGTCACCGTTGAGGTCTGACTGTCATATAGAACCGCCAAATCCTGACGCCCGCGCACGTTCAGGTACTTGTAGTCGTACGGATACCCAAGTGCCTGCAACGCTGTTACGAGGCGATCCATCGCACCCCGCTCTACCTCGATCAATCCTATGACGTCCATCGACAGATGGCTCAGTACATCCGCCACCCGCTCGATCCGCTGATCTGATATTGCATTGTTGAAATGCTCAATGTTCCAGAACCCGACATCGGCAAACTCCACCGACCCGCGGTATTCCGGCACCTCAACTTCGTTCCAGTCTGACCCGGTAATACCGGCGATGTCGAAGAACCCAAGATGGGGTGAGCTGTCAGGGATTGTGTTGAGCAGCTCGTGGAGCTCCTTCCCTGCAGTACGTTCGGTATTTTGCTGTGCAATCAAATGCGAGACGATCGCGGCTATGCGTACACCTTCATTGGTCGTCGTGCCATCCGCGTCATGCCAGCCGGCATGGTGTAGCGCGACTAGGTCCCAGGTGTTGTTGAAGACTGGCGATCCCGATGATCCCGGTTCGGTGTCAGTGTTGTACCAGATCACCTTATCCTTCACCCGATCGACCGAGTTTTCGTGCAACGCCACTTCTTTGGGCCGGCCGCGCGGATGCTGAATGATATTCACCTTCTCGCCCCGTGTGACTGTGGACGGGCTTCTGAGAAGCGCAATTGGCTCGACGCCCTCCAACATGCTGCCATCACATCCGACTATTGTGAAATCGAGATCGACGGACGTGATAAAGAACCTGTCCGGTTCCAGTCCCAGGCTCTGCCCGATCCCGCCTTCTTCGAAATGGAATTCGGCCACGGCACTGCGGGCATCTTCGACCGACGCGATGACATGGTTGTTCGTCATGATGAAATTGGGGCTGCTGATCAAAAATCCGCTTCCAAACCCGCTCGGCAACTTGATCCGGCAGACCGCTGCCGCGCTTTCAGCTCCATCTTTTAAGAAACGCGCCGGCAGGAAATCAGCGCCGCCCGAAATCTTCTCGAAGTGCTGAGATATATCGTTTTCAATTTCTCGGCGCCGGGTTTCGTCGGGCGTCGGTGGCAAGGACAACGACAACAGTGCTCGCCCCCGATGGTCCACCAATTCCCGAAACGCCTTGGGCGTTAGGTCTTTTGTGCCGGTAATCATCGCTTCTTTTCCCGGGCTTAGCGGCGCTTGTTTCACCCGCCCGATCTCGCGCCGCCCGACGATGGAATTCACGACCGTCCTGAACCGATCCGCGACCACAGCATATCCCTGTTTGTCCGGGTGCAGCTCGTCATGCCACTGTGTCTCACCTACTGCATTTAGACTGTCGACACGGAACACGACGCCCGAAAATTCTGCCGCCAGATCAGTCAGCGCGTTGTTGAACCGATTGATCATCTCTTTGACGATATCGCGTTGCAGCGCCTTTTCCGTGATCCCCAATGCCTCCATTGGTTCACCCAGCCACCGCCCCGCGTTGGGAAGAGCATAGTCATAGCCGTGGCATAGAATCTTAATGCTTGGCGCGGTGCTGACGATGCTGCCGAATATTGTGCGGTAATCGCGGATCACTTGGGTCAGGCTCTGATCAAATGCTGCGTTTGGGTAGTCCTCAGCCGGGCGGCCTTCCTTGAAGGAATCCAGCGCCACTTTTAACCTGCCATCCCCCAGCAGGTCGTTTCCGCCGCCGCTAAAGAAAAACAGGTCAGGTTCTTCTTGCTGGATCGCCGCCAGAATTTCATCCTGATCCAGCATCTCCGACACCAGATCGCCTGCCGCACCGAGGCTGAAAATAGCATAGTCATCAAACAGATGGTCAATTACATCCTTCAACAAAAACGGGTACTGAAACCAACTGTCGCCTTCCGAGACAACTTTGAGACCAGACCATCCACCGGCGATTTTCCGGCGGTATTTTCGCTGCCTGCGCCGCTTGTCCCAGTGATTGAAGAGCGCAGCGCCAACATCAGCCTCCAGTCCCTGATCGTCGACAACATCGCTATTGATTGTGACTCCGGGCCTGAAGGCAGAGGCCTGTGAGCTATCCTCCAAAATGTATTGCGCAATTTCTTCATCCGGGACATCGATATCGTTCGCCATAGCCCGTAATTGGGACAGTGTGATGGGGTCGGCCATAATTCGGCTCCATTCCTAATAGTCTTTGTCAAAAGCGTCGTAAAAACTCTAATTGCTGAAACTATAGTCGAAAATCACCGATTCTGGAAGCTGACCAAAACACCTAGAAGGTAAGTAGGCGGCGGTCGGGGCATCAGAAAGGGTCTGGCAAGCCCAAAGGATGATGTGATGCATTTGTGATCCGGTGTGCGAAGCGGTGAAAAAACCTCGCGAAATGTCGCGATAAGCAACAGCCGCCTAAGGTGTCTTTGTAAGCCTTTGGGGTGGTTTGCCCTATCATTAAAAACAAGTATCTCGACCTGCCCCCTGCCATTTGATCAGATCAATTGACCCACGTCGCTGTTCTCGATCTTGGTTGACCGCTGACGCCTGAAAGGCCGTCAACTCACGCTTAGCGAACTACGAATAGGCCGAATTAATGTTCTGCCTTTAAGGCACCGAATGAGCCAATGGACCGGCGTCGCGACCCAGATCGGCACCACCGTGTTTCTTCGCGCGCCACAATGCCGAGCGCTAGTCCGGTTAGGTGCGCAGAAGGAAACATAAGCCAATGAATTAAGGCGAAATTGGAGCAAAGTGGCGACATTATGGTGGAGGTTTCTGGGCGGGTGTGGTAAATTTGGATTGTGTTATTTTACGAGTTTGAGGGTTTATCATGATAAAACGAATTGCTCTTTCGGGAGCGTTTTTCGTATGCATCGCTGGCTTTGCACAAGCAGCCACGGTTTCCGGCACCTTTGGTGGAACGATCGATGCGCCGAGCAATGCAAAGGGTTCGATTGAGGTTACCGGCGCGGGGAGCAAAAAACTCGCGTGGGGTTCACCGTCTGACGAGCCGACTGATACTGATGTCGTCGCGGGTAATTCGAGCTCCCTCGCTGTTAACGGCGGATCCTTTGGCGAAGATGTCTCAGTGGCGGGAAAAATACGGTTCGGCACAATCACCTGGAATAACCAGTCCAATTGGAACACCGGGTCCATCTGGGACAGCAATGTGAACCTGAGCATCGATTTTGACGCACCAACTGATCTGGCGGCGTTGGACCTATCCTTTGGATTCTCTATCACTAATACACCCGACGTCAGTTACACCACGGATACTAACGAAAGCACGGGGCTGAACCCTGATGTGATCAGCGGACTGAAGTTGTCTGCTACTCCTTTTGACTTTCCCATCAGTCTTGGCGATGGCCTCAGGCTGACAAGTGTCTTTTTCGGCTTGGAGAGCGCCGGGAATGGCAGTAGCTTCGATATGGCAAATGGTGAATGGATCAATCGCGAAGGCGGTACGTCGACAATTGGCGTCTACGGTAACATCTCGGCCGTGCCGCTTCCAGCAGGTCTATGGCTTCTGCTGGGTGGCTTAGGTAGCCTGGCGGCCGTGCGCCGCCGCGCTAAAGAGATTGTATAGTGAGCGAGTAAGACCCGCTCATTGCTTCTGTAATTAGTTTTTGATCTTAAGGGGTTACCCATGAAGTACGTTGTATTTCTCAAAGCAAGCGCGGCTGTCGTAAGTCTTGCCGTTCTGGCCACTAACTTGCCAACTCAATCATACGCTGAACAGTATGATATGTGCCGACTGGATACGGTTCCGGATAATATCAAGAGAAAGATATCCCGGCGATCTGACTACAAGAATATCTTGCAACTCATGTTTGAATACTGTCCCGAAAGCGCTTTGGCATTGACCGAAGCTGCGACCGCATCAATTGGTCAGGAGAGTTCTGATGATGGTGAGCGCAAGGGGGAGCCACGTTCTGATAGTGGGCGTGCTCGTTCTTCATCTTCGGACGATGCCGGAAGCGGTGACCAAGGTGATGGCAGTGACCAAGTTGACGACGGCGACCAAGGCGATGGTGGTGACCAAGGCGATGGTGGTGACCAGGGTGATGGTGGCGACCAAGGCGATGGTGGTGACCAGAGTGATGATGGCAGACCACTTCCCGGTTAATTGACCAGCCGGGCTCACCGTTCAACCCCAACGGTTCG
>CBDTVL010000047.1:0-19701 GCA_965363755.1 uncultured Sulfitobacter sp.
TCGCGCACCTGATCGAGCAGTGTATCAAGGTGAAAGGCAACCTGACCGATTTCATCCCGCGTGCCAGTGGGGCCAATGCGCGCGTCCAGATCGCCAGCCTCTACAAGGCTCATGGTTTTGGTCATCCGTTCCAGCGGCGCGAAAATACCACGCGCCATGCGCAAAAACAGCGGCACCGACAGGGCCACAACCGCCATGAACGCCGCAAAAACCGACCAGTAGGCAGATGTTTTTGCCGCCTTGAAAGGGGCTTCGAGAAATCCGACATATAACATTCCGACACGTGTGCCAAAGCTGTCCTCGATCGGCAGATACCCAGAAATGTACCAGTCATTGACAACAAAAGCGCGATCAAGCCATGTACGACCTTCGTCCAGTACCGTGCCCCGCACTGCGGCAGATACCCGTGTACCCAGCGCGCGGACATCTTCAAACAGACGGACGTTTGTGCTGACGCGAACATCCTCAAGAAACAGGGTCGCTGTGCCTTGCCGGTCTTCGGTTGTGTCCGTCACGCGGTAGACGAGGTCGTTTATCGTGTCGATGAAATCAAGATTGCGGTTCAGAAGCGTGCCGCCAACCAAAACGCCTTCATACCCGGCGACATCCACATGAGTTGCGGTATGCACAATCATGCCCCGATCCTCAGCGATGCGGGTCGTCGGTACTGCCGCTTCGGTTTCGATCAGCGGTATGCGAGCTTGCTCGGCCAGCGCCAGCGACGCTCCAAACAAATCGGCCTGCTCAAAAATGTCGATTGCGGCATGAGATCCACCCTGAGCAGCGTCTCTGACAACGGGCCATCTGATCTGAAGCGCGTCTTTGAGGGGCAGGAAGTGCAAGAAGTCGAGGCCAAGTTGGTCACGGTACATTCCAAGCAATTGATCAAACTCGGCACTGTTTGTACTAAGCGCGTCACCAAAATGGATTGACTGAGCAAGCCCCTGTACTTCAGTTTCACTGGTGTCGAGAATGCGCTCAAGATATTGCTCGGCTATTCGCAAGTCGCTGGCCACGTTTGCAATCAAGAGCGAGTCATATCGAGCCGCCCATCGGCTGATCCCCACGCCAAGCATCAGGGGGAGCAAAACGACCAGCGGCAACAACGCGAGGATCAGCAGGCGAAGCCGAACCGATGTCATTGCACCTGATCCATCATAAATAGCCCCCGCTGTTGAAGTAGGTTGATTAGACCATGTGCTGCAACAACGCGCAAATTCGTTTTGGGGTGCAAGACTTGTATGGGGCGGCGATCTGTTGAAACCGCAGGGACATTGTCGCCGCCCAAGCATTACTCAACTTGCCTTGCCTGTAACCGGTAGTCAGGCGGCTTTTAAGGACGGCTTAGCTGGCTCATGCGCCCCCCATCTACTGTCCAAATTTGACCAGTTATAAAACGCAATTCTTCTGAAACCAGCCATCTGGCAAGGCCCGCGACCTCGTCAGGTTTACCTGTTCGCCCAACCGGGTGAATCCGACCAATGGACCCCCGGTATTCCTCTGGATCACCAAGCCTTTCAATAAAAGCGGTGTTCAGTTCCGTGTCGATCCAGCCAGGAGCTATGGCATTGCATCGAACGCCTTGTGGACCGTGGTCAACCGCGTCAGCGCGTGAAGCCCCCTTTGGACGCGCAATAGGCCGGATTTCGGGGATTGGACCCAAGACGTTCGATAGACCCGATATTCACGATACTGCCCATTTTCCGGATCAGATGCGGCAACGCGTACTTGATCAGCATGAAGGGCGCAGCCTGGTTCACCTGAAGGGTTTGTTCCTAATCCAACGTGGACATCTCAAGCGCTGTTCCCTCGCGCATTAATCCGGCATTGTTTACCAGGATATCAAGACGCCCGGCCTGTTTAACCACTTCTGAAATCACGCGCTCGGGCGCGTCGGGATTAAGAAAATCCGCCTCGACGAGTTCATTGTCAGAATCGACACCACGCTGGGCAGTAAAAACACGAACACTGCTAGAGGAAAGCGCTTGTGCAATGGCAGCGCCAATACCGCTTCGCCCCCCGGTGACCAACCCAATTTTTTCATTCCAAGCTGTCATTGGGCTGACTTTCCGCCATTGGCTTCTATCAAGGTCCCGCACAAATACCGCGCCTGATCGGAGGCAAGGAAAACGACGATATCCGCGATGTCTTTGGGTTCTGCGATCCGACCCAAGGGGACGGAGGCATTGAGTGCGTCAATCGCCTTGTCGGGATCAAGTCCCCGCGTCTCAAACACCGAGCGAATCATGGGGGTGTTCACGTCGTTTGGACACACGGCGTTTACGCGAATGTTTTGGTGCGCATGATCGACCCCAAGACAATGGGTCAGCGGCACGGCCCGGCAGTTCATCACAAAATTGCGGGTCCATAAGATCCGCTGTATTGACATGGTCCGCGTCACAACTGCGCATATCTGCACTGGCGACGGTCACATCTTGATCCCGCAAAGCTGAAACGATTGCCTTTCCAATACCGCCAGCGGCACCGGTGACGCGCGCGGTTCTGTTTGGCAGTTCCATCACAACGGACCCTCCCTAGTTCATTCTGGGCCATTCTAGAAAATGGAGGATATTTTTGCTGTGTGAAAACCAACGGAAGCGCGGCAGCTTTACGACCCCTTGGGAGTCAAAAAACGGCGATGCACCCTTCATTTTCAGTGTAACTCCGACCTCCCATCACGGGTTACATTGGGCTGGGATCAGCGTAGCCCGTCGACCCCCTGAACGTCCTTAGATTCCAGCCCACCCATGCGACTATGGATGCGGGGTCCACGTGCCATAGCAAGGGCGAATAACAGCTCGTTGGCACGCGGCCCATCAGGCACACCGACCTCTATTGCGTCAAAATGGCTACGGACATAGGCGGCGTTGATGTGGCCGAGGGGTACGTCAATCCGGGTGCCAGGGCCGCCCATTTTCATGGCTGAGGGGACAATGGCTTTGGCCTCGCCCAACCGCGCGCGCATCGCATAGCCGCCTGGAACATGCCAGAGCGCGGTGTGCTCCAACTCGCCGTTTTCGCCGACGAGCCCGGCTTTGCCATACCCGTCGATCCCAGCAAGGCCACCCATCGCGTCGATCAGGCGGTCGGTCATCATCAGGCCAAGTGGCTTGAGATCATCCATCGCCGATTGCAGGTCTGTCGCGTGTTCGCCTGCAAAGGGGTTTTTGACCAGTGCAACGATGGCCCCCCGCTGGCGCGGTTGGGCGGCTACAGGTCCGCCGTCGTGATGGATATCTTCCAGAAAGATCATGGTTTTGCGCAAAGTGAAGTCAGGCATGTGTCAGCTCCGGTTGATCAGGTGTCAGGGGCAGCGCCACGCCAGAAATGCGAGACTGGGTATTGAGGGCTAGGTGTGCGCCGCCGATCAGGCCCCGCCTGATCAGTTCGTCGGCAAAAGAGGCGCCGCGATCAAGCGCAACTGCAGCATCGCGGACACTGAGTGGACCAACGTCCACCGTCACCGGGCGACTGCCGAGATCACTGTCAAGTGAAAGATCTGTGGCGGGGCGGCGCAGAATGGCCGGGTGCTCCGGAAGATCAACCGCATTGGCGATCAGCGTGGCTGCTGCATCTGCTGTGGCAGCAGTGCGCGCGATCACTGTCACTGCGTCGGCGATCCCCAGAGAATGGCTGCGACCGCGCCAACCGGATGTCGCAATGCCGCGCCAGAGATCGTTGTTGCGCAGGGTCACACGACCACCAGCCAACGCAGCGGTCACTGATTGGCCCGCAGTCAGGTGAAACGCGATATCCCCGCCATTGTTGACGTGGGCTTTGGTCAGGTTGGGTACCAGAGTCATTGCGCAAAGTACTTCGTCAGCAACGGCGCCGGCGACGGCGGCCATGGGTGTGATGAACCCCTGCGACAAAAGCTTGGTCGCAGCCTGCATCCGCTGCGCGACGCTGCCTTTGAACGCGCGGTCTGTTACCATCTGGCGCAGAAACGGCAGTTCTCTAACAAGCTCTTCCAGCACAGTTTCAAAACGCGCGAAGGCCAATGCGTAGGCGGCGCTGCGGGCCGCAGCATTGACGTCGATAATCAGATCAATCGGCCCGTGGTTCAGGTGCAGTCGTCGCCCGTCCGGCAGAAGGGAGGCCTGGGCGCTCATCTTTGGGGGTCCTTGCCTGAACCCGGTACGGCGCGCACCGCGTCGCCATATTCACCACCTGTTTCCAAAATATCGGCCAGACTGCGTACTGATGTGTCGTGGCCGCCAAGCGCCTTGTAATCCGCGCGTGGTACGGTGAATTCCAGCGGTGCAACAATCGCCGGGGTTGGGACGTAGCCAAACGATCCGTCCGGCATTTTTGTGACATCCACCATCAGAGTGATTCCGCCACCGGGCCAGACCCACGCCGGGGCGCCGCCGCAGGTGACATGGGTTTTGAACGCCTGAACCGATCGGGTCAGCCGAACCGGGTTTTGCGTCACGCCCGAACGCAGAGAGCCACCCGCGCCTCCCATGAACATCACCGTGCACAATGCGGGCTCGCAGTTTTCCGCAATCAGATCGACTGAGGCGCGCAAGCTGTCGGGCAAGAGAGTTTCGACCGGTGCCAGGTCGTCGTTTAGAACGTAATGAGCGGCATGTTCGCCTGTGGTGGACACCATCAGCATTGTGAGGCCGGGTTTGGCGCCTTTCTTGACGTTCCAGTCGCCCAGTATCGTCAGGGGATCATCGATATCTGTTCCGCCCCAGCCCAGTCCCGGTTGCGCTACCTGAAAATAGCGTCCCGGTGTGGAACGCCGCCCTTTTATCTTTATGCCTGTGTCAGGCCAGCCCAAAACCTTACCGGCCTGATGTTCGCTGACAACACCGGTGATGTGATCATCAACCACCACCACCTCGTCGACCAGTCCCTGCCATTGCGATGCAAACATGCCAATTGTGGCAGAGCCGCATCCGACGCGCATGCGTTCTTCGGCGACACCGTCCACAATCGGGGCATGGCCGGCCTGCACGATGACACTGGCGCCGTTGTCGATTGTCAGCTCGACCGGCTCTTTGTTGCACAACTGCATGAGCGTGTCGCAGGTCACACGCCCCTCGGCCTTGGTGCCTCCGGTAAGGTGATCAACCCCGCCCAAAGACAGCATTTGTGATCCGTATTCCGATGTGATGAC
Organism: uncultured Sulfitobacter sp.; assembly: GCA_965363755.1. Lineage (GTDB taxonomy): Bacteria > Pseudomonadota > Alphaproteobacteria > Rhodobacterales > Rhodobacteraceae > JL08. Next base: position 5,129 of record CBDTVL010000047.1, read on the forward strand.
CAGCCCGACGGCCTCACCCTTGCTGCGTACAACTGCGCCTTCGTGGCCCAGATGGCGGTCCGTATCGATTTTCACTTTGACGCCGCAATAGGAATAAATAGCTTCGGTCACGACGGTGACAAAGTCGACGCCGTCGATGTCACGGCTGACAATGAACGGGGCCGGTTTATAATCGGGATACGTTGTGCCCGCGCCGATCGCCGATATGAACAAGTCGCTATCGTTGACCAGCGCACCATCCCAGTCGGTTTTCAGAAAAGGCCGGATTTCGCCGCCATCAGCAATGCGCTGGTCCAGCACGGTCAGCGGGTCGCAGCGCACGATCTTGCCGCCTTCATTGGCATAGCGGTCGCAGGCCCCCGTCATGCCTTCAGCGACGTAGCACATGACCGGGCAGGCGTCGCAGCGGATCTTGACGGGTTTCGGGCCGGTCATGGGTTCGCCTCGCGAATTGCGGCCAATACGCGGTGGGGCAGGGCCGGCAACTGCGTGATCCTTGCGCCAGTAGCATGGCGGATCGCATTCAGGATCGCGGGCGCCGTGGGAATTAGAACGTGCTCTCCTAGTCCTTTTGCCCCCATCGGGCCTTCGGGATCGGGTATTTCCAGCAGGATTGAGTCAATCCGGGGCATGTCTCCGATTGTTGGGATCAGATAGTCGTGCAGGTTTTCGGTGCGGCCGGGTATGTATTCTTCCATCAGCGCCATGCCCAGCCCCTGGGCAATGCCACCTTCGATCTGACCTTCGGCCAGTTGCGGATTGATGATACGACCCAGATCGTGCGCGGCAGTCATATGGAACACCTTGACGGTGCCGAAGGCGATGTCCACCTCAACCTCAGCTATTTGCGCGCCATAGCCGTAAACCGCGTAAGGTGCGCCCTGACCGTCTTCATCCAATGAAATGGTGGGCGGATCATAAGTTTCTTCGGCCATCAGCACGTAGCCGTGTGCCTGCGCGTCGAGGCTGGCCAGCACGATTTCGGATGACCGGCTGCCATGGGCCGCAACAATACGCCCCCCCTCCAGCCTGAGAACCGCATCCGGGCCAAGATTGGTACGCGCAAGTATGTCCGCGCGCAATGCCCGTCCGGCGCGTAATGCGGCATTGCCGGTCACAACGGTCTGACGCGAGGCAGAGGTCTTGCCGCAATCCGGCGTCAGCGCTGTATCAGGCCCGATCAGGGTGAAATCGGCAAGCGGCAGTCCCAGTGCATCAGCGCAGATCTGGGTAATGACCGTGTTAGAACCCTGACCGATATCTGTTGCCCCCTGATGCAGGCACAGCCGGCCCGCAGCGGTGATGCCAAGCCGGACAGTGGACGGATTGGGAAGGGCAGTGTTGCCACAACCGTACCAGCAGGATGCGACGCCGACACCACGTCGGGTCTGCGTCGCCGAAGCGTTGAACCGCGTGGTTTGTTCTAGTGCTTTGACCCAAGGCCCGGCCAAGGCGTCCAGACAGGCCACAATTCCAACGCCGAACAACTTTTGCCCGCAAACGGAAATGTCGCCTTCTCTCAATGCGTTCAATCGGCGAAAGGCCAGCCTGTCCATGCCCAAGGCAAGTGCCAAGTCGTCGTAGAGTATTTCCTGTAAAACAGCAGCTTGCGGCACGCCGAACCCGCGAAATGCACCAGAAACCGGCCCGTTGGTGTGCACCGCGACAGTTTTTGCGCTGTAGTTGGGCGTTGAGTAGGGGCCAGAGGCATGCACCGGCACGCGGTTTGCCACTGTTGGCCCCCAACTGGCATACGCGCCGGTATTGAATGTCCCGTCAAATGACATGCCGGTGAGTCTACCATCTGCATCAACGCCGATATGCGCAGACATCTGTGACGGATGGCGTTTTGTCGTGGATTGCATGGATTCAGACCGGGTGTAGACCATGCGGCAGGGGTGCCCGGTTTTGAGCGCGGCCAGCCCGATGAGCGGTTGCAGGGACACGTCGAGTTTTGATCCAAACCCTCCTCCCGCTGCAGCAGGAATGATGCGCACTTTTTGCAGCGGCAACCCAAGCAGTTTTGCCACGTCTTCCTGATCCATCACCGGGGCTTGCGTACAGGCCTGAATGACAAGCGTGTCGCCGTCCATCCACGCGACCCCAGCTTCCGGCTCGATGTAGGCATGTTCGACATAACACGTGGTGACCGATCCCTTGGCGACAAACGCCGCGTCTCTCAACCCGGCTATCGCGTCGCCCTGAATGACCTGCCCACGGGTCAGCACGTTGTCAGGTCGCATGTCCATCACCGCCCGGCTTCCCTGTGCTTTGGCGGCATCAAGGACGGGATCGAGCTCGTCCCAAGTGATTGGGAAATCCGTAAGGTCGAGCGCGTTCATCACCGCGTCGGGACCAACAATAATTGCAACCGCTTCGCCACGCATCCGTGTTTGCCTCTCTGCAAGGGCAGGCTGGTCTGCGAACGGTGGAATGACGCCAAAGCTGTTTTCGCCGTCAAGATCCTGCGCTGTGAAAACGCAAACCCCGCGGTCGTCCGCCCAGTGAGATATGTCACCAAACGAGAATTTTGCCGCCGGATGACGTGAGCGGATTGCTTTCACCAGCAGAGCATTGTCGGGCACAAAATCCGCGCCAAATATCTCGGTTCCGTCAATCTTGGAGGCGCCGTCCAGACGGGCCACGCGGGCGCCGACTGCACCGCCGATTGCCGGGGCGGGGGCCGCATTGTTCTGGCCCACTGACATGACCGCATCAATGATCTTGGCGTATCCTGTGCAACGGCACAACACCCCACCAAGCGCGTCTTCGGTCTGGGCACGTGAGGGGGCAGAGTTTTTTGACAACAATGCTTTGGCGGCCATCAGCATGCCGGGTGTGCAGATACCACATTGCGCGGCACCATGTTCGAGAAACGCGGTTTGCAGGCTGGTCAGACCGTTTGATGATAAGCCTTCGACGGTCTCGACACTTTTCCCGGCAACATGGGCAACTGGGGTAAGGCAAGCGCAGACTGGGGCGCCGTCAATCAGGACAGTACAGGCCCCGCAATCGCCGGCGTCACAGCCGCTTTTGGTGCCGCGCAGTCCCATATCCTCGCGCAGGACATCGGAAAGCCGGCGCATCGGGTTTGTGCTCACCAGCATCGCTTTGCCGTTGACGTTCAGATGCAAAACGCCCGCGTCCCGGTTCATCGGGCCAGCTTTTCTGCAAGCTGGGCCGTCATCCGACGGACAAGTTCTGTTGCGCTGCCTGACCGATAGGCGGCATCGGCACGTATATCTGTTATCGGCGCGAGATTTGGCTCGATCAGCGCTGGGTCGACGCGATCTGCAAGACCGGAAAGCGGTGCGCCGATCATTGCCTGTTCCTGTGCAGCCAATCTGCGCGCCACAGCCGAGCAGGCCCCGACAGCAATCGCTGCTTTTGTAACCTTGCCGTCGGAGGTGCACAGACGCATTGCGATCATTGCGATGGATATCACCATATAGCGTCGCGCCCCAAGTTTCAGGAACGCAGTTTGTCCTTCAGCCGCCGGGGTGACAACGGCTGAGAGGATCTCGCCGGGCAAAAGGGCGGTCTGGCCCGGGCCGATCAGAAAATCCTGTAATAACAACTGCCGGGTGCCCTTGGCGCTGGCCAGTTCGACGGAGGCATCTAATACCAAGAGTGGCGGTACTCCGTCAGCGGCAGGGGAGGCATTGCAAAGATTGCCTGCGATGGTGCCTGCGTTTTGAATCTGAACTGATCCAACCTCGCGTGCGGCCTGTTTCAGCCCGTCAAACGCTGGCGGAAGATCAGTACGCAGAATATCGCTCCAAGTGGTTGCGCCGCCAAAACGCCATCCAGTGCACTCTTTTGTGATGCCACGCATCTCGTTGATTTGGGTGACATCCAAGACCGGTCCGGCCAATACCTGACTCTGCGTCGCAGGAAACAGGTCCGTACATCCAGCGGCGATTGTAATGCCGCTTTGGGCCGCAAGGCCGAAGGCCTCGTGCAATTGCCTTGGTCTGAAATATTCGGTCACGAACCGCCTCCCGCTCGGGAATGAGATGATCTTTTTGGGGCGAAGATATTGTTAGTGTACAAATAGATTTTGAGACCTGCCGGACAGGTCTGTCAACATTGAAATTGGCCCTCGCAGCACAACCGGATCAACGGGATCATGGCTTATGGACAAAATCGCAGGTTCCACTCCAACGGACTATGACCTTGATGCGCAGGTCGGGTTTTTGCTGCGCCGCGCAACGCAGCGACATCTGGCACTCTTTGCACGTCAAATTCCAACACTTACCTCAACACAATTTGCGGCACTGGCCAAGCTTTACCAATTGGGGCCCACGTCGCAAAATGCGCTGGGACGAGCAACGGCAATGGACGCGGCGACAATTAAAGGCGTGATCGATCGGCTGCGTAAGAAAGGCATGGTCGCATCGACCCGAGACGATGAGGATCAACGCAGGATTTTTGTCGAAATCACTGAGGCGGGCCGGGAACTGTTCGAACGGGACCGGACCCGCGCGCTTGATATATCGGCGGACACGCTGTCGCCGCTCAGTCCCGAGGAGCAGACGCAGTTTCTGGCGCTTTTGGCTCGTTTGACCTGAGATCATACGCCCAGATGCTGCCGCAGCGTCTCGGGTCGGGCGCGCAAAGTAGGGCCGTCCATGGTTTCGACATTTTGGCCGTTTTCGATAAAGACCACATGGTCGGCAAGGGCCAGAACCGCATCGACGCGCTGTTCGACGAGCAATACCGCGACGCCTTGGTCACGCATTCGCAAAATGACATCACGGATTGCGTCAATCATTGACGGTTGCAGACCCTCGGTGGGTTCGTCGAGTAAAAGAACGGACGGCTGCAGGCATAGCGCGCGGGCTGTGGCCAGCATCTGCTGCTCGCCGCCGGATAGGGTTTGCGCCGCCTGATCCATGCGCTCGCGCAAGCGCGGGAAAAGGTTCAAAACATAATCCCGCACCGCAGGCGGACTGTTGCGTGTCATCATGCCAATCTCAAGGTTTTGCGCGACGCTGAGCTCTGAAAACAGCCGACGCCCTTGCGGAATATATCCGATCCCGCGCTTGGCGACTTCGTGGGCTGGCAATGCGCTCAGGTCGACTCCGTCCAGCATGATCTGCCCAGCCTGAAGGCGCAACAGACCCATGATCGCCTTCATGGTGGTGGTTTTTCCAGCACCATTGCGACCGACAAGGCAAACGATCTGTCCGGGTTCGACCGACAGCGACAGCCCTCGAAGAATTTGCGCCTGACCGTAGGCGACATCGATCCCACGCACCTCAAGCATCAGCAGTCCCCAGATAAGCCGCCTGCACATCCATGTTGGCGCGAATGGCGTCAGGCGTTCCTTCTGCCAGAATCTCGCCAAAATTCAGCACAGTGATTTTGTCAGCAAGTTCCATTACCACGCTCATATTGTGTTCGATCAGCAGGATCGTGGTTTCTGGAACAAGTGAGCGGATCAGTTTTTTGAAATCGGCGATTTCGCTTTCAGCCAGACCTTGGGTGGGTTCATCCAAAATCAACAGGCGCGGATGCTGCGCAAGGCCCATGGCAATTTCCAGAAGACGCTGATGGCCATAGCTCAGGTCACCTGCGATCTGGGCCATACGATCCGCCAGACCAACGCGCGTGAGCGCCTGTGTGACCTCTGCGATGATTGCAGGTTGGTCGCCCCCCAGACGGCGGCGCGCTGCAAGTGCGACGTTTTCCTCTAAGCTGAGGCGTGTAAAGATCGAGGTGATCTGAAACGTATAAGCCATGCCTTTCGCGACCCGCGTGTGCGATGCCAGCGCGGTGATGTCGAGTCCGTCGAACCGGATACAGCCAGAAGACGGGGGAATGCGACCGATCAGCATGGACACAAAGGTGGTTTTACCTGCTCCGTTTGGGCCGATGAGTGCGCGGACCTCACCAGTTGGCAATTCAAAATCTACCTCATGTACGGCCCGTAAACCGCTGAAAGAACGTGAAAGACCAAGGGTCGACAGGAGTGCGGTCATGGCAACCAGCCCCAAACCCTGCGTCGCAACTCTCCCACGATCCCTTGGGGGGCAAAAAGCGTGACAATGACCAGAACAAAACCTGCGATCAGCATATAAGCCGTGGTCACACCCGAGGAGAGGTCAATCAGATAGAACATGAACAAAACACCAATGAACGGCCCGATGATTGTACCTGCGCCGCCCAGAAGCACCCAGAGCAGCGGGAAGATCGAATATTGCACCGTTGCAAATGTCGCACCCGCGTACCCAAATAGCAGACCGTAAAATGCCCCGGCGCCAGCACAAAGTGTGCCTGAAATCACCACTGACAGCAGTTTGTAGCGAAACACGTTGTAGCCCAACAGCTGCGCGCGCTCTTCGTTCTCGCGGATGGCCACAAAAACCCGACCTATGGGCGAGCGGACAAGGCGCAACGAGATCAACAAACAAACGGCAAAGAGACACAGCGCCGCAAGATAGCGGTTACCGGGATCGCTCAGATCAATGCCCCACAGGACGCGATCGGCCTGCTGGATCACAAATCCTTCATCGCCGCGCGTCCATGTGCCAAAAAACAGGATCGTCAAATATCCAGCTTGCGCGAACATCAAGGTAACAATCATGAAAGCCACCCCGGCGGTGCGCAGCGCCAGCAGACCGACGATCAGGGACAGAGCACCACCAACTGCCAGCCCGGCAATCAGGGCGGGGGCCGGGGAAAAACCCAGATGCCTGATTGTCAGCGCCATGCCGTACATGCCGGCGGCAAAAAACATGGCGTGGCCAAGGCTCAGCAATCCTGTGTAACCGAACATGATGTTGTAGCCGATGGCAAAGCTGGCCAGCACCATGATCCGGGCGAGGTTACCATGATGATAAGCTGGCAGAATGAAATTCAACACAAACAGCAGAGCCAGCAGGCCGACATGCAGGGTGACAATTTTCGAGGCGTTGCTCATGCAGCCCGCGTCCCAAACAGACCTTGGGGACGGAACACCAGAATAAATGCAACCAACAGGGTCGCAATGATCTTTGCCAGTGTCGGAGAAAAGAAAACCGAGATGATGCCATCGCTTAACCCGATGAGCAGTGCCGCGAGGATTGTGCCGGGCAGGCTGCCCAATCCACCGATGATCACGACGATAAACGCCAGCAACAGGGCGTCGCCGCCCATCAGGTAGTGCGCCTGCTGGATCGGCACGATGAGAACACCCGCCAGCGCCGCAAGGCCTGCACCAATGCCAAAGACCACCGCATAAACCCGCTCAACCGGGATGCCAAAAGCTTGCGCGGTTTCGCTATCAAGTTGGGTGGCCCGCATTACCAGACCAATACGGCTGCGGGTCATCATTGCCCAGACGATCAACAACACGGCAACAGCGGCGCCAATTACGAACAGTTTGTAAGAGGTAATTGACAGACCCCACGGCCAGAACATCTGCAGGCCTTCGTCCCCCCATTCGACCCAAGGTATGGCAAGACGGGTGTTGAAAGGTGCAACCACAGGGCGCGCATCTGCGCCGTAAGTCATCAATGTAACCTGTTGAAGAATATACAAAAGTCCGATGGTCGCGACAATTGTGCGTTCGGGGTCATAGTCCAGCCGCTTCAGGATTGTCATATCCGCGACAGTGGCGAGTGCGCCGACGACAATGGGTGCGATGATCAATGCCGCAACAAAGGCCAATTGCGCGCCACCGCCGACGACACTTGTGACCCACCAGGCAATAACAGCACCCAGCATGTAGAATTCGCCATGTGCGACGTTCACAACACGCATCACGCCGAATACAAGGCTGAGGCCAGAGGCGATAAGGGCCAGCACAGCCGCCAAAACCAGGCCTTCCAGCGTGGCAAGCATCAGGAAGGGACCGAAATCCATGGCGCGCCTTTATTAGGGGGGAAATGAGCCGGGTCCAATAACCCGGCACTAGGGTCTGATCAGAAGGATTGTGTCGTGTAGTCAACCTCATCGGGATAAAGTGTGTCTTCGATGCTGGCTGTGTGCGCGACGATCAGTTTGCCGTCTGTCACCTTCGAGATGTACTGGGGGCCAAACACCTGATGGGTCTTGCCATTGAACAGCTTTGCCCCCTGTGGGTGGGCGGTTGAATGCGGCATGTCTGTCATTGCTTCAACCGCTTCGATCAACCGGGCGCGATCTGCTGGACCGGTGTAGGCGCTTGCCTCCATACCGGCCTTAATCACGTGGAGCGTTTCCCAGCAGCCAAACATATGTGCGTAGGTTGACACGTCTTTGGGGTCGCTGACAGAGGCGCCGTTTTCGTCAACGCCAACGGCGGCGCGGAACGTCTTGTCAAATTCAGTCTGATCCGGCTGGGCGTAGCGCGGATTGCCCTCCCAGAAATAGGTGCCTTCCAGAAATTCAAGCCCCGGACTGGCCATATCGACCGCTTCCAAGCTGTCTATAAAGCCAAAGATCTCGGGGCGAGAGGGGCCAAAGAATTCGCCGAGTTCTTTGACGAATGTCAGCACAGCTGGGCCGACCATCACGTGGTAAATCACTTCGGTGTCACGCGGAATGCGCGGGAAATACTTTGTAAAAGACGTCTCGGTTGGCGGAATGGCGATCATTTCAACCACTTCGCCGCCCTGCGCCTCTATTGCCGCCGAGAAATAGTCACGGTGGTCATGGCCGAATGCAAAATCCGGGAAAATCATGGTGACTTTCTTGCCCAGATTGCTGGCCACAAACGGCGCCATTGCCTGAACCTGACTTTTGACATCCGTAATGCCTGGTTGCAGCGTGTAGCGGTTCAACGCACCGCTGGCGACATGATGGCCTTCGGAGACAACAAAATAGGGCAGTTTGAGCTCTCCGGCGCGTGGCGCAGAGCCGATCACGACGTGGCTGAACAAGGTGCCAAATGCTATGTCGCAATTGTGCTGTGTCGCGAATTTTTCGATGACCTCGGCACCACGCTTGGGGTCGGTGCCATCATCTTCTGTGATCAGTTCCACCGTACGGCCGTTGATGCCGCCGTCCTCGTTGATCATCTTCACGGCTGCTTGGCTGGTGCGGTCATACCAGCGACCATAAGAGGCCCCAATGCCTGTAGCATGCTTTTGAAAACCAATGCGAATAGGCTCGCTGGTCTGAGCGCTGGCATAGCGCGCCCACAGGGGCAGCGTGACAGCACCGGCCCCGGCAGCAAGCGTCTTGAGTGCGGTGCGCCGCGAGAAAGTTGCGTTATTTTTTGGTGTCTGAGACATAGTAAAAGCTCCCCGTTGAACGATTTGATCGTATTTTTTGATTTAGTCTGTATGCACACAAACGGTTTGTCCAGTTATTTGGATGCAGGTCATGCGCCGCGTGGCGCGGCCAGCAGCCAAAGGCCAAAAATTGTGTAAAGGATCATGAAAACCGCCAACGGACTTTGGCTGATCGCCGCCATTTTGTGAGACCCGAACAGGCGCAATGCGAGGACATGAGACAGCAATATCGCAACCACATGGCCAAAGACGACAGCACCTGCTTGGCTCAGCCAAATCACTTTGACGGTTGCCAGCGTTTTGAAAAACCCAGTTGTGATCTGAACGTCGCAAGACCCGGTTGCGTCGCAGATGAAACGGGCAACATATTGCACCTCTACCAGAAAGCTCGGGAGGTAGTGCCCGATGTGATAGCCAAGGGCGATGGGCAGAATTGCAGGCGCAAGGGTCCGGAAGGCCAGCACAAAGGCGGGTTTCTGGTCAATCAATCGGACACCAAGCCAGACAGATGTGGCGTAAGCGGCGACCAAAGCCGGGACCGTGAAGAAAACCCCGAGCAGGGTTTCTGAGATGACGGCAGAGCGACCGGGAAACTCTAGTGGATTGATGCCGATCTTGCCAAACCACCAGAAGGTTTCGTTTAATCCGTCAAAGCTGCCGACGGCCAATATTGCAACACAAAACACCGCAAGACTTAGGGGCGGTGCAGGTCGAGCCAGAGCCTTCCATCCCCACAGGCCCGCCCTCAGTCGTCCACGCGAGGTGCCGATCATTGCTATGCTGGCGTAACAGCTCAGCAGCACGGTCAAACCCTCAGCCCGGCGCAACCATCTTGGGCCAAACACCACGATTCCCGCGAAATGGAACAACCAGTAGGTTGAGACCATCAAAGCCAGATCATCGGGATCAGAGGGTGCCGGATGCGCCAGCAAAACAGCGGCGAACGCCAGAAACGAAGCCAAGCCTAGCCAGTAGCCCAGCCGCGACGGCAAATGTGTCAGGGGTCGAATGCCGAACCGTCTGAGCAGCGCGTAGGGGCCGGTCCACGGGTTCAGATGCCGCCACAGATCTCCAAACATCGCCTGAAAGACGACAAATGCCACCCAGAACAACGACCAGATCGCAAGAGGCAAGGCGTTGCGATTAGGGTCGTGCGGTCCAAATTCTCCGCCCAGAACTAAAATAAACAAACCGATGAATGACAGGCAACTGGTCAGGTTTGCGCCACCTGTGCCGATACTGCGCCCAAGCGGAATTGGATGAAACAGCCGTCGGGCCAGATTTTCCGGGATCAGTGAGATCAGCACAACCGTCAGGGCAACGCTGGCAACACCGCCGATCACATAAAGGGTCGTTGGCAGCAAAAGCACAAACCCCTGTTCCGAGGCGTGAGCAAGCGCTGGCCCGGACAAACAGGTCAATAAGACGGTAAGGGAGATACAGAGTCGCATCGGAGCACTATCCGAGACATTTTGCAAAACGCAAATGTCTTTGCCTCATAATGTCACGGTGCCGTTGACTTTCGGGGGCTGACACGGAAATCATTTGCATACGAACAGTTTTCCAACGGTCGTCAATAGTCGTTAATAGGGGCAGGGAATGAATAAAGATCTTTCGGGTCAGGTTGTTGGCGTCGATGTGGGCGGCACCTTTACCGACCTTATCCTGATGGATCCGACCACGGGCAGCGTTCGGTTGGCCAAAGTTCCCTCGACCCCGGACAACCAGGCCTTTGGTGTGCTTGACGCACTTCAGGAAGCACAGACCGATCTCACGTCTGTTGATCTGATTGTGCATGGCACCACAACAACGACAAATGCGGTTCTGGAACGAAAGCTGTCACGCACGGGGTTGATTACAACGCAAGGCTTCCGGGATGTGCTGGAACTGGGGCGCAGAACGCGGCCGCAAGCTTATGGAATGACGGGGATTTTTAACCCGATCATTCCGCGTGATTTGCGACTTGAGGTTCCCGAACGGATGGATGCAGAGGGTGAGATCGTCACGCCGCTGGACGAGGCCGCCGTAGAGGCTGCCGGGCGCACATTGCTGGAAATGGGATGCGTTTCGGTGGTGGTGCATTATCTGCACGCCTATGCGAATCCTGTCCACGAAGTGCGGACAGCAGAGATTCTGCGGCGTCTCTGGCCCAACGATCACATCACGATGGGCCACGCTTTGCTTTCGGAAAGTCGTGAGTTTGAACGGGGGGTTACAGCGGCTGTCAATGCCTCGGTACAGCCGCTTCTGGAGCGGTATGTTGCACGATTGAGGGATGAATTGAGCAAAGGCGGCTATGCCGGAGAGGTGCTGGTGATGAACGGCAACGGCGGCATGGTCTCGTCGCGGTTGGTCGCCAAAGAAGCAGCCAAGACGGTCATGTCCGGTCCCGCCTCGGGAGTGATGGCCGCCGCTTATACCGGTCGGCGCGCAGGTGTGCCGGACTTGATTACCTACGATATGGGCGGCACATCGACCGATGTTGCGCTGATCCGGGGGGCAGAACCTTCGGTGTCCAATGAGATCGAGATTGAATATGCCATGCCAATCCATGTCCCGATGGTGGACGTGCGCACAGTTGGTGCGGGCGGCGGATCGATTGCGCGGGTCACTGCGGCAGGGCTGCTGGAGGTGGGACCAGAAAGTGCTGGCGCGACGCCCGGCCCTATCTGCTATGGGCGCGGCGGAACCGAGCCAACAATTTCTGACGCCAACCTGCTATTGGGGCGGCTGAACCCGTCAAAACTCAAATCGGTCGAGGGTGGTGTCGATCTGGCGGATATCGAGTTGGTGTTTGAAACCAAGTTGGGGGCCCCGATGGGGTTGTCGGCCATCGAGTCGGCGGATGCCGTGATCCGACTGGCCAATATCAAGATGGCAGGTGCGATCCGTATGGTGTCAGTATCGCTTGGGGCCGACCCGCGCGATTTTGCGTTGTTTGCCTTTGGTGGCGCCGGCCCCCTGCACGCGAGTGCCTTGGCACGTGAACTTGGTGTCCCGCGCGTGTTGGTGCCATCGCGCCCAGGCATCACCAATGCGCTGGGCTGTATTGTCGCTGATCTGCGCCACGATTTTGTCAGCACCCTGAACACGCCTTTGGATGTGCTGGACATGGCGCGGCTCAGTCAGGTTTTTGTTGAGCAGACTGTCGCTGGGGAGGCGTTGATTGCGCGTGAAAAGATTGAGATCTTGAATGAGAAACGGCTTTATTCGGTCGACATGCAATTTGTCGGCCAAACCCACTTGCTACGTGTGCAATTGGAAGGTCCCGAGATCACGCGCAAGGCTTTGCGGCTTAAGTTTGAAACCGCCTATTTCAACCGATTTCGGGTGCAACTTGACGATATTCTCGCCAACGTGGTGAATGTGAATACGTCGGTGATCGGCGAACGCGCGGCGCTTGATCTTTCGACACTGATTGATCCGAAGGGGCGTAAATCTGATTTGGACGCGGCGCTGACAGGCCGTCGCCAAGTGTCGTTTGCCGCTGTCTGGCACGACACCCCGCTGTATTGGCGCGATCACCTGCCTGCAAGGTTTACCCTGACCGGGCCAGCAATCATTGAGCAAATGGACACGACGATTTTGATCGAGCCGGGGGATGTGGCGGTAAGCGACGCGGATGGCAATATCCTTATCACTCTGAGGTCCGCGCCGTGAGCATTGACCCTATCACTCTGTCGGTCATTCAGGCCGGTCTACAGCTTGTCTGTGACGAGATGGACCTCAGCTTTTCGCGCGCGGCTTTCTCGCCGGTTATTGCAGAAGCCAATGATCGCTCAGACGGCATCTACGCGGCGGACGACGGGGCTCTGATTGCGCAAGGCGCGGGAGGGTTGCCGGTATTTGTGGGCACGATGCAATACTCCACGCGCACATTGATACAGATGATTGCAGAAGGTCGGGCGGCAAAACCGCAGCCGGACGACATCTATATCGTGAATGATCCCTATCTTGGCGGGACACATCTTATGGACGTGCGGTTCGCGCGCCCATTTTATCGCAATGGAAAGATATTTTGCTGGCTGTCCAACACGGGGCATTGGCCAGACACCGGCGGCGCGGTGCCGGGTGGGTTTTCGGCCTCGGCCACGGCAGTTGAGCAAGAAGGGTTACGTCTGCCACCGGTGCGCCTGTTCAAACAGGGTGTGATGGACGAAGAAATTTACGCCATCATCTGTTCCAACATCCGCGTGGCCGATCAGCGCATCGGCGATGTAAAGGCACAGGCTGCAGCCCTTATGGTCGGCGAGACGCGTTTGAACGAGCTTCTTGATCGCTACGGCGACGAAACCGTCCGCGAAGCCATCGCAGAATTGCGAATGCGTGCAGCCCGGCAGATGCGCAGCTTTGTTGGCGAGATCCCCGAGGGCACACACAGGTCGGTGGCGTGGGTCGATAGTGATGGCGTGGTCAATGAACCGCTGGCGATCCGTCTTGCAGTGACGCGAGACGGCGATGATCTGATTTTTGATTTCGCCGGATCAAACCCACCCTGTCTGGGGCCGATGAACTCGGTACTGGCAACAACGCTGTCGTCGGTCTACCTCGCCATGCGCCATATTTTCCCCGAAGTTCCGATGAGCGCGGGGGCGTTTGAACCTTTGAGAGTTGTTGGAGTTGAAAACACATTTCTCGACGCGCGTTATCCCCGCCCGGTCTCGGGCTGCGCTGCAGAGGTTTCCCAACGCATAGCCGAGGCTGTCTTTGCGGCGCTTATTGGCGTGCTGCCGGATCGCGTGACCGCCGCACCTGCAGGGACATCCGGCAATTTCGCACTAGGCGGGCATGATCCTGCAAAAGGGCGTGATTTTGTCATGTATCAGCTGTCGGGTGGTGGCTATGGCGGAAATTCAGATCATGACGGGTTGTCTAACGGGTGTTCGACCATCGGCATTTCAAAATCGCCGCCGATCGAAATCATGGAGCAGGCCTTTCCGGTGCTTTATCATCGCTATGCCCTGCGCGAAGGCTCTGGTGGAGCAGGCAAACATCGCGGCGGCTTCGGGTTGGATTATGAATTGGAGCTGCGTCGCGGTTCCGCGCGCGCCAGTTTCGTGATGGATCACGGCAGGTTCGGGCCACAGGGCGGGGCCGGCGGTGAAGATGGTGCGGTGAACGAGGTGACCGTCTGGAACGATGGTGTCGCCTATACGCCCGAGCATCTGTCAAAAGAACAGGATATTCCGCTGAAGCCCGGAGACCGCGTGCATGTCCGTACTCCGGGCGGGGGTGGATATGGCGATCCTATGGCCAGAGACCGCGCCGCAGTGATTAACGACGTGCGGCTCGGTCTTTATTCTTCCGAGCAGGCGCAAGACAAATTTGGTGTGAACGTCAACGACGAAACCTGAACTGCGATGCGGACAATGT
>CBDTVL010000048.1:0-19584 GCA_965363755.1 uncultured Sulfitobacter sp.
ATCAATCGATCCACGGCAGGGATTGGATTCATTCTGGTTGGGATGATCAGCATTTCGCTGAACGACATGATGATCAAACAATTGTCAGGCGGTTATCCGTTGCATCAGATTGTCTTTGTGCGCTCTGGCATTGGCATTCTGTTCAGTCTTGTCTTTGTCCAACTCGAAGGCGGCTGGTCGATCCTGAAGACCCAACAGCCTGTGCTGCACGCTGTGCGCGGCCTTCTGATTGTCATATCCAATATGTCTTTTTTTGTGGCACTTGCTGCGATACCACTGGCTGATGCCACCGCATTATTCTTTGCAGCGCCGTTGTTCATAACCTTGCTTTCGATCCCGATCCTTGGAGAAAAAGTCGGCCCGCTTCGCATCAGTGCTGTGACCATCGGATTTGTCGGGGTCATTATCATGCAGCGCCCGTGGGAAGACGCTGAGTCGCTGAATGCCAGCCGGTTGGTTCTGTTGCTGCCAGTGCTGGCGGCCGTCACATACGCGCTGAACCAGGTTCTGACCCGAAAACTGGGGGTCACAACCAAGGCATCCGCGCTTGCTGTCTATATTCAGGCGATGTTTGTTGTTGTATCTTCGCTGTTCTGGCTGGTTGCCGGGGATGGTCATTTTGCCCAAGGCATCGACAACCCAAGCGTTCAGTTTCTTCTGCGTGCATGGATCTGGCCAAACAACAGCGACATGTGGGTGATGCTGGGGCTGGGATTCAATTCAGCGATTATCGGATACTGCCTTAGTCAGGCCTATCGTATGGCTGATGCGGCAACAGTGGCCCCGTTTGAATATATTGGTCTGCCACTTGCGGTGTTCTGGGGCTGGTTTTTCTGGGCTGACCTGCCGGTGTGGGAAGTTTGGGTGGGCATGACCATGATTATGGCATCAGGAATGTTCGTGTTTGTACGCGAGCAACAAAAAGCCCGGCGTATGGCCATTGCCGCGGTCAACCGTCGCTATTGATATCTGTTCAAGCGCCTCTCTGCGGCAGTTCATGCGCCCAGGGCGGGTTGGCACCGGATCGCGAAACAGTTACCGCAGCGACAGCGGCACCAAATTCCAGTGCGGTGCGGACATCACTTTCCTGAATATGGTTGAGCGCGTCTTTTTGTAAGAAGCCATTTTCGGCCAGATTGGCAAGGACTCCTGCGTTGAATGTGTCCCCCGCACCCACAGTGTCGACCAGCTCAACCCGCTGAGCCGGCACGTCGATCACATTGCCATTGTGCAAAAACGCCGAGGCACCCTCGCTGCCTTTGGTCAGTATGACCATCTTGGGTCCGGATTTTAGCAGGCGCTGAACCTTTGCCCTGAGCGCGCTCGGCCCCGGAGCGATCCAACCAAGATCTTCATCCGACACTTTGAGAATATCCGTCTTAGCAATGATCCGGTTCAAACGCGCTCGGTAGCGATCTGCATCCTGAACAAACCCGACTCGAATATTGGGATCCAAAACCACTACACGTCTGGCGGCCTCGCGTGTGGCGAGGGCCGCATAGAATTCTGCGCAGGGTTCGTTGATCAGGCTGATCCCGCCAAAATACAATGCGTTTACTTCATCGGGCAACGTCGGCAGTTGTGCAGGGCGCAATTCACGACCCGCAGTGTTTTCATCATAGAATGTATAGCTGGCCTGACCGTCGGCGAGCCGAACAAAAGCAAGCGTCGTTGGCTTATTCGAAATCACTGCCAGACTTGTATCAACGTGGCTGTCCGACAGCGAAAGCCGCAATTGATCACCGAACAGATCGGTCGACAGGCCAGTTAAAAAAGAGCTTGGCGCCCGCAATCTCCCCAACGCAATTGCCGTGTTAAATACAGCACCACCCGAATGTGGGGTAAAGCAGGGTTCACCTGTATCTGTGACGGACTGGATCATATCGATCAAAGCTTCACCACAACACAAAATCATCAATCTACTCCCCATCAAGCCCAGCCGTGACAGCCCGAAGCCGCTGTTCGTCACTTCGCTGATAACGGTAACAAAACTGACATGTCAAACCTGCGGTCGACGCGAGGCCCCTTTACCTGCGGGCTTGGCCAGCAATTGATCCGGTTGTCATATTATATCCATCAAGATAGCGACGGATTGCAGCCTCGGCCCCAATATTCTGCAACTGCGTGAGGCAGGCTGAAAACACTTCCCGGAAGGCGGCATTGGTGCCGACGTCTCCGTAGATCTCTGTTTGGTCCAGCCAGACGGCAGGGTCCGACTGGGCCGCAATCGCAACGGATTGCAGGCCGGACCAGTTTGGGTCGTTGTCTGCAATGGGCGCACCAGCATCGTCTCGACCGGCGCAATACCGACACCAGAGTGCCGCGCTGAGCGCAAGACCGACCGGCACCTTGCCCGCCACCAGATTATCGCGGATCGAAGGAATAGTGAACTTGGGCTGGCGGTTTGATCCATCAAAACATAGCCGCGCAATCGTATCTGCCACGCCGGGATTGGCAACGCGTCCACAGATCAGATCAAGATATTGCGGCGGCGAAAATCCCGACACAGCGGGTACAAACTCAAGAACATCATCCTCGATCACCTTACGCAAGAAATCCCTGAGGAACGGCGTTGCGATCGCGTCATGGGCAAACTCAACCGCCAACATGGCCGCTGGGTAGGCAAGAATGGCGTGGCCGCCGTTCAGGATTCGAATCTTCATCTTCTCAAAATCGTGGATGTCGTCCGTGAAGGTCACACCCACAGTTTCCAGATCGGGGCGACCGTTAGCGAATTTCTCCTCCAAGACCCACTGACGGAAGGGTTCGCAGAACACCGGACTGTTGTCCTCGATCTCCAAAAATTGGGACAACATCCGGCGTTCTCGTTCACCGGTCGCGGGGGTAATGCGATCAACCATCGCATTCGGAAATGTCACATGTTCTGCGATCCATTTCTTAAGATCAGGATTGATCGCTTCTGCGATGCCATGAACCGCATCCCTCGTGGCATCGCCATTTCCGGGCAGGTTGTCACAAGACATGACCGTGAAAGGCGCGACACCCTCAACCCGGCGCGCAGCCAGGGCGGTGACAATCGCGCCAAAAATAGTCTGACCTTGTCCGGGCGTTGCGATATCGGCTTTCACGGCGGGATGGGTGAGGTCAAAGGTGCCCGTTGCGCTGTCAACAAAATATCCGCCTTCGGTCACGGTCAACGAAACAATGCGGGTTTCGGGATTGGACATCGCATTGATAATGGGGGCGTTATCGGCTGGGTGCACTGGAAGAAAGTCAATCATGCTGCCGATCACCGTCGCCTTCAGGTCATCGTGATCAACTTCGACGACAGAATAAAGCCAGTCCTGTTCTGCCAATTGCGAGCGCATGAGCGCATCGGGCGCGCGCACCCCTGCCCCTCGAATCCCCCATGCCGGATCACCGCCCAAATTCAATAGCTCGTTCAGATATACCGCTTGATGTGCCCGGTGAAAGTTACCCACACCAACATGTACAATGCCCGGCTGAAGTTGGCTGCGGTCAAATCCCGGGACTGTCGCAACCTTCGAAATCTCCGGCAGGGTTTTTGTGCTCAACTTTACCATTTCAGCTCATCCAGTTTCCGCCGTCGACATTAAATGTCTGGGCGACGATGTACTTGGCCTCGTCAGTGGCCAGAAAGACCGCCATCCCGGTCAGGTCGTCAGGAGCGCCCATCCGACCAAACGGAACAGCCTGCCCCACTTGCTTTTTCTTTTCACCCGGAGCGAGGTTTTCGTATTTTGCGAACAAAGCATCGACTTCATCCCAGTGAGCACCGTCGACGACCCCCGGCGCGATGGCATTCACATTAATGCCGTGCGGGATCAGGTTGAGACCGGCGGACTGTGTCAGGCTGATAACGGCGGCTTTGCTCGCGCAATAAACTGCAACAAGCGGTTCTCCGCGGCGACCTGCCTGGCTCGCCATATTGATGATCTTGCCACCTTCACCCCGTGCGACCATCGCGCGCGCCACGGCCTGCATGACAAATAATGGGCCCGCGACATTGATCGAAAACAGCCGCTCGTAGCTCGCGCGGGTGATGTCGCTAAGCGGCGCCATATCAAACACCGCTGCGTTGTTGATCAGAATATCAATATGGCCAACATTCTCGATTGTCTCTGCCACACAAGCATCGATTGATGCCTGATCCGTCACGTCCAGCGCAACGGCGCAGGCCAACTGGCCCAATCTGCCCGCCGCGCTCTGGGCCGCTTCCAGGTCGATGTCTGCAAGAACGACTTTTGCGCCTTCGCGGATGTAGGCAGCCGCGAAGGCCAGCCCGATCCCTCGGGCGGCCCCGGTAATAAGGGCCGTTTTGCCGTTCAGACGGCTCAAATTGATAATCCATCCGCGCCGAAACGATGAATTTTATCCTCTAGTGGTGTCAGGAAAATCGTGGCGCCATAGGTTGCCTTAAGCTCACCGCTGGCGCGCACGTTGACCGAGCCTATGCCGTCCACTTTGACATGCAGGAAGGTGTCCGATCCCAGATGCTCCGAAACACCAACAATCCCCTCCCATTCGCCTTTTTCACTGGAAACAGTAAGGTGTTCGGGACGAATACCGATACTATCGGCATCACGGCTTTTTGCAGACTGGCCGGTGATAAAGTTCATTTTTGGACTTCCAATAAACCCAGCCACAAACTTGTTGACCGGATTTTTGTAAAGCTCCAGTGGACTGCCGACCTGTTCGATATACCCATCATGAAGAACCACGATTTTGTCCGCCATGGTCATCGCTTCGACCTGATCATGGGTCACATAGATCATCGTCGTGGCAAGGGTTTTGTGGAGGTCACAGATTTCCAGACGCATATTCACACGCAACGACGCATCAAGGTTTGACAGAGGTTCATCAAACAAGAACGCCGAAGGTTCGCGTACAATCGCGCGGCCAATTGCAACTCTCTGCCGTTGCCCACCCGATAGTTGGCCCGGGCGCCGATCAAGGTAATCCGTGAGGTTCAATACCTTGGCCGCCCCGTCGATACGTTTGTTGGCCTCAACCAGATCCATGCCCGCCATCTTCAGCGGAAACATGATATTCTTGCGGACCGTCATGTGCGGGTAAAGCGCATAAGATTGAAACACCATTGCCAGACCGCGTTTGGCCGGCGAGGCGTCGGTGGCGTCTACGCCGTTGATGTCGATCGATCCACCGCTGAGGTCTTCGAGACCAGCAATCAATCGCAGCAGAGTCGACTTGCCACAACCGGACGGGCCGACAAAAACAACGAACTCGCCATCATTGATTTCCAGATCAAGCGGCGGAATGACCTGCACGTCACCGAAGCTTTTGGAGACTTTGTTGAGTGTAATGCTTCCCATGGTCGTATTCCTTTACTTTACCGCGCCGAACGTCAGGCCGCGAACGAGTTGTTTCTGGCTGAACCAGCCCAAAATGAGAATTGGTGCGATGGCCATTGTCGAGGCCGCCGATAGCTTGGCGTAAAAGAGCCCTTCAGGACTGGAATAACTGGCGATGAATGCCGTCAAAGGGGCTGCCTTTGCCGCTGTCAGATTGAGAGTCCAGAACGCTTCGTTCCAAGCGAGGATGAAATTCAACAGCATGGTAGATGCAATGCCCGGCACGGCCATAGGCGTCAGTACATAAATGATCTCTTTGGGTAGCGACGCGCCATCCATCCGGGCGGCTTCCAGAATTTCGCCGGGGATTTCCTTGAAATAGGTGTAGAGCATCCAGACGATGATCGGCAAATTGATCAGCATCAATATGATCGTCAGGCCAGTGCGAGTATCCAGAAGCCCCATTTTGATGAAGATCAGGTACATCGGATAGAGAACACCCACAGCAGGCAGCATTTTTGTCGAGAGCATCCAGAGCAGGATGTCTTTCGTCCATTTTGAGGGCACGAAGGCCATAGACCAAGCAGCCGGTACCGCGATGATAAGACCCAGTATCGTCGATCCACCGGCGATGATGACCGAGTTCCAGAGGAAGCGCATATAGTTCGAGCGCTCCTGAACAACGGCATAGTTTTCAAGAGTCCAATCAAAGAACAGGAAAACAGGTGGGTTACTGATGGCCTGGGCTTCGGTTTTGAAGCTGGTCAGGATCGTCCACAAGATCGGGAAGAAGATCACGAGACCAATTGTCCAGGCGATTGCGGTATTTAGAGCCTTGCGATTACTGGTGACAGCACGTGCCATAATTTGCTCCTCACGCGTCTAGGTTTTTGCCGACGATGCGCATCAGGAAGATGGCAACAATGTTGGCAAGAATGATGGCATAGACACCGCCCGCGGACCCGAGCCCTACGTTCTGGCTTTCCAGCACCCGCTGGAAGATCAGGTAGGAGAGTGTCTTGGTGCCGAATGCACCGCCGGTGGTTACGAAAATTTCTGCAAATATAGACAGCAGAAAAATCGTCTGAATCAACACCACAATTGTGATTGCGCGCGCCAAATGCGGCAGTATGAGGTACCAGAACCGGCTCATGAATGGCGCCCCATCCATCTCTGCAGCTTCCATTTGCTCGCTATCGAGTGATTGCACTGCGGTCAGCAGGATCAACGTCGCAAAAGGCAGCCATTGCCAGCTCACGATCATGATAATCGATTGCATTGACGCTTGGCTAAGCCAAATAACGGGTTCAGCGCCAAAGAACTTCCAAACATAAGCAAAGAGCCCGTTGACCGGATCCAAGAACATGTTTTTCCAGACCAGCGCCGAGACCGTTGGCATCACAAAGAAGGGCGCAATCACAAGAATCCGAACGATGCCCTGCCCCCACATGGGCTGGTCCAGCAACAAGGCCAGAATGACGCCAAGAACAAGCGTGATTATGAGCACGCCACCGACAATGATCAACGTTGCCTGCACACTTGGCCAGAATGCGCTGGAGGTGATAAACCTTGTATAGTTGTCGAATCCGGCCCAGCCCAAGTCGCCGCCGCGCAGAGGCAGATATTTGCGAAACGAAAACCAAATAGTCATCGTCAGCGGCACCAACATCCAACCTAAGAGAAGGATCACAGCGGGTGCCATCATTATTCTGGCTGCGGATCGGGATTGTTTGGTCGCCATAACACATCTCCTCTGTTGGCGGACTCAAGGCCGCCCGGAAATAATCAGTCGAAGGTTACTGGTGGTTTGCGTCCAGAGGGCGGGCGCGCCGCCCCCCGGTAGTCAGGTGCAGCGCTTACTTGTAGCCGGCTGCTTCCATTGCATCGTTGGTCAGAGCCTGAGCTTTTGCCAACGCTTCTTCTACAGTTTGCTGGCCTGCATAGACCGCCGAGAACTCTTGGCTCACCTCGGTTGCAATACCTGCAAACTCTGGGATAGCGACAAACTGGATGCCGACATAAGGTACCGGCTTAACTGTCGGATTTGACGGGTCGGCCGCATTGATCGAGTCCAGAGTCTTCTGTGCGAAAGGAACAGCCAGGTAGTCCGGATTCTCATACAGCGAGGTCCGTGCGCCGGGAGGAACGTTGGCCCAGCCTTCTTTGGCCGCTACCAGTTCGATGTAGTCCTTGGAGGTGGCCCATTCGATGAACTGCTTGGCTGCAGCTTCTTTCTGGGTGCCGGCAGGAATTGCAAGCGCCCAAGCCCAGAGCCAGTTGGCACGTTTGCCAAGTCCGGTATCAGGAGCCAGAGCAAATCCAACTTTGTCGGCCACGGTAGAATCGTCCGGGTTGGTCACAAAGGACGCCGCAACAGTGGCATCGATCCACATGCCGCACTTGCCCTGCTGGAACAACGACAGGTTTTCATTGAACCCGTTGGTGGCGTATCCGGGAGGGCCTGATTCGGTCATCAGTCCCACATAGAAGTTCAAAGCATTGGCCCATTCGGGCTGATCGAATTGAGCATTCCAGTCTTCGTCAAACCAACGAGCACCGAATGAGTTTGCCGTTACCGTGATAAAGGCTCCGCCTTCACCCCAACCGGCCTTGCCGCGCAGGCAAACACCGTTGATCTCATTGTCGCGATCCGTCATGGCTGCCGCGGCTTCGCGGATGAAGTCCCAAGTCGGAGCGTCCGGCATTTCAAGTCCGGCCTTTTCCATCAGGTCTTTGCGATACATGACCATCGAGCTTTCGCCATAAAACGGAGCCGCATAGAGCGTACCATCGTGCGAAAGACCACTGCGCATTGCAGGTAGGATATCATCGACATCATACTCTTCGGACAGATCATCGAGAGGGATGAGCCAGCCGTTGGCGCCCCAGATTGGCGTTTCGTACATACCGATTGTCGTGATGTCGAACGAGCCGCCTTTGGTCGAAATGTCAGTTGTTACCCGCTGACGCAGCACATTTTCTTCCAACGTCACCCATTCGACCTCGTGGCCGGTTTTAGCGGTGAAGTCGTCCGTGTAGCCCTGCATACGGATCATGTCGCCGTTGTTGACGGTTGCGATTGTGAGTGTTTCTGCCGTTGCAGCTGTAGACAGCGCTGCAATAGCGCAAGCGCCCATAAGGCGACTTACTGTGTAGATCATGAGTTCCTCCCAAAACGAGTGGTGAGCTTTTGCTCACCGTGGTTACAATTACTCACTTATTGAATTGATAGAGTCAACGGTTTTTTGCGAAAGCCCCAAATTAGTGCAGAATTATGCCAGCAAAAAGCGCGCGCTGGTCTCGTCGGTGATCAAGCCAGAGAAAAGACGGCCTTTCAGAGCGGCTGAAAGTGCCTTGTACTTGCTCGTGCCCGCAGCAATACAAATAACCGGCGATCCGGCAGCATCCGCGCGAACGCCGTTGATCAATGCGTTTGAGCCGCCTTCGAAGTAGTTTCCGTCTTTATCAAATGCCCACCCTACGATTTCGCCGACGGCCCCCTGAGCCAACAAAGCATCTATCTCAGATTTGCCGATGAACCCATCGACGATCATTGGCGCAGTCTCGGACACATCACCGATTCCAACAAAGGCGACGTCACTCTCACGAGCCAATTTTAGCGCGGTTTGTGCATGCCGCAGCCCAAGATGAAAGTCCCGATCCGCTTCGTTTTCTGCGTTGAGCGGCAGTGCCAGCGGATAGTGGCGCGCACCCACCCGGTCCGCAAGGCGCATGATCACCTGATAAACCGTAGCCGACCCATCGCGCGAGGCATTTCCAATCAGGGAAACAAGTTTATGCTTCGGAAAATCAAGCGCCGGCATTTCATCAACAACTTTGCGCAACGTGCGCCCTGTCCCCAGAGAAATAACCAACTCTTCGCTATTTCGCAGAATGCGCTCGATTTCTTTGGCCGCAACTGGTGCTATGGATTTCACAGGGTCCACGCCTTCGGGCAACGACGGTGCAACCCGTGCAAGCGTCAGGCCAAAGCGCGCCTTCAATGCGCGTTCCAATTCCAGACAAGCAGCAATCGGGTGGTTCAGCCGTACTCCAATCAATCCATCAGCCGAAGCCCGCGCGACCAACCGCTGGGCACGTTGGCGCGAAATCCCCAATTCCCGCGCGATATGATCTTGGGTCATACCACCAAGATAATACATCCAGCCTGCCCTCGCCGCGAGATCAACCGTCGCCTCGTCGTTGTCCTGCTTATTCGCCATTGTTATTTGCCAATCTCACTGTCTTTAAGTCGGGAACTAAGTCAAAGAACTCATCAAAGCTGGTGAATTGCTGGACATCGCGATCCGCAAGATCAGCGGCGTTCGAAACGTCCACGTTTAGGCCAGCCAAGTGGGACCCACCTGTAAAACGAAAAATCGGCATTTCGGCTGCCAGCCCGGCCTGCACACCCACAACACTGTCTTCGATTATAAGGCAATGCTCGGGCAAGACCTCCATGCGGCGCGCCGCATGCAAAAACAAGTCGGGTGCGGGTTTTCCGTTGGCCACTTCTGACGCAGTGAATATCCTGTTCTCAAATCTCTCAAAGACGCCGGTCAGCCTGAGAGCTCTCTCAGTGCGTTCCGGGCTGCTGCTGGTTGCCAAGCAGTAGGGAACGCACAATTGGTCCAAGACGCTGCCAACCCCATTCATAAGTCTCAGATCTGTTTCGAAGTTCACGAGAAGCTGTTTGCGATAGTCACTTTCGAAAGAAGCAGGCAACTTCACCGCAAATCTATCGTCGACAAACCTCGCTACCGTCGGAAAGCTTCGTCCCAGAAAATGCTGCCGGACAAATGCCGAATCGATGTCGATACCCAAGTCTGAAAGCAAAGTGATAAGGGTCTGCGCACTGATCAGTTCGCTGTCGATCAACACGCCATCGCAATCGAAAATGACCAATTCGGTCACGCGCGAATGGATGTCTCGCCTACCGTCGAAAGTTCGCTTGTAAGAGGTCAAATGCCCTGATCCAAAATCCTGATCCAGCGGCGAACATCGACAGAAGTTGTCCTAATATCAACCAAAAACGTAAATCACGTCAGTAGCCGACGGGTTTGGCGCACCTCAAAAAACACTTTCCGCCCCGGCTCTGGGGCGACCATCCACGTCTTTGGCTACAAAGAAAACTACCGGCTTAACATACTGGCATCTCTGGCTAATTCTTCAATCTCGGCCCAACTCCCCTGCTCGACAAGCGCTACCGGCGCAACCCAGCTTCCCCCTGCACAAATAACATTTGGCAAAGATAAATAGGTCGATGCGTTTTCCGGGCTGACCCCACCGGTGGGGCAAAATGAGATCTGCGGAAGCGGCCCGCCAATCGCCTTAAGCGCCGGTGCGCCTCCCGAGGCTTCCGCCGGAAAGAACTTGAGCATATCGTAGCCGCGCTCAAGTAACCACATTGCCTCGCTCGCAGTCGCCGCCCCGGCCAGCAGGGGGAGATCTTCGGCTTCGCAGGCCGCCAATAGCGCGGCAGTGGCACCGGGTGAGACACCAAATGTGGCTCCAGCGGCTTTGGCCGCGCGCACGTCTTCCGGTGTTATCAACGTCCCGGCCCCAACGATACCTCCCGGCACCTTGGACATTTCGCGAATGACCTCAAGCGCTGCGGGTGTTCTCAAGGTCACTTCCAGCGCCGGCAGACCGCCAGCGACCAATGCCGAAGCCAGAGGTTTGGCGTGGCTCACGTCGTTGACGACCAGAACCGGTATGATGGGGGCCAGAGCGCAGATTTCGCGGGCGCGTTTGCTGGCGTCTTGTGGGGTCATTTATATGTTCCTTATGAGTGAAAGACGCTTGCGCCAGTATCAGCCGGGCCGACTATCCGACGGAAATTCGCAAACAGTTCCCGTCCTAGCCCAAATTCATTTTCCGCCAAGTCCGCGACAACTGCTTTACGTTCAAGCACACCATTGGTCAGGATGTCGAGCGTTCCTGCAACCGCGTCAACCCGCACAACATCACCGTCCGCGAGCTTAGAAATAGCCCCGCCATCAAGCGCTTCTGGACTGACATGGATCGCGGCGGGTACGCTGCCTGACGCCCCGGACATCCGCCCATCGGTGACAAGCGCAACGTTTATTCCGCGCGCCTGCAGGTTTTTCAGAACCGGTGTCAGGCTGTGCAATTCTGGCATGCCATTGGCTTTTGGTCCCTGGAAACGCACGACAACAACGGTATCACTGGTGATTTCACCTGCTTTACAGACTGCTTTGACTTCTTCCTGATCATGAAAAACCCGCACCGGCGCTTCGACAATCTGATGTTCGGGTGCCACAGCAGACACCTTCATCACAGCATTTCCAAGCGAGCCTGCGAGACGTTTCAACCCACCGGTTTTCTGGAACGGATCAATGGCAGGCCGCACGATCTTGAGGTTGTGACTTTCCCCCGACCCTGGCGTCCATACAACTTCGTCCTCACGCAATATCGGGTCCTGTGTGTAACGCTCCAGCCCGCCACCCGCGACAGTCTTGGTGTCCGGATGTAATAGCCCCGCGCCCAGCAGTTCACCGATCAGATACCCAAGCCCGCCCGCGGCATGAAAATGGTTTACGTCCGCCAGACCGTTGGGATAGATTCGCGACAAAAGCGGCGTTACATCCGAGATTTCCGAGAAATCCTGCCAGTCCAGAATGACTCCCGCTGCCCGGGCCATCGCGATCAGATGGATCAGAAGATTTGTTGACCCACCAGTGGCATTCAGACCCACGATCCCGTTCACAAAGGCACGCTCATCAAGGATTTCGCCGACTGGCAAGTATTCTGATCCAAGGTCTGACAGCGCCAGGGCGCGCTGCGCCCCGGCGCGAGTAAGAGCGTCCCGAAGACCCGAATTGGGTTGCACAAAACTGGAACCCGGCAGGTGCAGCCCCATGAACTCCATCAGCATCTGATTGGTATTTGCGGTTCCGTAGAACGTGCAGGTGCCGGGCCCGTGATAGGCCCCCATTTCGGCTTTCATTAATTCTTCGCGCCCACATTCGCCTGCAGCAAACCGCTGCCGTACTTTGGACTTTTCATCATTGGACAGGCCAGACGTCATCGGCCCCGCAGGTAGGAACACCGCTGGCATATGACCAAAACTCAGTGCTCCGATAACCAGACCCGGCACAATCTTGTCACAAACCCCAAGGTAAACCGCTGCATCAAAAGTGTTATGGGTCAGCGCGATTCCCGTCGCCATCGCAATCAGATCACGGGAAAACAGGCTGAGCTCCATGCCCGGTTCGCCCTGCGTTATCCCATCGCACATCGCAGGAACGCCACCCGCGACCTGCGCCGTGCCCCCTGCCGAGCGCGCGGCATCCCGGATTAGCTCCGGAAACCGCTCGAAAGGCTGATGCGCCGACAACATGTCGTTGTAAGTGGTCACAATGCCCAGATTGCCTGCACTTTCTTGGGCAAGAGCACCCTGATCCGGCCCTGCACCTGCATAGGCGTGGGCCTGCCCACTGCAACTGAGGTGTGCCCGCGCCGGGCCTTTTTGCCGCGCCGCGTTCATCCGGTTCAAATAATCGCCGCGCGGTCCCTTGCTGCGCGCCACGATCCGCTCTGTAACACGGGCGATGGTGTCATTCAGGGTCATGTTGGCCTCCATGGTCTGCACTTTTGTGTCAGCGGCATCTTCAAATCCAAAAGTGCAAATCCCGCGCGACCATCTGGCTTCGCGCACCGTTCTTCAAGCGTATGACCACTTCGGCTGATTCAGACTCAATTTCCGTTAGCGCTAACAATCACAGTAAAAGCAAACTAGCAATGCTCAATCTTGCCGCAGTTACAGGTCAGGCATCAGGCACCGCGCCTGACCGTTATACACAACACCTATGTCGCCGTTATTGATCCGAGGCGTTTTGGCTGACTGCGCCATCGTCCAACTGGCTGTGTAATCACCTTTCCGGCGAGACAGGTCCGCAGGCAAGCCGCCGTTGGATCAGCCCAGCGCCTCTTCACATCGCCCACACACCCCTGCGTGGCTGTGCGCACCGACATCAGGCAGAATTTTCCAGCATCGCTGGCATTTCTCACCCTCAGCCTTTTCAAACACCACGCCGACACCCGGCACTTCTGGTAAATGAAATGCTTCGGCAGGTGCCGGATCAGCGGTCAATGAGATGGCCGACGTGATGCAAAGATCTTCGAACACAACCGATTTGAGAGCGGCGAGCATATCTGCATCATCGATGTGCACAACCGGTGCAGCTTCGAGCGACGCACCGATCACCTTGTCGGTTCGCTGCACTTCGAGGGCTGCAGTCACGGCTCTGCGTGCGGCGCGGACTCTGGCCCATTTTGCTGCCAATTCGGAATTGAGCCACACGTCAGGCGTATCAGGCATATCGATCAAGTGAACCGAACTGTCGTCGCCGGGGAACCGCTCTAGCCAGACTTCCTCCATCGTGAAGACCAGAACCGGTGCAAGCCAGGTGGTCAATCTGTGGAACAAGATATCTAGCACTGTGCGCGCTGCTTGTCGGCGGGCTGTATCGCCATCGCAATAAAGGACATCTTTGCGGATATCGAAATAAAACGATGAAAGATCCACCGTAGCAAAGGTCAACACGGCCTGAAATACACCCTGAAAGTCGTAGGACTTGTAGCCCTTGCGCACGACGTCATCGAGTTCTGCCAAGCGGTGAAGGACCCACTGTTCCAGCTCAGGCATCTCAGCCGGATCTGTTCTGTCAGATTCTGTAAACTGATCCAACGCGCCCAGCATAAACCGCATCGTATTGCGCAAGCGACGATAGCTGTCAGCGACGCCTTTTAGGATTTCAGGTCCAATCCTTTGGTCCGCTGTGTAGTCGGTTTGCGCCACCCACAGGCGCAGGATATCCGCGCCGTATTGCTTGACGATGGTTTCCGGCACAATGGTGTTGCCGATTGACTTGGACATTTTCATGCCCTTTGCATCCAGCGTAAACCCGTGCGTCACGACGTTGCGGTAGGGCGCACGACCCATGGTGCCGCAGCTTTGCAAAAGCGAGGAATGGAACCAGCCGCGATGTTGATCGGTGCCTTCCATATAGACATCCGCGATGCCATCTGCTGTTCCATCAGGACGGTCACGCAAAACAAAAGCGTGCGTTGAACCAGAGTCAAACCATACGTCAAGAATATCAAAGACTTGGGTATAGTCTTCCGGGTTCACAATGCCGCCAAGAAAGCGTTCTTTGGCGCCCTCTTCGTACCACACGTCCGCCCCTTCGACCTCAAACGCTTCGACGATACGGGCGTTCACTTCCGGGTTGCGTAGTAGAAAATCGGGATCGGTTGGCAAGGCCCCGGTTTTAGTGAAACAGGTCAGCGGCACACCCCACGCGCGCTGGCGCGAGAGCACCCAGTCAGGGCGCGCCTGGATCATAGAGTAAAGCCGGTTGCGCCCCGATTTGGGTGTCCAGTTAACATTGTCAATCTCGGTTAATGCACGCTCACGGATGGTTTTTCCGTGCATGTCCAGACCATCATCCACAGGCCGGTCAATAGCGGCAAACCATTGTGGGGTATTGCGGTAGATCACCGGCGCTTTGGAACGCCACGAATGCGGGTAGCTGTGTTTGATCTTTCCACGGGCGAACAAGCCACCGACTTCGACCAACTTGTTGATCACGGCGGTGTTGGCATCCCCCTCCTTACCGTTAGGTTTGAGGATCAACTTGCCGCCAAAAAACGGCAGATCAGCGCGGAACGAACCGTCTTCGACCACGTTGTAGGTGATGACCTGCTCTAACATTCCCAGATCGCGATAAAGCTCAAATTCCTCCATCCCGTGAGATGGCGCGCAGTGCACAAATCCGGTGCCTTCTTCATCGGTCACAAAATCCGCTGCGCGGAAATCGCGAATGTCATCCCATTCGCCATTTGACCCTTCGGCGTCCTTGAAAGGGTGGGTCAGGCTGATCTTTTGCAGATCGTCATTTGTGATGTCACACAGGCGACGATACATCGTCTCATCCAACCGGGCGCGGCCAAACACATCTGCGGCCAGTTTATCGGACAGAATATAACGTTCGCCTATTCTGGCCCAGCACTCCTCCGGACGGCCGATGACCTCGTAGAGCCCATAAGAGATGCCCTCGCCATAAACCACGGCCTTGTTGGATGGCATGGTCCAGGGAGTTGTCGTCCAGATGGGCACAAAGGCACTGTCCAGCGTGGCATCACCTGTGTCCACAACTCTAAACTTCACCCAAATTGTGAAGCTTTCTTTGTCGTGATATTCAACTTCGGCCTCAGCCAGCGCGGTTTTCTCAACCGGCGACCACATCACCGGTTTGGACCCCTGATATAGCGTGCCTGTCATGAGAAACTTCATGAATTCCTCAGCAATGACCCGTTCGGCGTGGAAATCCATCGTCAGATAGGGGTCAGCCCAATTGCCGGTCACACCGAGGCGTTTGAATTCCTCACGCTGGATGTCGACCCAGCCGGCGGCAAATTTGCGGCATTCAGCGCGGAAGTCGTTGATCGGGACCTCGTCCTTGTTTTTGCCCTTTTGACGATACTGCTCTTCGATTTTCCATTCGATCGGCAAACCGTGACAATCCCAACCCGGGATATAGCGTGCGTCAAAACCCATCATCTGATGGCTACGCACGATCATGTCCTTGATGGTCTTGTTCAACGCATGGCCGATGTGCAGGTGCCCGTTGGCGTAGGGTGGTCCGTCATGCAAGGTGAACGGAGTCCGTCCCGTCTTTTCTCTCAGGCGGTCATAGATGCCAATCTTGTTCCACCGCTCCAACCAGAGCGGTTCGCGGGTCGGAAGACCTGCCCGCATCGGGAAATCAGTTTTCGGCAGGTTCAGCGTGGATTTGTAATCGGGGGTCTGGGGGGTGTCGGCGCTCATGGTTGGCGTCCTTGGATAGGCAAGTTCAGGAAAGAAATAAGCGGGTCGGTGCGATAGCTCAAACACCTATGTCCCGGCGGTTTGGATTGATCAAACGCCGGGGGATATAATTCGTATAATGATCGCAAACGGGCGGGACATAACGCGCGTTATAGGCACAGCATCACGCAGCGTCCAGAGGGCCTATTCGTACCGTCGCCCTACCGTGTCAGACAGCTCCGTCAAATGCCGCGTGTCATGAAAAACGGACTCTCGGCGCACAAAGTTGCGGATCATGCATGGAACATCGATCCAACCCAAAAGGCCAAGGCCGCCGCTGCACCGCCTATGGCCAAAGTCTCAAGCCCAGAACGCCACCAGGGCGAAAGCGACCAGCGACTTTTGGCTGCGCCGATGGCAAAGAACACCACCAATGTTGCAACTGATGACAAGAGAAAGGCGTTTTCCATGCCTATCAGGAACGGGATCAGCGGTATCATTCCCGCGAGCAGAAACGCCGCAAATGTGGCCAGCGCGCCGCGCATCGGGTGTGGGGCAACGCCAGATATCCCGTATTCACCTTCCATCATCATTTCGATCCAACGATCCTGATGGCGCGCAATGTCGTCTGTGGCTTGCTCCAAAATATCGCCGGTAAGTCCCTTGAGCATCAAGATCTGACGCAATTCGCGCCGCTCTCCCGCCGGGTTTGTTGCGATATGGCGTTCCTCAACCGTGCGCAGACGTCGCAAATTGTCCTGTTCGGCTTTGGTCCCTGAATAATTACCGGCTGCCATTGAAAACCCGTCAGCCAGCACGTTGGCCAAACCCAGCGCGACAATGACTATTGGCGACAATCCGGCGCCAGCCACACCCGCCACGATCGCAAAAGTCGTAACAGCCCCGTCTATGGCGCCATAAATCGTGTCGCGCAGAATCCCGTGTCCGTTCGCAGAGCCAATGCGCGCTTCAATCTCTGCCTGACTGTGTCCATGTTCTTGCATCCGCCCCTCCATCGCATGAGCAAGGGGACTATTGCATGCGCCGGCTTAGCCCGCTGTGCGGTAGATCAAACCGGTTTTTCGCCGTCTTTCTCAAACCGGGTTTGAGCCCACCGGTTCAGCCACGCCAATCCAGCCAACGAAAGGCCAAGCGCGAGCAGTGAAAACACACGGGTCAGCCCGCCTAACCCGGATATGTCGATGACAAAGACTTTTGCTATCGCCAACCCAATTACCGCCAAGCCTGCCTTGCGCATCACATCAGAGCGCCGCGCAAGTGACTGATAAAACAACCCCGCACCGAGGATCAGCAGCACAACGGTATAGCTGTAAAGCTCGGCCTGCGTGACGCTGCCACTGGCCATGCCATCTGCGCCTTGCCAGAAATGCCGGATAACAAGGCCAAGCCACAACGCCCCCAGTGCCAGAGCAACCGCGCTCATGCCGATCTGCACGGATCTATGTAAATCCCCCAAACGCCACAGCCCCAAAGCCAAGACCAGCGCAGGCAGCAAATAGGCCACGCTCAGCGTGTTCAACAGCGGCAACCCTAGCACAATCTCGTCGGCATTCGTCAGTGGATTAGCCAGTGTGGTCGCGGATATCATCAGCGCAGCGGCAATAAGCCCAAACAAAAAGGCCAGTCCGGTTCTGACCTGCGCCATCCGCCCACCTATTTCCAACCGCTGTAGCTGCGCCAGCGCAACACTTATCCAGATTACCGATGTCAGTGCCAGCGACCAATGGCTTTCAACACCAGACCAGCCGCTTGAGGCTTTGATCCAACGGAACAACAAGAGCGAGGCCAACATGCCGCCCGTGGCCCATGCCGCGCTGTCCAACATGATCCGGGGTGTTGGCCTGTCCAGCGGTCGCAATATCCACAAAGCGCCAACAAACGCGACTAACGTGCCGCCGTACGCCAGTACCACTTCGGAAATCGCCGCCCATTCGGCCCAAGCCAATCCGGGGTCAACGATCAACCGAAAGCCAAGGCTGACAACACCCACCGAGATGTACCATCCCATCGGCGGCAAATTAAACCGGCGATCCAGAATCGCTGCGGCGACGACGGTTGATGCCAGTGCTACAGTCAGCGCCGCAGAACTCAGAATAATCACAAAGGCAAAAGCAATGGACGCGAGCGCCGACAAAGTTGCAAAGGCGGTGCGTAAACGGTCTTCTCCGTCAGCGCGGGCAAAACGGGTCGCCAACCCAACCATCAGCGCCGCAAGGGCGGCTGCGTGCAGGGCCCATGGATAGACGCCGATCACCGCCGCGGGTTGCCATGTGAGCTCTAGCGTGATTGCCATGACCGGCGCAAACAAGGCGGCAAACGCGCCCCAGTGGGCTGGATAATGGGTTTCCCCCAGTGATCGCCATGCCGCCACTAACGAGATTGCGGCAGACAACCCCAACAACAGCGTCACCGCCAGCGGCATTGATGCCTCAGGATTGGAGTCGTAAGTGCTAACAAACTCCGCAAAAACCGGCTGCAAGGTGTTGGCCTGCATCACAACCACACCCAGCAATGCCAGACCGGGCAGAACAGTCAGGTCCTGCAAAGCAGCTGCGTGGCGGCACCAGATCATCAATGCAAGAGCCATTCCCACAAGGCAAAGCGCGGCCAGCCAGAATTGCGCGGTGCCGCTGCCGGTCTGGGACATCACCATCAATATCACGCTGCTCGCTATGACTGCACCTGCAGCAAGCCATGTCGGGAAGTCGGGCAACGCCGGCTTTCTTGTCAGGACAAATTTTGAGATCATTGCACCTGAATGATTGGGAACAATGCGCAAGACCGGGACGGCAATCGCAGCAATCGCAAGCACCACTGCAAAAATTGTATACGACTTAGACGTATCCGGATCGCCCAAGAAAACCATTCCCGCAGCCACATACCCCAGCCCCAGTGAAATTACAGACACCCAGGCCCAGCGCCGCATCGCGTCCACAAACAGGCCAACCAGCACAATCAGTCCGAAATAGCCGAACAACCAACTTGGATCATCTGAAACACCACCGACTACAAAAGGTGCACCCATCGCGCCAATCACCCCGACAGCCGCCAGAAGAGGACCGTAAAACCAGCCCAAAACGATGGATATTAGGGCCACGGCAACCACGCCAAACATCGCAGTTTCGGCGCCAATCAGATCGTAAAGCAACCGTGCCGAGAGGATGCCAGCGAACAATGTGACAATCCCTGCGCCCGAAAATGTTGAGGGCAGATGGGCTGTGGTGCTGGTCTCGGTATCGCCATAGCGACGCCGGATCCATTCGCCGATCATGATCAGAACGGCGCCGAAACACAGAGAGGCAATGACCCGCGCAAGTGGGGGCAAAAAGCCATTTTCGATCCCGTATTGCACTAGGAATATGCCCGCCAGCGACAACGAAACCGCTGAGACTGCGTAGAACCAGTTTTCACGCAGCCAAATGCCGAGTGCATTTT
>CBDTVL010000049.1:0-19137 GCA_965363755.1 uncultured Sulfitobacter sp.
TGCCTGCACCCCAAAACCGCTGTCGGTGTTTTCCCGCACAGATTGATTTGATCTGAAAAAGATGTGTTTTTAAGTCCGTTCTCAGCGATTCGGACCAACTAATACCTGTTTAATTGACGCAACAACCTGTTGGCACATTGATCTATCAAACGCGTGGTCGTGAGGCACGGCGAACTGACCCGCATTGTTGTCAACAATACTTGCCCGAGGCCGACGCGAAGTCATCTGACAGCGCTGCGCGACATAAAACCTCCGCACCGATTCGAATGCCGTTGCCCGCGACACCAAAGCCCACTTTCACCATCTTGCTGGCGAGCAGAGAGCCGGGATTCACCGCCACAACGACCGGGCAATCAGGCAGTTCCTGTGCCAGTTCCGCCCAAGCAGCAAGAAGCGGTGGCTGTTAGCAGCCAGCATCTTTGCCGTTTCAAGACCGAATCCGTCTGTCGACCCGGCAATGTGAATAGCTTTTTTTCGTAGCTTACGTCCTTAATCTGCAAAGCTTGGCACTACTTCCTCATCCAAGTGTTTCATCGCTCTTTCTAAATCAGCTCCAGTCAAATGTAGATCGAGCGCGACATGGGTTACTCAGATCTGGAAATAACATGTTCAGCGCAGCGTACTCGTCGGGCCGACCCACCGACGCGATCCCCATCAACTGCCGCCCGCCCAACACCACCGGCACAGCCGACGACCAGCATGCTGCCACCTTTGCCCCTGCCGCCATCCAGCTTGAAACCGTCAAACAGGATTTACCGACTGAATTGATTGGCGTAATCTGCGCAGTCACACTTCATAATCAGACACCAGCAAATGCAGTGGATAAACATCCTCAGCTATTTCTGAGAATCGACCGATTGGCATCTCAAAGACATTGTCTGTCCGATCGTCGTTAACCGTTGATACTTCGCCGACAAGGCAGTCGCCTTTTTCCGCCCAAAACGCGTGCCAGATCCCGGGCATCAAAGTGACGCTTTGACTTGGTATCAGGCGCAAGTATCCCCCAGCTACAAGCGTCATCTGAGTTGCGTCACTCGGCACCGTCACCACACTTTCGCGATCAATTCCGCCGTCCTCATCAGGCGCGTAGAGCTCAATGATAAGATCACCACCGCTACGATTGATGATATCTTCGGCCTTGATGTTATGTCGGTGCATGGAGGAGAGCTGATTTTCACGCGTAATCATGATCTTTTCGGCATAAAACATGTCTTTCCCGTTGCTGAGACCCGCGATGGAACCGTTGCGTGTGGTGAACAGAAATAGCCCAATTCATCAAAGCGCCCCTGACCGTAATCTGTATTGCGGCGCTTGCGCATTAACATTGAATCCCCGATCAGGCTAACTGTCTATTCCCTCAACTCCTATCCCTCTAAACAGCCCGAGCCTATCAAATGCGCCGCTCGGGTTTGACAGCCAACGCAGGCATCGAGTATCGAGACTCTCGATCTCTCCCATTACCGAACCTGTTTGCGACTAGAACCGATTTTGCGCACTGCTGTGTCTGGCACGGTAAACCTGAAGAAAATTTTCCAGAGTGGCGTGCACTCTCTTTCGTAACATCGTTAACTGAATGATAACTCGTGGACTGCAGGCTCTGCCCATGTCCCAACACCCAGCTTCTTTCGCCGATCAACAATTGCCCTTCTTGATAGATGAGGCGACGCCGATCGCTCTGCCAATTGGACGGCTACCGTCCTACATTTCTGATCATCGCAAACGCCTGAGGGCGCGATTTATGTCGGGGGGGGCACAGGCCCTGCCCGATTATGAACTGCTAGAACTTGTTCTTTTCCGTGCCATTCCGCGGCAAGATGTAAAGCCGCTTGCTGACCTGCTTATTGGTGAATTTGGTGATTTCAATCGCGTCTTGACGGCGCCAGCCGAACGCCTGCGCGCCATCAAGGGCGTAGGTGATGCGGTCATAACCGAGCTCAAGATAATCGAGGCATCCGCCCATCGCATGGCGCGCAGCCGCGTGATCGACCGTCATGTGATTTCCAGTTGGGACGCTGTACTGGACTATTGTCACACCGTTATGGCGCACCGGGAAACCGAACAGTTCCGGGTTTTGTATCTGGATCGCAAAAACACCTTGATTGCAGACGAAGAGCAGGCCAAAGGCACCGTAGATCACGTCCCCGTTTATCCGCGCGAGGTGGCTAAACGGGCACTGGAGCTCAACGCTTCAGCATTGATCTTGGTGCATAACCACCCCTCAGGGGATCCAACACCGTCGGAGTCTGATATCACAATGACCGCTCAGATCGCGGCTGCGGCTGATGCCTTGGGCCTCACATTGCATGACCACCTGATCATCGGAAAATCACGCGAACTCAGCTTCAAAACTGAAGGGTTAATCTGACTTTTCATGTGTTGAGGTCTTGCCGGTCAAAGACAGGACTTTTCCCCTGCCTACCGCACCCAGACTTCGACCCGCCGATTCACCTGGCGACCCCAATCGCTGTCGTCGCACGCCATTGGCATTGTTTCGCCAAAAGCATCTACATCCAGAGTGACCCGGTGCAGATTGGCGGTCTGGGCAGCGGCAATCACCGCCTTGCGCACTGCTTCGGCCCGGCGTTTGGCAATCGCCCTATTCCCTGCCGATGGCCCGTCGCCATCGCTAAACCCAGCAAAAATGATTCTGCGCGCATCATATTGGCCGGCCTCTAGCGATGTTGCCAACTGCTCGACGTTGGATCTCGACTGGGCATCCAATCTCACTGACCCAGCTTCGAATCGGAATGACGTGGTTAACCGCTTCATCGGCGACAGAACTTCTATCATGCGCTGCAACTGCTCGAGGCGGTTGTCATCACCGGTCACAGAAATTGCATTTGCAAAACGGTCGCCCTGTGCATTGATCTCAATTTCTTCTGGCGTCTGGTCAACAAACCCCGTGCGTCGAATCACAATCTGCGCGGTTGGCCCGCGAGTATAGGTCAGAAACTCTCGTGCCAGCTTTGGCAATCGCCGCGCGGGGAGATACAGGAACATGGGCGACGTCAGCGGATAATCCTCGGTCTTGATCGACCGTCTGGTCGCGCTCAGCGAAAATCCACAATCACCGGTCAGGGTCAAAACCTGAGCGTTGCCGGTTTCCGCAAAGCTGGCCATGCCCAGCGCAAACGGGTCCGACATGACTGCTCCGGCCAAGGCACCACTTAGGGTATGACGCGTCACAGCTGGCGAGACTTGCGCATTTGCTGGCTGCATCAACCGATCTTCCACCGCTTGGCTTAACCCGGAACCGGCTGCCGGCAGGTGCAGCGCGATAGGCGCATCAGGGCCACCCAAATCAGACCAGTTGATGATTCGTCCGGCAAAAACAGAAGCTAGATTGGGAGTAGATATCGTGCGCACCGGGTTCCCAGGTGAAACAATGGGCACCACCGCATCCAGCGACAAGACCCGGCTACGATTTTGACCAGTCATGTCTCCCATCCCAGCTTCTCTGGCGCGGTCGCGCTCGTTTGGGCGTATCTCACGCAGCGCCATCACTATGTCAGCTTCATTGGCAAGAAGATCTGCAAAACCTTCATCCGTGTTGCTGACCCGAAAGGTGAATCGGCCCACGGATTTACCGCTTGTCGCGTCGATCAGGACATAAACAAACCGGGTTTCGTCAATGGATTCACGCTCAATCCGGTAGCCGCTGCGCAGGGCAAAGGCCTCAACCAGAGCAGGCATCAGGACTTCACCCATTGTCGAAGACCCAGAGATAGCCAGTTCAGCAACAAAATCATTCAGGTTCGGACAGCCCGGGCCATCACAAAGGACGCCGGATCCATCCACCGTCAGTTCGCCGTAGATCGTATCCAGTCGATAAAACTCACCGTCAAAACCCAGAAGGTCACCGCTAATTTCAACCGCACCATCAGGGGACGTCAACGTGACGTCCTGCGCCAACGCAGTGTTTGTATCCCAGATAAGAAAAAGCGCGGCGAGAACCACCGCGCATCGTAATGACATAGATCAGTCCCAACGCCGCAAATTAGTTACTTGCGACTTTCAGGTCTTCTAGAAGATTATTCAACACCAGAAAGTCGCCGATCGCGTTGCAATTTGGTACTGACAGGGTCAGATCCTGACTTTTCAAGCTGCTGCGGCCCCGCATTTCCAGTGACTGAGCATGAATTTCCCGGCCGCAATTGGCTGCAGTGACTTCGGCTTCAACGCTCAACGCGATGGAGCCGGCCTTGTGTGCCGTTCCTGTTGGGAACGTATAGACCTCTGCGACGAGCGGGTCAGATGCATTTACGTCCCCAACGTGGGTCAAAAAACCACCTTCGCCTTTTGCCGCCACGCTCATATTACGGGCGGCATTTGCCCACACGTGCCCATTTCCGCCGTAATCGGACCCAAACTCGCGGGCATGCAACTCAAAACCTGGATTGCCCTTCCACTGCACCACAACACGATCATAAAACTCAAGACCATCTACAGTCGCCTGCACAGACGTACCGTCACCATTGGCAAATGCCAGCATGAAAAACGCGTTTTGTGTAAGCGCTGGAACCAACACTTTCAACGACCCGTCTGCGGCAGTGGTTTCGGTGAACATCATACCGCTGTGATGCACAGTGACCGGCTCGTTCCCAAGACACGGTGCTTTCATTGAAATCCGCACCATTGCCGCAACCACGGATTGGGCAGTTACGCTGATTTCGCAAACCTTAGGCGCAGTTTGCAACGAAAGTTTCTGGCCTATCCCAACAATACTCTCTGGCAAAGCCGAGGTGAGCGCCATCGACTTGATCTCAAGCATCGCCTCTTCGCGAACAGGTGTGGTTTCAGTTTCGGGTTTCTGTTCAGCTTCAGATGCAAGCGGCTGAACAGAGGTTTTCTCTGCTGCGGCCGGCGATCGATATCTGTTTTTCGCTGTTTCAGAACTTTGCATTATAAAGCCAACTCCGACCGCGCAGGCCAATGTGCCTCCCGCCAATGCAAATTTACTCAAATAAGACATAATGTTTTCCATCCCCCCAAGGTTTGGGCAGGGTCAGGAATGACGAACAAAAGGGGCCGAGTTATGGCCGCAGAAGGGAGTCATTCAGGCAGGAAAAAGGCGCCGGGCGTCGCAACGCCCGGTCAGATCACGCGAAACGGCCGTGGCAGTGTTTGAATTTCTTGCCGGTCCCGCAGGGGCATTTGTCATTCCGGCCGGGATTGCCCCAGGTGGTCTGATCGTCCTCGACGAATCCTTCTGCGGCTTCTTCAGGGATTGGCTCTGGTCGCGCACTTGCTCCTGCTGCAACAGTTTGGGCCTGCTGCGCCGCAATCATTTCAAGCAATGCCTTTTGCTCTTCAGGCGTACGTGGTCTTGCGTTGCCAAGTATCTGGGTCACATCTTCGCGCAAACCATCCAGCATACCCTCGAACAGCTGGAAAGATTCATTCTTATACTCGTTTAACGGGTCACGCTGCGCGTAGCTGCGAAATCCAACCACCGAGCGAAGGTGCTCAAGTGTCAGAAGATGCTCACGCCATTTGGAGTCAATTGTCTGCAGCAATATTTGCTTTTCAATCAGGCGCATGTTTTCAGGACCAAATGCTACCGCTTTCTTGGCCATGAATTCGTCGGTCTCAGTGACCAAACGTTCGGTGATGTCATTGTCGTCGACGCCATCTTCGTTGGCCCAATCAGCGACAGGCAAGTCAACGCCCAATTGCTCAATAACCTGCGTATGCAAACCTTCAGTGTCCCATTGGTCGGCGTAGGTTTTTGGCGGCATATGCTGATGTATCAGATCATCAATGACCTCATGGCGCATGTCGCGGGTGATTTCTGATAGGTCTTCTGCTTCCATGATTTCGCGGCGTTGCGAAAAAATGACTTTGCGCTGCTCGTTCATCACGTCGTCGAATTTGAGGATTTGTTTTCGATTGTCAAAATTGCGACCTTCGACTTTAGCCTGCGCACGCTCCAGCGACTTATTGACCCAAGGGTGCACAATTGCCTCACCCTCCTTCATCCCAAGCGTTCCAAGCAATTTGTCCAGCCTCTCGCCGCCAAATATACGCATCAAGTCGTCTTCAAGGCTGAGGTAGAAGGCCGTTTTTCCAGGGTCGCCCTGGCGACCCGACCGGCCGCGAAGCTGATTGTCGATCCGGCGGCTTTCATGCCGCTCAGAGGCGAGAACAAAAAGCCCGCCGGCCTTGATCACGTTTTCCTTTTCGCCCGCATGATTTGCCTCAATCTCTGCACGCAACTCTTCCGGATCTGCCTCGGTGTTTGTACTCAGTGCCTCGAGCACTTCCATTTCGACGTTCCCGCCCAACTGGATATCTGTCCCGCGGCCAGCCATGTTTGTCGCTATTGTTACTGCTGCAAACTTGCCCGCATCGCCGACAATCTTGGCTTCCTGTTCGTGCTGGCGGGCGTTCAAGACGTTGTGCGCAATTGCCTCGGCCTTGAGCATCTCACTGATCATTTCAGATTTTTCAATAGACGTCGTCCCGACAAGAACCGGCTGGCCACGTTCATGGCACTCTTTGATCGAAACGATCATCGCCTCATATTTTTCCTCTGCGGTTCGGTAGACTGCATCATCCTCATCTATTCGCGCAATTGGGCGGTTGGTGGGAACTTCAACAACACCCAGACCGTAGATCTCCTGAAACTCTTCCGCTTCGGTCAGGGCCGTACCGGTCATGCCTGACAACTTTTCATACAGCCGGAAATAATTCTGAAAAGTGACAGAGGCGAGTGTGACATTCTCGGGTTTGATATCGCAGCCTTCTTTGGCTTCGATCGCCTGATGAAGCCCGTCAGACAGGCGGCGGCCTGCCATCATCCGGCCGGTAAATTCATCAATCAACACCACCTCGCCGTCGCGAACGATGTAGTCTTTGTCTTTCTGAAAAAGCGCGTGCGCGCGAAGCCCCTGATTTACGTGGTGCACAATTGTCGTGCTTTCAGGATCATAAAGGCTGTGACCTTCGCCCAACAGTTCACGCTCTGCCAGCTCCTGCTCAAGGAACTCGTTCCCCGCGTCGGTAAACGTCACATTGCGTGTTTTTTCGTCCAGATCGTAGTGTTCTGCAGTCAGTGTCGGGATCAAAGCATCTATGGTCACATAAAGCTCAGATCGGTCCTCTGACGGACCAGAGATGATCAGCGGCGTGCGCGCCTCATCAATCAGGATCGAATCGACCTCATCCACAATCGCGAAGTAATGATCACGCTGATACATTTCCTTCAAGTCAGACTTCATATTGCTCCGCAGGTAATCAAAGCCAAGCTCATTATTGGTCGCATAGGTGACATCGCAGGCATATGCCGCGTGTTTTTCATTTTCGGCCTGCTGTGGATAGATGGCACCGGTTGTCAGACCAAGTGCTGTAAAGACCTTGCCCATCCACTCTGCATCACGTTTGACCAGATAGTCGTTGACCGTAACGATGTGCACGCCTTTCCCGGCCAGCGCATTCAGATAAGCTGGAAAAGTTGCCACAAGGGTCTTACCCTCGCCCGTTTTCATTTCTGCGATATTGCCCTGATGCAGGAAAATCCCGCCCATCAACTGCACGTCATAAGCATGCAGGCCCAGCGCCCGCCGGGCGGCTTCTCGGCAGTTTGCAAAGGCTTCTGGCAGCAGTTCGTCCAGACTCTCGCCGGACGTTGCCCGATGTTTCAATTCGGCGGTTTTTTCGATCAGACCTTCATCCGGAAGTTTTTCAAATTCCGGCTCAAGCGCGTTTATTTGATCCACCAGAGGGCGCGTCGCCTTGATCGTGCGGTCATTTGGCGTGCCAAAGACCTTTTTTGAGATGGTTCCGAAACCCAGCATGCGTTCTCCAGCCGATAAGTCGTGTTCTTGTGCGGCATCCACTTGCCCGCCCCGCGCACAGCCCATAGATACTGGGATGGAAGACGGCTCCGCAAAGCCTTGAGGCGATGTAAGGTTCCCGTCAAACAGTGTCAACGTCGCGGCGCCCGATCAGAGGCGATGCGGCCCCCAGATAGGACAAAAGAATGCAAAAATACCTCAAGACTCTGTCGACGCTTGCGTTGCTGTGCTCAATGGCGCTTCCGGCAACGGCACAAGATACGCCGACAGCCGACACTGTTATAGCCACCGTAAACGGAACCGAGATAACTCTTGGTCACATGATTGTGGCGCGCGCCTCGTTGTCAGAGCAGTATAATCAGATGGCGGACGACGTGCTATTCAAAGGTATTCTTGATCAACTTATCCAGCAAACCGCCTTGGCGCAAAGCGTGACAACTGAACCTCCCAACCGGGTCACGCTGGCGTTGGAAAACGAACGCCGCTCATTGATGGCAGGTGAAGCGGTTGAAAGCGCGCTAGCAGGGGCGCTGAATGAAGCGGCAGTTAAAGAAATATACGACACGCAATATGCAAATGTGGATGCAGGCGAGGAATTTGACGCCTCCCATATTCTGCTTGAAACCGAGGAGGAGGCTGCTGCGGTCAAAACCACGCTGGATGGTGGCGCTGATTTTGCTGAAACCGCTAAGGAAAAATCCACTGGCCCGTCCGGACCCAGCGGTGGATCACTGGGATGGTTTGGAACTGGCGCGATGGTGCCCGAGTTTGAGGCCGCTGCAGTTGCAATGGAGGTTGGCACTATCTCCGACCCGATCCAAACTCAATTCGGCTGGCATGTCATCAAGCTGAACGACACACGCAAAAAGCCTGCACCCAGCCTCGAAGAAGCGCGCGAAGAAATTGTTAGTCAAATTCAGCAAGCCATATTTGAGGCCATGATCGAAGATGTGACCAGCGCTGCAGCAATTGATCGGTCCGGCGAAGCCGGGTTGAATCCTGCCCTGCTCAAGGCGCTAGACATGTTGGAGAATTGAATCCGTGGCAGAACCTGCGCCGCTTTCGCCACTGGCTCCGGCGACATTTCCTGACCTACCGTTGATCGACGGTGTCACCTTTGCCGCCGCAGCCGCTGGCGTCAAATACCACGGGCGCGGCGATGTGATGCTGGCCGTCCTGCGTCCGGGGACGTCAATTGCCGGAGTCTTCACCCGCTCGTCAACCCGTTCAGCGCCGGTGCTAGATTGTCAGGCCAAACTGGGGGGCGAGGCGTCTGGGGGCGCGGCCTTTTTGGTCAATTCGGGGAATGCCAACGCCTTCACTGGCCGCCACGGCACCGCGTCGGTGCGGGCCATCACTCAAGCGGTGTCTGCTGTGGCATCGGTCCCCGAAAACCGCGTTTTCACCGCCTCAACAGGGGTGATTGGTGAACCGCTTGCCCATGATCGCATCATCGATGTTCTTGACGATCTCTCTGCGGCCCAAGATTCAGACAAGATCAAAGACGCCGCACTGGCGATCATGACCACCGACACGTTCCCAAAGGGGGCCTTTGCGCAAACCGAGATTGATGGCACCACAGTCTCAATTGCAGGCATTGCTAAAGGGTCCGGGATGATCGCGCCTGATATGGCAACCATGCTTGTCTATATTTTCACCGATGCATTGGTCGATCAGGCCGCGCTGCAATCCCTGGTGTCCACGCTGAACGAAACGACGTTCAACTGCATCACCGTAGACAGCGATACATCCACGTCAGACTCCCTCTTGGTGGCCGCTACCGGCGCCTCTGGTGCCGACGCCACAAAGTCTGAGAGCTTCCGGGCGGCCCTGCGCGAGGTGATGCTGCGTCTGGCGCATCAAGTTGTGCGGGACGGTGAAGGCGCGACCAAATTCGTCGAGATCAAAGTGACGGGCGCAACCAGCGATGCAGAGGCAAAGACACACGCGCTTTCGGTTGCCAACTCGCCGTTAGTGAAAACCGCAATCGCCGGCGAAGATGCGAACTGGGGCCGGGTGGTGATGGCGATCGGCAAGTCTGGCGCGGCGGCCGACCGGGACAAGCTCTCGATCCGGTTCGGAGATGTGCTGGTTGCGGAAAGTGGCTGGGTCAGCCCGGGCTACAGCGAGGATGATGCAGCCGCACACATGAAAGGCCAAAACCTGTCGATCGCAGTCGATGTCGGCCTTGGCACAGGCACCGCCACCGTCTGGACCTGCGATCTGAGCCATGGGTACATTTCGATTAACGCCGATTACAGATCGTGATTGGGCGCATGGCGTGAAGACGATTCTGGTTTCAGCAGTCGCCCTGATCGACATCGATGGTCGCATCCTGATTGCGCAGCGGCCTGAGGGAAAACCAATGGCAGGTCTTTGGGAGTTTCCCGGCGGCAAAGTCGAGCCAGGCGAGACCCCCGAATTAGCCCTGATCCGCGAATTGAAAGAAGAGCTTGGGATCAACACATCGGCATCCTGCCTCGCGCCCCTGACGTTTGCCAGCCATTCCTACGAAGATTTTCATCTGCTGATGCCGCTGTTTATATGTCGCAAATGGCAAGGTACGCCGATGTCTTGCGAAGGGCAGCGATTGAAATGGGTCCGCGCAAATGCCCTGCGCGAGTATCCGATGCCCGCAGCCGACGTTCCGTTAATTCCGATTCTGCGCGATTGGCTTTGAGCCGGTATCAAGAAATATCCCCAAGATCTGGCTAAAGTGAGCGGAAACCCGCGTAAAACACCTATGGCAGAATAGC
The DNA here is from genome assembly GCA_965363755.1 of uncultured Sulfitobacter sp. Lineage (GTDB taxonomy): Bacteria > Pseudomonadota > Alphaproteobacteria > Rhodobacterales > Rhodobacteraceae > JL08. Next base: position 10,553 of record CBDTVL010000049.1, read on the forward strand.
CAATTCTCTCTTCCAATCGAATTAATCGGAATTAATAGACGATTGATCGACAATGATGAAGTAAGGGTGTCAGCGTCAAATACTTTTTGGGGGAGGATTTGGTTTGCTACGCACCATTATAGTGGGCACTTGTGTTTCCATTCAGGGCATTTACGTTCGGTCTTTTCCTGACGGGCGCATAGCGGTTCGGGACGGACAAACTATTTATGCCGGTTTGCCAGTAGCGCAACCAGCCTAAGTCGACTTACTGAGACAAAAAAGGGACAGCGTTTGCTGTCCCTTTTTCTTTTTCATCTGTCGCCAGATCAGTCCAGCGTACGGTTTACTTCTTCCCGCTCAAAAATCTCGATGACGTCGCCAGCGCGAACATCTTCGTAATTATCAAATGCCATCCCGCATTCCTGACCCGACTGAACTTCAGGCACTTCGTCTTTGAAACGCTTGAGGGTTTTCAAGGTTCCTTCGTGGATCACAACGTTATCACGCAGCAAACGCACACCGGCTGACCGGCGCGCTATCCCTTCGGTCACCAGACAGCCCGCAACTTTACCAACATTCGAAACCTTGAAGACATCCTTGATCTCGGCATATCCGATGAACTTCTCTTTGATTTCATTGCTGAGCAGGCCAGAGGCCGCCGCTTTGACATCATCCACTAGATCGTAAATCACCGAATAATAGCGGATCTCTACGCCTTTTTGGTTGGCTGTGTTGCGTGCCGACGCATTCGCCCGGACGTTAAAGCCCATGATCGGAGCATTTGACGCTTCAGCCAGACCCACATCGGTTTCGGTAATTGCACCAACCCCCGAATGCAGAACCCGCACGCGAACCTCGTCATTACCGATCTTTGCCATCGCCTGCACGATAGCTTCGGCTGATCCCTGCACATCCGCTTTCACCAGAATCGGCATCTCATTGACAGTTTCATCTGCCTTGGCATTTGCCATCAACTGTTCGAGCGTTGTGGCGGCCCCGGCAGCGGCACGTTTATCTTTGGCCGCATTAGCGCGATATTCCGCAATTTCACGGGCCTGCGCTTCGGTGGCCACAACGTTCAGAACATCACCCGCTTCGGGGGTGCCGTTTAGACCAAGAACTTCGACGGGCACAGACGGACCTGCCTCAGCTACGCGGTCGCCTTTGTCGTCGACCAGCGCGCGTACTCTGCCCCACTGTTCGCCGACAACGAAGATGTCGCCTTTTTTCAGCGTACCACTTTGCACCAAAACCGTCGCAACGGGGCCGCGACCTACATCAAGCTGGGCTTCGATCACCGCGCCTTGCGCAGCACGATCTGGATTGGCCTTCAGTTCAAGCAATTCTGACTGTAGCGAAATCGCCTCGAGCAATTCGTCCAGGCCTGTGCCATTGATCGCCGAAACCTCGACGTCCTGGACTTCGCCAGACATCTTTTCAACGATCACTTCGTGTTGCAGCAGGTCAGTTCGGACTTTGTCAGGATTTGCGTCGGGACGGTCAATCTTGTTGATTGCCACGATCATCGGCACGCCAGCCGCTTTCGCATGCGCAATCGCCTCGATGGTCTGCGGCATGACTGCGTCGTCGGCGGCAACTACCAGAATAACGATATCAGTGACCTGCGCCCCACGTGAACGCATCGACGTGAACGCCGCGTGACCCGGAGTATCAAGGAACGTCAGCTCATTGCCATCGTCGGTTTTGACACGGTAGGCGCCGATATGCTGGGTGATTCCACCCGCTTCGCCAGCCACAACCTTGGCCTTACGAATAGCATCCAACAGCGACGTCTTACCGTGGTCCACGTGGCCCATAACAGTGATAACAGGCGGACGTGCCACCAAATCGTCTGGGTTTTCCACAACAGGAGCGATGATATCTTCGACGTCAGCATCTGAAACGCGGACAACCTTGTGACCGAATTCTTCGATAATCAGCTCTGCAGTGTCGGCGTCAATCGCCTCGTTCTGTGTGACCATCATACCATTGTTCATCAGCGCCTTGATCACGGCGCCAACACGTTCGGCCATCCGGATGGCAAGCTCGGAGACAACAATCGCCTCGGGAAGCTTAACATCACGTACAACCTTTTCGCGCTCGACCGTGCCACCCATGGCTTTTTGGCGTGCGCGTTCTTGCTTGCGCTTCATCGCAGCCATCGAACGTTGCCGTCCGCCTTCGCCACCAGTCAGCGCCTGATTGAGCGTCAGCTTGCCAGAGCGACGTGCGTCATCGAAACCCTGCTTGCCACGATTGTTCCGTTGCTCCTGTTCACGGTCCGTCTTGCGCGGCGTCGCAGATGGAGCCGACCCTTTGCCAGCGCCGCGTGGGGCTGGTGCTTCCCTGCCGGGAACGGTCTCGGCCACTGCCGCCGCTGCCGCAACTGCCCGTTTGGCAACCGCCTCGGACTCGAGCTGTTCCTGCTTGGCTTTTTCCAAAGCCTGCTCTTCGCGTTCTTTTTCTTCTTGTTCTTTCGCCTCGACATCCGCACGGCGGCGCTCACGCTGTTCTGCGCGCACTTTTTCTTCAGCAGCACGCCGCAGGGCGTCTTCACCCTCTTGTGCCTTGGCAGCCTTAACCGCCTTCAGACGGCGTTCCATTTCCGCATCAGTAATCCCAGCGGGCCGACGTGAAGGATCGCCCGTGACGGGCCCGCTCGCAGGTGTAGTTGGTTTGGCGGCACCCGGCTTTGGCACCACAACACGCTTGCGTTTGGTCTCGACCACGACATTTTTGGTCCGCCCATGGCTAAAGCTTTGCTTTACATTCCCGGGCCGGGATCCACCTGGGCGCAGGCCCAATGTCTTTTTACCGTCACTATCGCTCATCAAGCTGTCTTATCCTTTCGGGCGGGCATCGCCGCCGTCCTTTTCTCGCAGGCCTTTAAGCCTTTCGGCTTCCTCTACTACACGTGAAGTGAGTCCACCAGAGGCGAGCGCTGCATGTATCACAGTTTGGCGCCCAAATGCCAAACCCAATTCGTTAGCCGTTAACCAACCGAGATAACGGCCAAAATGCGGGGTGCTGAGTTTCGATTTCCCGCGCCCCGATCCATCAACCGCCTGAATCAAAACCTCGGCCTGCTCCTTGGACAGCCAATCTTTGACTTTCTCATATCCAGCCACCGCGTGGCCTGACTTGCGTGACAGGCTGATCAGCTCGACAACCCGGCGCAACAGCTGGCTTTCAATCTCATCGGTCAACCCTTCAGGCACCTGAACCGGCTGCTTCGCGGCTTTTGCAAACAAGTTCTTCTTGGCCGCCTTGTCCAGCGCCGGTCTGCTCGCTGCGACCCAAATTCCTCGGCCCGGCAGCTTGCCCAGAATATCCGGCACAATCTGACCGTCAGGCCCAACCACAAATCGAATCAACCCGTGGCTGGGTTGCACTTCGCCTGTGACAATGCACTTGCGTTCCGGACCTTCTTCGCGGTCCTTTGAGGCGCCACCGCGTCCCATCTGGATGCCCCGAGGCCTGCGATCAGGCCTCGGCTTCCTTTGCAAAAACGTTTGCATCAGGATCTTCTTCTAAGTCTTCCTCGACGTCTTTTTCCAATTCAGCCGCATCGACCCAACCCAACATGACGCGGGCAGTCATAACCAGATGCTGGGCCTCTTCCAGCGATATGTCGAATGTTTCCAGCAAGCCGTCATCTTTGACACGTTCGCCATCAACGGTTGTCCAGCCGCCAGCCAGTTCCCAATCTGCGCATGTCGCAAAATCTTCAAGGGTTTTGACACCATCTTTGGCCAGCGCCTCTATCATTTGGGGAGTCAGCCCCTCATATTCAACCAGACTGTCTTCGACACCCAATGCACGCGCATTTTCCATGGCCGCCTTATTCAGGGCTTCCAACACATCTCGGGCACGCGCCTGCAGTTCACCGGCGGTGCCTTCGTCGACACCGTCGATCACCAACAGTTCGCCCAGATCAACGTAAGCGACCTCTTCCAGATTGCTGAACCCTTCGGACACCAGAAGCTGTGCAAAGAATTCGTCCAGATCAAGATTATCCATGAACAGTTTGGTACGGGTTTCAAACTCGGCCTGACGACGCGCGCTTTCCTGTTCTTCGGTCATGATGTCAATGTCGAGCCCGGTCAGCTGCGACGCCAGACGCACGTTCTGACCACGGCGACCAATGGCAAGGCTCAATTGTTCTTCCGGAACCACAACTTCAATGCGCTCGGCTTCCTCGTCCAGAACAACTTTGCTGACTTCCGCTGGTTGCAACGCATTCACCAAGAAAGTCGGCTGATCTTCGTTCCATGGAATGATGTCGATTTTTTCGCCCTGCAATTCGTTCACAACGGCCTGCACACGACTACCGCGCATACCAACACAGGCACCTACGGGATCAATCGAACCGTCATAAGAAATCACCGCAATCTTGGCGCGGGATCCGGGGTCGCGGGCGACAGCCTTGATTTCGATGATACCGTCATAAATCTCGGGCACTTCCATCTTGAACAACTCGGCCATGAATTCCGGCGCAGTACGGCTCAGGAAAATCTGCGGCCCACGCTGTTCGCGACGCACGTCCTTGATGTAAACCCGAATCCGGTCACCGGGGCGATAGCTCTCGCGGCCAATCTTCTCGTTGCGACGCAAAATGGCTTCGCCCGCGCCCACATCGACGATGACGTTGCCGTATTCTTCGCGTTTGACCAGACCGTTGATGATGGTGCCAGCGCGATCCTTGAACTCTTCGAACTGACGATCCCGCTCGGCTTCGCGGATTTTCTGCAAAATAACCTGTTTGGCAGATTGGGCGGCAATCCGCCCCATCTCAACTGGCGGGACTTCCTCGACAAAGGTGTCTCCGACCTTGGGGTCATCCAGATAGGGTTTGGCTTGCTCGACAGTGAATTCAGCCTGATAGTTTTCCAGCTCTTCCTCATCAACCACGGTGCGAACCCGGGTAAAGGTCGCCTTGCCATTTTTGCGGTCGATATCAACGCGAATATCCATTTCCGCGCCATAACGGGACTTGGCAGCACGGGCCAGCGCCTCTTCCATTGCTTCGACCACCAGAACCGGGTCGATCATCTTTTCGCGGGCCACAGCCTCGGCGGTTTGCAGCAACTCGAGCTGGTTTGCGGATGTAATGGCCATCAGGTGTTCTCCACAGATTGTTCGGTCTCGTCACCCGGCTGGGGTGACTCTTCGACCACTTCATCAAATTCGTCTTCGTTGATCGTGTCCGACGCTTTGCGTTGGCGCAGCATTTCCTTGATCAGATCATCCGTCAGGACCAGCTTGGCATCGCTTAGCCAGTCTAACTGCAATCCGATCGTGCCTTCATCGACATTTATCAGCACTTCATCACCATCGACTCCGGCCAATGCGCCCTTAAAGCGGCGGCGACCGTCGATCAGCTCATCGGTTTCGATCTTGGCCTCATAACCTTCGAACATCTCAAAGTCTTTGAGGCGAGTCAGCGGCCGATCGATGCCCGGACTGGACACTTCCAGCGTGTAAGGTTCCAGAATGGGGTCTTCAACATCCAGCGCCGCGCTCAGCGCATGGCTGATCTTGGCGCAATCATCAACTTCGATCCCGCCTTGTGGGCGGTCCGCCATGATCTGCAGCGTGCTTTCTTTGCCCGACATCAGCCGAACCCGCACCAGTTCATACCCCAAGTCTTCTATGACTGGGGTGATGATCTCGGCCATCCGGCGGTCAATCGCAGCTTTTGCAATCAGGTCATTGGTCATGGTCTGGTCAGGTGTCCAAGCACAAAAAAACGGGCGCGCGGCCCGTCACATGGTTTCGGTGGAGCGTCAGGTTTGGACCCCAGCGCGCCGCTGTTGAGAGCGATATACGGATGTTAGGACGAGTCTGCAAGGGGGAAGGTGAATCCCCAGTTCAAAGCATCCACCACCGCTCGGCCATACGGGCATTATCCAGTGGCCAACGTTGGCCAATTGTGTCCGGCATGCCGATTGATAACGTCGACCCGACAGCAATTTTGCCATCTGGGTCCTTAAGCAGCTTCACCGCGCCCGGCTGGCCTGACAATCCCGACGGATCAATCTGATCAGCCACGTCGACATAGCCGCCCTCAAGCGCCTGCGCCCGCACACGGGCATCGGGAACTGACGTGAATTCTACTGTTTCAAACCAGCCCGCTTGGCCGTCCTTGTAATGCTCAGCAACCCGGACTCCCAGAAACTGGCGGCCCGGCCGAAACCGCTTTACCCGATAAAGACCGGTGCCGTTGCCCTCCTGCAAAGCAGTTTGCGTATCATCTGCCGGGAAAATCAGCAGGCGCGGATCAGACATCAGATAGGGCAAATCAGCATTGCCCACGTGCAGTTCGATCTGCACCTGATGGCGCGTCGCCGCCCTAATCTCGCGAACCACGGGTAGCGCACCCCAGGCTTGGTGCCGAATCAGCGACGCAACAACATCCCGAGACGTGAACGCTGCGCCATTGTGGAATGTCACCTCTTCTCGCAGATCAAAAAACCAGGTCCGGGCATCTGGGCTCCCGTCCCATCCCGTCGCCAGTTCACCGCATAACGTCCCGCTGGCGCTGATCTCAGTCAGCGTATCAAACACCGCGCCCTGCGCCGCTGCATGCATGAACAGCCCGCTATGCTTACCCCAACTGTCAGATCGGCGTGCGCCTGACAAAGCTGCCCGCAAACGACCACCGGGTTTCGGCCCAGTCCCCGCTGCAGACAATCCTGTCGAGGCCAGCAATGCCGCAGCAGCACCCGAAGTGAAAAGCGCGCGCCGGTCCAAAGCGTTCATTGCTCCGCTATCCTGTCCATCACACGCACAAGCTCGGCGCTAATGCCCGGCTCTGACAGCGCGTGGCCGGCATTGCGAATCATTTTCAGATCAGCTGCGGGCCAACACTCTGCCAACTCCCATGCAGAATGGGGCGGACAGATCATGTCAAATCGTCCCTGTACGATATGCCCGGGAATATGAGCGATCCGATCCATCTGCGCCAAAATCTGGCCGTCAAATTCCAGAAACCCCGCATTGATAAAATAGTGATTCTCCAGCCGGGCAAAAGCTCTGGCGTAGTTGCCCTGGCTTTCACCTGCAGTGCCCGACGAATGGATAGAGGCCAGTGCATTTTCCCAGGCAGACCAGGCCCGACCAAACTCTGTCTCAACCGCTGAATCACCGGAAAAAAGCCGCCGATGATAGGCGCCAATCAGGTCGCTCCGCTCGTCCTCGGGGATAGGCGCGATGAAGCGCGCCCATGTTTCAGGCCAGAACGCGCCTGCGCCGCCGCCATAAAACCAGTCAAGTTCGCGCTGCGTCATAAGGAATACGCCGCGCAAGACCAACTGGCTGGTCGGCTCCGGATGGGTCTGGGCATAGATCAACGCAAGCGTTGCGCCCCAGCTGCCACCAAATACGGTCCATGTGTCGATGCCCAGCACAGTCCGAATCATCTCAATATCCGCGACCAGATGCCAAGTGGTGTTATTCGTGATCGAAGCATGCGGGCGTGACCGACCACAACCGCGCTGATCAAATAAAATGACTCGGAAGACACTGGGATCAAAATAGCGGCGCATTGCCGGGCTGCATCCACCACCCGGACCCCCATGTAAAACAACAACGGGCATGCCTTTTGGGTTGCCGCATTGTTCGACATAGATCTGATGACCGTCACCCACATCCATCATTTGCTGATCAAACGGGTCTACCGGCGGATACAGATATTGCGCTGCGTGCTTTTGGTCCGAGAATTTGTCCATTACTGACCTATATATACCTCGCGAGCCAAAAGAGCACATGGAGACAGGAATGCAAGCGCATCAAAACACCGTTGACCCCGCTGAGATTGCAAAATTCGAAGCGATGGCGGCGGAATGGTGGGATCCGAAAGGAAAGTTCAAGCCGCTGCACATGCTCAACCCCTGCCGGCTCGACTACATCACAACGCAGATCGCCGGCGAGTTCGACCGAGATCTGACAAAACCTGCGCCATTCAAAGGGCTGAGATTGCTGGATATTGGCTGCGGCGGCGGCCTGTTGGCGGAACCTATGGCCCGTTTGGGGGCCACAGTGGTCGGCGCGGATGCGGCCCCCGGCAACATTCCGGTGGCGCAAATCCATGCAGCTCAATCCGGGCTGGAGATCGACTACCGACATACCACCGCCGAGGCGCTGGCCGCTGCTGGCGAGCAGTTTGACGTGATTCTCAACATGGAGGTTGTTGAACATGTAGAAGGGCCGTTGGGGTATCTGACCGCCTGCCAAACCCTGCTCAAACCCGGTGGCTTACACATTTGTTCGACCCTGAACCGCAATCCAAAATCGTTTATGATGGCGATCATCGGGGCGGAACACATCATGCGCTGGTTGCCCAAAGGCACCCATGAATGGTCAAAATTCATCACACCTGACGAGCTTTTTGACCTGCTTTCTCAATCAGGTGTGACACCCGTTGATCGCAAGGGTTTTGTGTTCAACCCGGTGTTGTGGAACTGGTCGCTGTCAGATCGCGACCTCAGCGTGAACTATGTCACCGCGAGCGTAAAACCTACATAATTAGGCTCTAACCTTCAAGGTTAACGCGCATTTCGCGCAATATGGGCACGGCCGCACGCACCTTTTCTCCGCCCAGTGAT
>CBDTVL010000050.1:0-18830 GCA_965363755.1 uncultured Sulfitobacter sp.
GTCGCGATAAGGGAGTAATTCGACCAACTCAAATCCTACCACGTTGCTTTCGGCACATAAGCGGCGGATCAAAGGAAAGACTTCCCGCGGAGTAAGCCCGTTAGACTCCGGGTGTCCCGTGCCCGGCATAAACGCCGGATCGAGCCCAAAAGCGGACGCTATCTTGCGTGTGATCTGCCGCTTGAGCTAGCTAGAAAGCGGATCATAGGAGATGAAGCATGAAAGCGATCGAAAAACTGCTCAAACACTGAGGCTGTTCCCCAAGTATTACGTCGGACAGCACGGACCTCAACTCCCACACCATGCTGTAATGCAGACGTTTGCATTCGTACTATCTGTGTTTGGTCTTGTCGCGGCAACGTGCTGGACTATCATATCTGGGATTTTAGACGTCAATAACGTGGTTGAAGATACGAGCATGTTTCAGCGATCAGGTGCCGTTTTGGTTGCATTTGTCGTTCTGCACGAACTGTTTGGCGATCACATACATATAGCCCGCCCCAACTTTGCGGGTGAAACCGCCGAAGCCTTGTTCGCTGAAGCCAAGGAACGGAGAGTTCGATTAATTCAGAATTGGCATCGTTTTGCGCTCTTTCTAACTGTTCTTGGCACGGCAATTTGGGCCTACGGTGATTTTCTATTCAACAACTATGATGCGGTCTGATTTGGATATCGGTCTTTGTGCAGCTTCAGCGTATTTGCAACTCCTATTGAACGGCAGCTTGGCCCCGCAGTGCGGACTTTGGTGCGTAGCGCAGCGAATGTCCGGTTCCCGCCCAAATCTACCGCATCAGATGCATTATGCTCCAACACCCATGCACGATGTTGTAGCTAAGAGATTCATGCAGAACGCCAACCGCAGGTACACGATACCGCGACTATAAATCGCCACTCGCCATCGCAATTCCGCATGACATAGTGGCCATCGATCTTTTCAAGGAGAGATCCGTCGTCTTTGATCCTGTTAACTTCGGTCGCATCCAAAATCGCGAGCCCGTCTCCGCATGAGGTTGCTTCGATTGACCCAATGGTTGTGTGACTGAAACCGGCTGCATCCAGCCCTGCAAACACTTTTTCAAGAAGTGATACGAGTGCTTGCCGGTCGGGCAACGACACAGCGCCTGTCGGGAGCACGAACATCGAGGGCTCGTCAAAACACGCTGCTACCCCCTTGAAATCGCGCTTGTTCCAGCAATCGAGATATTGGTCAAAGAGTTTTTGCGCTTCTTCCGACAGATTGCTCATTTAAACCTCCGCTTATGAAAACCAGAAGTATTTACTGTACACAACAGGTGATCGAGTGGCTACTGAGCCGCGATACATGGATGGCTAATGCGCTTTATAATTGAAACTATTGCAATTCCGCGAACGGCAGGTTTGTCCCGCAGAGCAGACCTTGACAGCACTCAACTACAATAGGTCCTGACCCTAGAATGAACTTCTCGCCCCGAAAGAGCTCAGAATGGACGTTGCCGCATCCGTAGCCAAGCCTGCTTGGCAGTTAGTCCAAGCGCCCAACGCTAAGCCTTGCGCGATGCGAACGAGGTTGATGAATTAAATCTCGGCGATGTTGCGTCGATGGAACTGCCTCGCCTCACTTGCAACGCGCGTCGCTGCCGTCTAGCGATACCCTATGTTATCCATCTTTGATCAAGGGCCACCACCGCCCTGCCCCGCCCCATTCAATCTGGCCGCTCATGTCCTGAGTCAGGCGGCATCGATGCCTGATAAGACTGCGCTTTCAATCCTCAATCACGATCACACCGAGGACTGGACATTCGCCCAGTTGGAGCACGCGGTTTTGAGCACTGCCGCCGGGCTGCGGGGTGCGGGGCTGCGCCAAGGGGCGCGTGTATTAATGCGGCTTGGAAATTCCGTCGATTTCCCCATCGCCTATCTTGGCTGCATCGCTGGAGGCTTCATCCCGATCCCGACGTCGGCACAATTGACTGAGACCGAAGTCATAGCAATCATGTCGGATCTCTCGCCCGCAGCTGTGCTGCGCGATCCAGCCGTCGCCTGTCCACCCCATGAACTGACCCTAGACCTATCAGATTTGCGCGATTTTTATCAAAAAGCGCGCCCAACCAACGAAAACGAATACGATCTCGGCAATCCAAATCGGCTCGCCTATATCATCTATACGTCGGGAACCTCCGGCTCCCCCCGCGCAGTTGCCCATGCCCACCGCGCGATCTGGGCGCGCCAAATGATGGTGCGGGGATGGTATGATTTGCGCGCCGACGACCGACTGTTGCACGCGGGTGCCTTCAACTGGACCTACACTTTGGGGACCGGCCTGATGGATCCATGGACACTGGGGGCAACGGCCCTGATCCCCGGCGCTGGCGTCGGGACAGGCGATCTGCCCCGTCTGGTAGCAAAACACAACGCTACCATTTTTGCTGCGGCGCCGGGGGTTTACCGCAGAATCCTGAACCAACACGCCCGCATTGATGCCCCCAGTTTGCGGCATGGGCTGAGCGCCGGAGAAAAACTGCCGTTGCGTCTGCGCGACGCATGGCGGGTTGTGACCGGAACCGAGGTGTACGAGGCATATGGCATGTCTGAATGCTCGACGTTCATTTCTTCCAATCCGGCGACCCCGGCGCGTGGAGATGCCTTGGGATCACCACAAACCGGACGCCGGGTCGCAATTTTGGATGCCGCAGGTCCTGTGAGCCAAGGCCTTGAGGGCACTATCGCCATTCACCGCGATGACCCTGGCCTGATGCTGGAGTACCTCAATGCCGCCGCAGACACCGCAGCCCGCATGCAAGGCGACTGGTTCCTGACCGGAGATCAGGGCGCCATGGCAGTGGACGGGCAAATCACCTATCTTGGCCGCGCAGATGACATGATGAATGCGGGTGGCTACCGTGTTTCTCCACTAGAGGTCGAAGCTGCCTTGTCAGATTTTCCGGGGATCGAGGCCATTGGTGTAATCGACGTCTTGGCAAAACAAGACACGCGTATCATTGCGGCGTTTTATGCCGGCCCAAAGGTGCTGGACGACGACGCCCTGCATCGCTATGCCCAAACCAAACTGGCACGGTACAAGCAGCCCCGCGCCTATGTCCATCTGGCAAACCTGCCAACCGGGGCAAACGGCAAGCTGTTACGCCGCGCCCTGCGCGCTTATTTTGAGGCCCCAGATGATCAAACTTGATATCATGTCCGACCCGATCTGCCCTTGGTGTTACATCGGGAAGTCTCATCTGGACAAAGCCCTGACAGAGCATCCGGACCATCCGTTCACCATCGAATGGCATCCGTTTCAGCTAAACCCCGACATGCCGGCTGGCGGCATGGATCGGCGCGCCTATCTGGAAGGCAAGTTCGGAGGAAAAGACGGCGCTGTCGCCGCTTATGCGCCGGTTGTGCAAAGTGCCAAAGATGCAGGTTTGACAATCAATTTCGACGCGATGCAGCGTACCCCCAATACGCTGGACGCGCATCGTTTGATCCATTGGGCAGGCATTGAGGGACGTCAGACCGCCGCTGTCTCGCAACTGTTTCAGGCCTATTTTGTCGATGGCTCAGACATTGGTGATGCCGAGGTTCTGTCAGATATCGCTGACGGAATCGGTATGGATGCGTCCGTTGTCATGCGCTTGCTGAAGTCGGGTTCCGATGTGGAGGACATCCGCGCGCGCGACGCCCATAGCCGCGAAATGGGAATCAATTCAGTTCCAACTTTTATCGTCGACGGCAAACACGCCGTCCCCGGGGCTCAGCCGCCTGAACTATGGGGGCGTGTGATTGCGGAGTTTCAGGAGGCAAACGCCTAATGTCGTTCAGCCGCCCGCAACTTCTGATCGTCGCCCTGATCTCCATCATCGTCGGCGGCACAGTGTTTTTCCATTTTATCGAAGGCTGGGGCTGGGTTGACGCCTATTTTTTCACCGTCATAACGCTGTCCACCGTTGGCTACGGATCACTTGTCCCGCAGACTGTGGTCGGTAAACTTGGGACAACGCTTTTTATCTTTGTCGGACTGGGGCTGTTTTCCCTCGCGATACATCAATTCAGCGATTTCACCCTGCGCCGCAGGCGGCGCGACCGGGCTGTGCGGATCGCCAAAAGCGAAGAAGCTTATGTCGAGGCTGAGACTGGCAACGGAAATTCCAAGTGACGGACCCCAAAGGCAGCGGCATGGGCCGCGTCGAATTTGTCACGCTGTGCGCCATGATGGTGGCCACAGTTGCGTTCTCGATCGATGCGATGTTGCCCGCCCTGCCCGAAATTGGCGCCGAGCTTAGCCCCGGCGATTTGAACCGGGCGCAACTTATTCTGACCTCTTTTGTACTGGGAATGGGGCTGGGAACCGCCTTTACCGGTCCGTTATCGGATGCGTTTGGGCGCAAACCGATCATGCTTTGGGGCGGAGCGCTTTACATCACCGGTGCAGCTGTAGCCTGGTATAGCAGTTCGCTGGAATGGGTGCTGGCGGCACGTGTCGCACAAGGATTGGGCGCTGCGGGACCGCGCGTTGCAACTGTTGCCGTGATCCGCGACTTTTATGCCGGGCGTGAAATGGCCAAGCTGATGTCATTTGTCATGATCGTCTTTACCTTGGTCCCGGCTTTTGCTCCGTCAATGGGGGCGGTGATCATTTCAGGCTTTGGCTGGCGCAGCATTTTTGCCGCCTTCATCCTGTTCTCAGTGATCAGTATGGTCTGGATGTCGGTGCGATTGCGTGAACCTCTGGCCGTTGCTGACCGCAGGCCATTTCAGGCGACATTGCTTTGGGACGCGGTGAAGGAGCTATTTGCAAATCCGGCGGTACGGGTTTCAATTGCGGTACAAACATTAATCTTCAGCATGCTGTTTTCGATGCTCAGTTCAGTGCAGCAGATCTATGATATCACCTTTGCGCGCGGCGACCAGTTTCCGTTATGGTTTGGTGGCATCGCCCTGGTATCAGGCACGGCTGGTTTCTTGAACGCGGCACTTGTCATCCATGTTGGCATGCGGCGTCTTGTTGCCATGTCCCTAATAACGCAAGTCATCATATGCGGTTGCATGGTCGCGGTGACATTGGCGGACCCGTCTCAGTCGCTGTTGTTCGCAGCTTTTTTATTCTGGCAGTTCTCGCTGTTTTTCATGATGGGGATGACAATCGGCAATCTGAACGCCATCGCGATGGAACCGATGGGGCATATTGCCGGCATGGCGGCCTCCGTGATGGGGGCAGTTTCGACGGTATTGGCGGCCGCCATCGCGGCCCCGTTGGGCTTGGCCTTTGATGGCACGCCGCTGCCATTGTCGGTTGGCGTTTTCTCTATGGCTATTGTGGCCTATGGCCTGATGGGAGCCTTGCGCCGAAGCGAGGCTGCCTAGGTTCAACACCGATAGACTTTACTGTCGGCCAAGGTCTGTTGTGCAGCCAGCGTGGACATTACGACGCCTTCTAGCACTCCGGCTTTTGTCGCGGTTCACCTTTTTCTCGCCGTAGGGACGCCAGAGCGCTTTGCACTGAATTGACCAGGTCCTTCTTCGAAACGGGTTTCATCAGGCGGATATCGGACTGCCTCAGTCCAATGCCGTGAGTTGTCGCCTCCCAGGCGTAGCCGGACATGAAAACCACCGGCAACGCGGGATTCAATCTACGAAGCTGTCTTGCCAGTTCTGGTCCCTGAAGCTGCCCGGGCATCACAATGTCGGTGACCAGAAGATCGAACGAATTATCCGACTGAAAGATCTGTAGCGCCTGATCGCCGGTAAGCGCTGGCGCAACCTCGTGCCCCTCGTTTCTGAGAATGCGCACAAGAAGGTCGATGACCGCTTCCTGATCTTCTGCGATCAGAATGCGCGCTGTCGTTTTCGGTGCCACGTCTGGCTCGCTTTTGTCGATTGGCTGCTCTATTTCAGGTACATCGGAGGTTTTGAAATACAGCTTCACGGTCGTGCCGATTCCAATCTCCGAATATATCCTGACGCTGCCATGGGATTGGTTCATGAAACCGTGCACCATAGACAGCCCAAGCCCGGTCCCCTCCCCCGGTTCCTTGGTCGTGAAGAAGGGATCAAAAACACGCTCGATATTTTCTGGCGATATACCGTCGCCAGTATCGCTCACCGCAAGCAGCGCATAACGCCCGGGGGCCAATTCGTCGCCAATATCGCCATTCAGCAGCGCATCAATAGTTACATTTGAAGTTTCGATCGTAATGACGCCACCGTTGGGCATCGCATCACGTGCATTGATCATCAAATTCAGCAGCGCACTTTCGGTGTTTGAAAGATCGGCCACGGTTTGCCAGAGATCGGGCTGCAGCGATTTCGCAACTTTGATACTCGCCGGGATGGTTCGCGAAATCCAGTTGTCCATGTCGCGCACGATTTCGGACAGGTTAAGTTGAGTTGGTTCAAGATGCGCACGCCGGGCAAAATTCAGCATGCTCTTCGTCAGGCCAGCACCTTTGTATGTCGCGTCTATCGCAGCATTGATCAGGTCGTTATCTTCGGGGTTCTCCGTCTCCTCCAACAGCAATTCGAGATTGCCGAGAATGACGTTCAGCAGGTTGTTGAAATCATGCGCGACACCGCCGGTCATCTGCCCGATGGCCTCGAGCTTTTGCGCCTGCGCCAATTGGGTTTCCAGATCAGAGCGATGCTGGGCTTCAGCAATCCGCTCTGTAATGTCGACGATGCTTGAACGTACCAGCTGACGGCGTGAATCTGGAAAGGCGGCCAGCGAAACTTCGCAGGGAATGTCTTGTCCATCGCGATTTCTGAACGTCCACTCGAATGAAGGAAATCCTCCCTGCAGGGCCTCGTTGAGATACGCGCGCATCGTCTCGACGGATCGCCGCGCGTCGGGTTGGAACTCTGGGCTCAGCGCTTCCGGAGCGATGGAATTCAACAGAGTTTCAGTCGAATAACCAAGAATCTGTGCTGCAAGCGGATTGGCCTCAATGAACTTGTCAGCTTCCACGTCGGTGATCAGGATCGCATCAATTGCAAGGTCAACCAGCGCCCGGTAACGCTCTTCCTTTTGATGCTGGTCGATTTCCGACAGCTGCTTCAGCGCATCGTCTCTTTCCCGAATCAATGCAGCCACCAGCAGGGTAGCAACGACAATCGACGTTATGAAAAACTGCAAGGAGGCGACATTTTTTTCCGGCGAAAGATCAGCGAACGGGCCAAACCCGTTGATCGCGTATAAAAGGGCAATAGTGGATACGGCCAGCGAACTGGTCGCTGCCCCTTTGGGCCCGAACCGCAGTGCCATCCACAACATTACCGGGATCGGAAGAAATTGCGCACCGGCGAATTCATCACCCCATATGTGTTTCGGACCATAAGAAAGCATGGACAGGGCGACGACCGATCCAGCCGCTGCTGCGGCTTCCAGCTTGTTGGACAGCGTCGATGTGCGCCACCAGTCGCGATAGTCACCAAAATCAATAATGACAGGGACAAACACCAGATACCCGACGAAATCAGCCAGCGCCCATCGCAGCGCAGTTGACTGGAAAGAACCGCCTGAATAGGCAACCCAAGTCGCACCGAGTACCCCGCCAAGAACGGAGGCCGAGAAGACTGCCACAAGCACCACGCCTAATTGTCGAAGGTCCGACAAGCCAGCGCTGCTCAACCTAAATCTCCGGACAACCCCAATTGCCAAACCGACAGCTAGGCAATTGACCGCCGCAAAGACCAGCGATGCGGCCAGCTCAAACCCGATCCACAACTCGGCGACTACATAAGTTGGAAAGGCAAGGAGGAGACAGATAATCCGATGCTTTTTTTCGAGCATCAGGATCGATGCAAACAGGATCGCATTGGGCGGCCAGAATGTCGAAATGCCGGTTGGTGGAAAACCGAAAGCGCCGCCCAATCGGGTCGCAAGCATCACGACAGCAAGTATGAGTGGGATTTGAATAAGTCGTACCAAGAAATAAATTTCCCGCAGCTTGCCAAAACACAGCGCAGCCTAATTGGCCTCGTACCTAAAAGCTTAGGCCAAATCCACTGCCAAAGCCAGTTTTTCAAGAACGGCAAAATAGAATGTCAGAAATTGCCCAAAGCCGTTATCTGATGCATTTAGGCAGTTTTGAGGGTCTTAAGCTTGGGCCTTTGCAGCTTTTGCTTTCTTTTTTTCAGCGATGACCTTTTCGGCCAGATCCCGCGCGATTGCAAAAGCGCCTTTGATTTTGTCGCTGTCTTTCTTCCAGTCGCGCCGCACCACGATCTTGTTGTCTTTGACCTTGGCCAACCCGCGCTGATCATTGATGAAATCAACCAGCCCATGCGGTGAGGCGAATTTATCGTTGTGAAACCGGATCGTGGCGCCTTTGGGGCCGCCATCGAGTTTGGCGATCCCGGCGCGTTTGCACATTGCCTTGATCCGCACCACCAGCAGCAAGGTGTTCACTTCTCTTGGCAGCGCGCCAAAGCGGTCGATCAACTCTGCGGCAAAGCCTTCGAGCTCGACCTTGGTGCTCAGGCTCGACAACCTGCGATATAGCCCAAGACGGACATCCAGATCCGGGACATATACCTCTGGGATCAGCACCGGCACACCAAGATTGATCTGCGGCGCCCACTGATCGTCGGCAATGCTCAGGCCCTCCATCTCGCCGGCTTTGATCTTGGCAATCGCCTCTTCCAGCATTGATTGATAAAGTTCAAAGCCGACATCGCGCATCTGGCCAGATTGCTCTTCGCCCAGCAGATTTCCTGCACCGCGAATATCAAGATCCTGAGACGCCAGCGTGAACCCTGCCCCCAGCGTGTCCAGCGACCCAAGCACCCGCAGTCGTTTTTCTGCAGTTGCGGTCAGTTTGGTGCGCGGTTTGGTAGTCAGATAAGCATAAGCCCGGGTTTTGGAGCGGCCCACCCGGCCCCTGATCTGATACAGCTGTGCCAGTCCGAACATGTCCGCACGGTGGATGATCATCGTATTCGCTGTCGGGATGTCGAGGCCGGATTCCACAATTGTGGTGGCCAGCAACACATCATATTTCCCGTCATAAAAGGCGTTCATCCGGTCATCAAGTTCCCCCGCCGCCATCTGACCATGGGCAACCACTACGCTGACTTCGGGCACCTGCTCGGCGAGAAACGTCTCGATCTCGGGCAGGTCCGCAATGCGAGGTACCACAAAGAACGACTGACCGCCGCGATAGTGTTCGCGTAACAGCGCCTCGCGCAGCGTCATGGCATCAAAATCGCTGACATAGGTGCGGATTGCCAACCTGTCGACGGGCGGGGTGCCGATGATGCTCAGATCACGTACACCGGTCAGCGACAATTGCAACGTCCGCGGGATCGGAGTTGCGGTCAGTGTCAGCACATGGATGTCGGTCCGCATCTGTTTCAGACGCTCTTTATGCCCAACACCAAAATGCTGTTCCTCATCGATGATCAACAGTCCAAGGTTTTTGAACCGGATAGATTTGGCGAGCAAAGCATGGGTCCCGATCACGATATCCACGATGCCGCGGCTGATCCCGTCTCGGGTGGTATTTGCCTCTTTTGCGCCGATGAAACGCGACAAAGACCGCACTTCAATCGGGAATCCGCGAAACCGGTCTGTAAAAGACTTGTAATGTTGGCGCGTGAGCAAAGTTGTAGGCGCGATGATTGCGACCTGTACGCCGGACATCGCAGCGACAAAAGCCGCGCGCATCGCCACTTCGGTCTTCCCAAAGCCCACATCTCCGCACACAAGCCGGTCCATCGGCGATCCGCTGTGCATGTCGTCCAGCACTTCGTTAATTGCGCGCAACTGGTCATCGGTTTCAGTGTACGGAAACCGTGCGCTGAACGCGTCCCACATCCCCGGCGGCGGATCCATGATCGGGGCACGGCGCAAGGCGCGTTCCGCCGCCACCCGGATCAACCGGTCCGCCATCTCGCGGATGCGTTCTTTGAGCTTGGCCTTTTTGGCCTGCCACGCACCGCCGCCCAGTCGATCCAGCAGCCCCTCTTCGTGGCCATAGCGCGACAGCAGTTCGATATTCTCGACCGGCAGGTAAAGCCGGGCATTTTCGGCGTATTCAAGCTGCAGGCATTCGTGCGCCGCCCCTGCTGCAGTGATCACTTCCATACCATGGTAGCGACCAATGCCATGATCGACATGCACAACCAGATCACCCGGGCTCAGACTTTGCGATTCAGTCAGGAAGTTTTCGGCACGGCGTTTCTTACGCGGCGCACGGATCAACCGATCGCCCAGAACGTCCTGTTCGGAAATAACAGTTAGGCCCGGTGCTTCAAATCCATGCTCCAACGCCCAAACAACCAGATGCAGACCGCGTTTGCCAATGCGGGTCGCATCTGTGATCGGAATGACCTCGGCCAGACCTTCGTCTTCAATCAGCCCGGTCAGACGCTCTCGTGCGCCCGCTGAATAGCTGGCGACCACCACCGGGCCGTTCTCCATTTTTGCTTTAATATGGGCCGACAACGCCCCAAAAAGGCTGACGTTTTCCAACTGGCGTTCGGGTGAGAAATTGCGACCGATACGTGCGCCGGCGTCCAGCACACCGGGCCCGGTGGCCTGCGGCAGCGGATTGAACTGCACCATGCGGTGGTTTCGCGTCGCTTGAACCCATGCCGCGTCATCAAGATAAAGGCTGGCAGGATTGCTGGGCTTATAGACCGTATCCATTCGCGATTTCTGCGTCATCGCGTGTTTTCGGGTCTCGTACTGATCCACAATTGCGTCCCACCGCGCCAAACGGGACGGTGTCAGTTGATCATCCAGCGTGATGCTGGCGTCCGGCAAGTAGTCAAACAAGGTCTCCAACTGCTCATGGAACAAAGGAAGCCAATGCTCTGCGCCTTGGTGTTTACGTCCGGCACTCACTGCCTCATAAAGCGGATCGTCGGTCCCTGCCGCGCCAAATTCAAGGCGATAGTTCTGGCGAAACCGGGTGATTGCCGCCTCATCCAGAATGACCTCAGAGACAGGCGCAAGTTCGATAATGTCCAGCTTTTCCGTTGTGCGCTGTGTTGCCGGATCAAACCGCCGTGCCCCGTCCAGCATGTCGCCAAACAGATCTAGTCGCACAGGCCCCAGATCGCCGGGAGGATAGATGTCGATGATCCCGCCGCGGATCGCATAATCCCCCGGCTCGAGCACTGTCGGGCTTTGGGTAAAGCCCATGCGCACCAAAAAGTTCCGCAGCGCCGCTTCGTCGACCCTTTGGCCAACCTGCGCCCGAAACGCCGCCTCGCGCAGGATGGCGCGCACAGGGACGTATTGGGTCGCTGCATTCAGCGTTGTCAGCAGCACATATTGCGGCGGCATCCCGTGCACCAGCCCGGCCAGAGTCGCCATGCGCGTCGCGGAGATGTCGGCGTTGGGCGACACTCGGTCATAGGGCAGACAATCCCAGCCCGGGAAGGTGATGACGGGCACATCAGGCGCAAAAAACGCCAATGCGGCCCGCGTCGCAGCCATGCGTTTGTCATCACGCGCAATATGCATGACAGGGGCACTGCCCTTGCGCAGTTCATCGAGTATCAGTTTTGCGTCATAACCTTCAGGCGCGCCACTCAGCGTAATGTGGGTACCTTCTGCTGTCATGCTCAACCACCAAACGGGCCAAGGGACAGATTCTGAAACATGCCCCACATTGCAGTCACAAAAATCGAGATCATACCAATGACCTGTGTGAAAAACCGGTGCCGGCCCAGACAGCGGCGCAGGGCCTCACCTTTGAAGACATCCCGCTCAATCCGATGCGCCGTCGCAATCGACAATGCGCCGACAAAAGTCATCGGGAACCCCAGCAGGAACAGGGCCTGCGCAATTTCTACGCGGTAGAAAAACCCGGTGATCGCCAACCCTGTCAGGAAAAAGCAAACAAATCCCAGCACCCAAAGGCCCGAAACACGCACTACATCAAGCAATCGGTTCACGTTAATACGCACCATATCCTCAAGATCGACTTCGGCCTGCCCGCCCTGACGGCGGGCCCGCTGGACCAGATCATATGGCACCCCAAGCACCCAGTGACTGGTCGTAGACCACATCACCGCCAGCGCGATCCAGAACCACAGATTTGAGAACGACCGCATGTCGATCAGTTCAAAGATAGTTTTATGCCAATCCAAGGGATGCCCGCTGTGTTATTGTTTTGCCTCTCTTAGCGGGGCAGCGCGTCAATTCCTACCCTTGTGATGACGGTTTTTACGTGTCACCCCTTATCAAAATCCGCCCAAAGGATACTGAGATGAGACCAACCGTTGCCCCGTTTCCCGCAGCCCGCCTGCGCCGCGCCCGACAATCCGCCTCAATCCGCGCCTTGGTCCGGCAAAACACACTGAGTGTCAGTGACTTTATCTGGCCGCTTTTTGTGCGCGCGGGGGATGGGATCGAAGAACCTGTTGCGTCGATGCCGGGTGTGATGCGACGCAGTGTTGATAAGGTGGTTGAGGCCGCGCGCGAGGCGGCTGGACTGGGCATTCCAGCGATCTGCCTGTTTCCTTATACTGAGCAATCCGACCGCACCGAAACCTGCGCCGAAGCCTGGAGCCCTGACAACCTGACAAACCGGGCCACGCGGGCGATCAAAGCGGCTGTTCCGGATATCGCCGTGATGACAGATGTCGCGCTTGACCCCTATAATATCAACGGCCATGACGGTTTTGTCGTAGATGGCAAGATTATCAACGATGAAACCATCGACGCATTGGTCAGGATGGCACTGGCGCAAGCTGATGCCGGCGCTGACATCATCGGACCCTCAGACATGATGGACGGACGTATTGGTGCAATACGCGCTGCGTTGGAAGCGGCGGGCCATCGCGATGTTATGCTGCTGTCTTACGCCGCAAAATACGCCAGTGCGTTTTATGGACCGTTCCGGGACGCGGTCGGCGCGTCCGGTGCGTTGTCGGGAGACAAGAAAACCTATCAGATGGATCCCGCAAATTCGGACGAAGCACTGCGTCTGATCGAACGCGACTTATCTGAGGGCGCGGACATGATCATGGTTAAACCCGGCATGCCGTATCTCGACATATGCCGCCGCGCAAAAGACACTTTTGGTGCGCCGACGTTTGCCTATCAGGTGTCTGGCGAATACGCGATGATCCAAGCCGGCGCGCAAAATGGCTGGATTGATGGCGAAAAAGTTATGATGGAAAGCCTGGTGGCGTTCAAACGAGCCGGGTGTGATGGCATATTGACCTACTTTGCACCCGCAGCGGCACGGGTTCTGGGTGCTCGAGGCTAGTGTGGGAGCCATCCTGCACCCAGTTCTTGGACAGCAGAAAAGCAGCAAGTCGCCCAAAGCTATTCAGGCAGGTGACAGAGCGCTGCAATCGGCGTATAACTGCCGATAAGACCGGATAACCGGCTCGACAGGCAACAATTACAGGCAAATCAAATGGAAAAAATAGATTCTTCTCGCTTCACACGGCGTGGGTTCACGCTTGCCATGATGGCAGGTCTTACAACGACCGCAGCTTGCGGAAACGGCGTTGGCAGTTCCGGTCCCGCGACCATTGACGCCCGCGTTGATGCAACGCTGGCTGAAATGTATAGGCAGTTTCCCAACACCGTGGAATTGTCAAACGAGGCCAATGGCCTGCTTGTCATGCCGTTAGTGACCGAGGCAGGCTTTATCTACGGCGGTGCGTACGGCCAAGGCGCGTTGCGCGTAGGAGGGTCAACGGTAGATTATTATTCGACCACAAAAGCGACCGCTGGATTGCAGATCGGCGCGCAGCAATACGCCCATGTTCTGTTTTTCATGACCGCGGATGCCTTGCAGAACTTTCGCACCTCCTCAGGCTGGGCCGCGGGCGCGGGTGTTAAATACGTTGTCAGCGACGAAGGCGACGGTGTGAATGCCGACACGACAACATCGCGCTCTCCGATACTGGCGGCAGTCTTCGGTCAGGAGGGTCTGCTTGTCGGAGCCACCCTGGAAGGCAGCAAATACACCCGGATCATTCCCTGAGACATCCTGTTAAGGTGGGCGCAGGCCCACCTTAACACCGCAACCTAACCCATCGCGCGCAAACGTTTAATCAAACTAGAAGTATCCCATCTGGCGCCGCCCAGTTTTTGCACATCTTTGTAAAACTGATCGACCAGCGCCGTCACCGGCAGGCTGGCACCGACGACATCAGCCGTATCCAGACAAATGCCCAGATCTTTGCGCATCCAGTCTACGGCAAAACCGTGGTCAAACTTATCATCCAGCATGGTCTCGTAGCGGTTGGACATCTGCCAGCTGCCAGCCGCCCCTTGACTGATCACTTCAACCACCGCGCGGCCATCCAAGTTTGCCTTTTCAGCAAAATGCAGCGCTTCTGAAAGTCCCTGAACCAAACCGGCAATTGCGATCTGGTTGCACATCTTGGTCATCTGACCCGCACCGCTTTCACCAATACGTCGGCAGATACGGGCATAAGCTGCAATAATTGGTTCAGCGCGCTGATAGGCGGCTTCGTCCCCGCCGCACATGACCGACAGGGCTGCATTTTCCGCCCCCGCCTGACCGCCCGAAACAGGCGCGTCGACAAAACTGATCTGCAATGCCTTGGCTGCCGCGTTCAGTTCTTCTGTTACGGCCGCCGATACGGTTGTGTGGTCCACAAACACGCTGCCGGCTGTCATGCCTGCAAACGCGCCATCCGCCCCAAGACAAACCGAGCGCAAATCGTTATCGTTGCCGACGCAGGCCATTACAAAATCAACGCCCTGTGCAGCTTCACGCGGTGTCGCAGCGAAGGCGCCACCGTATGTGCTGGCCCAGTTCTGAGCCTTGGACGCAGTGCGATTGTAGACCGTGACATCATGGCCTTTGGTCTGTAAATGCCCGGCCATAGGGCCCCCCATCACACCGAGACCTAAAAACGCGAGCTTTGTCATGTGCTTTTCCCTTGTATTCTTTTTGTTTACAGTTTGGTGTCCGGCTAAACTTGCATCCGTAAAGCGTAATGAAAAGGGGGCGTGATGCCAAAGCTGTTCCAGTTGCTCATGGTGATCACATCCGGGCTGGTGGGTCTTATCGTCCTGTCAGTTGTCGTTGTGTATTATCTGGCGTCCCGTTCATTGCCGAATTACGACAAAACCCTGCGTGTGAGCGAGGTGACAGCCCCAGTCGAGATTGTCCGCGACAACGCCAATGTGCCCCATATATTTGCCAGCGAAAGCGCTCCTGACACCGACGTGTTTTTTGGGCTGGGATATGCGCATGCTCAGGACCGGCTCTGGCAGATGATAATGCTGCGCCGCACCGCGCAGGGTCGCCTCTCTGAACTTTTTGGAGAGCGGACGGTTGCGATAGACGCGGTGTTGCGTCGTCTGGACATCTACACACTTTCAGGACAGTCGGTCGAGGCGCAGGACGCGGACACTTTGGCGTCCCTGCGCGCCTATGCAAATGGCGTGAATGCGCGCCTGAATGAGATCAATGAAGATGCTTTGGGGCGCGGCGCACCCGAAATGTTCGTGTTCAATTCCCCAGTTGCCCCATGGCAACCTGCTGATTCTATTTCGATTATAAAACTCATGGCGCTTCAGCTTTCGTCTCATCTGGAAGAAGAGGTCCTGCGCGCACGCACCTCTTTGGTTTTGCCAGACGATGCCAGGCTCAGAGATATTCTTCCCGATGTTCCCGGTACCGGAACCGCCGCCCTGCCCGAATACTCCAGCCTGATCCCGGGCAGACTGCCGCGTTATGCCACCGGGCCCGCCCTGCCCAATGTGCCGTTTTCCCCGTTCAAAAAGCGGGCTTTTGCCGGGGCCTCCAATGCCTGGGCGGCAGCCCCGACACGGTCTGCCTCTGGCGGGACGCTGTTGGCAAATGATCCTCACTTGGGGTTTTCCGCCCCGTCGATCTGGTATCTCGCGCGGCTCGAGCTTGCGACCGGCGGTGTGATCGGCGCAACCATTCCCGGTGTTCCCGCTGTCCTGACTGGTCGGAGCGCGACGCTGGGTTGGGCGATAACGTCGTCTTATCTTGATGATCAGGATGTCTATATCGAGCGGATTAACCCGGACAATCCCGAGGAATACCAGACCCCTGCAGGATTCAGGCCGTTTCTTACCCGCAAATCCATCGTTGACATCAAAGACGCCCCTCCGATTACCCTCACGTTGCGCTGGACCGACAACGGCCCGGTTCTTCCCGGTTCACACAAAAATCTGGGCAGCATTACCCCCCCCGGCCATGTAGCTTCGCTTGCATGGACCTTGCTCAGTTCCCGTGACACGACGATGAGCGCAGCCCTTGGTCTGATGCGGGCGAAGTCGGTGCAAGACGCGATAAGACTAAGCGAGGACTACATTGCACCATCCTTGAATCTGACTCTTGTTGATCAAAAAGCGATTGCCATGAAAACTATCGGTGCCATTCCCCGCCGTAACGTCAATCACCAAAGCCAGGGGCGTATGCCGACGCCGGGATGGCGCAACGAGAATCGGTGGCAAGGGCGTATGCCATTTGGGTCAAATCCGGAATTTGTCTCTCCTCAGGGCGGCATTCTGGGCAACACGAACAACAAGATCGTCAACCGGCCATTTCCAAATCACGTCTCGTTCACGTGGGGCGACAGTCAGCGGGTGCAGCGGTGGCGGCGTCTGATGCAATCCCGACAGGTCCACACCCGCGACAGTTTCATCGAAGCACAACTCGACCCGGTCAGCACTACCGCCCGGACTTTGCTACCGCTGATTGGGGCAGAACTCTGGTTCACCGAAGAGGCCGCCCCGGAGGGCACACCCGAACGCCAACGTCAGCGCGCTCTGGCACTGCTTGCCGGTTGGAACGGCGAGATGAACGAACACCTGCCCGAACCGCTGATCTACGCCACGTGGCTGCGCACCCTTGGAACCCGGCTGATACAGGATGAACTGGGACCGCTGGTCTCGGAGTTCGATCATATCGACCCCCTCTTTGTTGAGCGCGTGTTTCGCAATGTCGAAGGCGCCGGTATTTGGTGTGACGTCATTCAAAGCGCGCCTGTCGAGACCTGCCCGGACATGGCAAGCTTGGCGCTGGACGATGCGCTGATCTGGATAAAGGAGCGCTACGGTTCGGCGCTGGAATCCTTACGCTGGGGGGATGCACATCAGGCAACCCATGATCATCAAGCCTTGGGCCAGGTGCCGGTATTGCGGTATTTTATGAACATCCGCCAATCAACCAGTGGCGGCGACAACACATTGCTGCGCGGACGCACCAGCGGCAAAGACCCTGATCCGTTTCAGAATGTGCACGGCGCAGGATATCGCGGCGTCTATGATTTTGCCGATCCCGACAGTTCGGTATTTGTGACATCAACCGGCCAATCCGGCCACTTTCTATCGCGCCATTATGATGATCTGGCACAGTTGTGGCGGCGCGGCGAGTATATTCCGATGTCTCTGGACGAGGAACTGGCCCGTGCGGCTGCGGTCGGGGTGACTCGGTTGGAACCGGTGCAATAGGACCAAACAAAGACACTTTCGCTGTACAATACCTTCGACTTCAGAGGGCCGGGTTAATGTAGTTAATGATGGCGCTCATCCTCATCATGACCTTGCGGATCACATGGGTAGCCCCGACACTTTCGGTATAAATTGCCACGGTTCCGACCGACCCGGGCTCCATAAAGGTAGCATCTTCAGGATCGTCAACATTGATCCGCACCAGAAAAGGCTCGGGCGCGACCTCAACCGCGGCTCCGATTGAACCCGAGACCTGAGCCTGACCGCTTGAGACCGCAGGAATAACCCGGTCTACGGTGCCAAAAATCACCCTGCCCGGGGCAGTTTTCATTGCAATTTCAACTTGCTGACCCGGCTTTATATGGCGCAAATATATCTGGTGTATCTGAGCGACCGGCCCGGCCTCGGCGGTGTCGACAAAGGCCATGGCCGGCGCCAATGGCAGGCTGACTACTCTCTGCCCGACCGACAGAGCCATGTTGGTGACATACCCATCTCCGGGCGCACGCACGATCGTTTGATCCAGGTTCCAGCGGGCCTGATCCAGACTGGTCTCAGCCTCGGCAACCTTGGCAACCTTGCCGTCAGGCATGACTGCGCCCAGTTCAGTCTCCGCACCAGCGACCGAGGCGCGGGCAGAATCCACGGCGGCAGACGCCTGATCGAGGTCACTCACGCGCCGCTCAAGGCGGTTCTCAGAGTAGGTTCCGCTGTCCACAAGCTTTTTGTCGTCATCGTAACGCGACTGAGCCAGTTTCTGTTGGGCTGTCGCTTGACGCAAGCTCGCTTCCGCTGTTTTCAACACATCAATGTCTTGTTTCGACTGCGCCTCAATGCGCACCAGATTTGCCTCGGCAATGTCGACCACTTGCTGAAACGGGACTGGGTCGATGCGAAAAAGCACATCACCCTGTTTCATTGGGACATTGGGTTCTGCCTCGATGTCAATAACCTGTCCCGCGACATTCGGCACAATCTGAACCACCCGGGTCAGAATTCGAAACGGCCCTGAGGGTGCACCCCATTGCATCGGGATGAAAAGAAAGATCACCAACAGGACCATCCAGATGCCTGTCGTGCCCCACGTGGCTTTTGTATCCGGCAGGATTTTGGCGCGGATCAGCACAAAAAGAATTGCCACATAGATCAGTGTCAGAAAACCGATCATGATGAAGCCTCCTCTTCAGCTTTGGGAAGGTCCTGACCCGGCGACACATAATACGCCCAGACCAGCGCAAGCGGCCAGAACACGCCAAGAGCAATTGCGCCGAGCCAACCCGCCGCATTGACCGCCTCGTATTGAGGATGATTACGTTGCTGCGCAATACGTCCCGGCAACATCGCCAGAAACACAAATATTGTAATCGCCGTGCACACCAACACGATAAGAACGATCCATGCAAATATATCCAGTCCGCTCACG
>CBDTVL010000051.1:0-18638 GCA_965363755.1 uncultured Sulfitobacter sp.
TGCGCGACGACAAAATGGCAACCTGTACTTCCGGCGAACCTGTGTCGCCTTCTTTGGTGCCGTATTCTTTCATCACACGTGCTTTTTCTTCAGTAGTAATCGACATCGGGGTCTCCTTTAAAAGGTTAAGGGTGAATGGCGCAGGCCGGGATGTCGTCCAGCACAGGCCCGTGGAGAGGTCAGCCGCAGACAGAATCTATGACCGATGCGCGCGTATAGGGGAATTACGGCCTAGTTGCAAAGAGATTGTGCCGAAACGGCACCGATCTTTGACGCACCTTTTCAAATGCCGACCCTTCAATGCCTGACAGCCGTCAAAGTGGTGATATTTTGGAGTGTCTGGATGTCGCCTTTTGTCCAGTCGGGGCTCGCTTTGCTAATGTTCGGGAGCACAGGATAACGGATGCTCTGACAAGAGAGGATCACCTGTGGAACGAAAGCTCGCCGCAATTATTGCCGCCGATCTCGTAGGCTATTCGAGATTGATGGAGGCGGACGAGACAGGAACCCTGTCCGCCGTCTCGCAAGTCATCAAGGATACTATTGAGCCGTTGATTTTGAGACATCGTGGCCGGATCGTAAAGTTGATGGGTGATGGGTGATGGCGTGCTGGCAGAGTTTGGCAGCATCGTCGACGCTGTAACCTGCGCGATCGGGTGGCAGGCTGCAATGAAGCAAAAAGCGGAGAGATTGCAGTTTAGGATTGGTGTCCATCTGGGTGACATCATCCATCAAGACGGTGATATTTTTGGCAACGGCGTCAACATAGCTGCACGTCTTGAAGCTTTGGCTGATCCCGGCGGCATTTGCCTGTCTGGCGCGGTGCATTCTGAGATTAAGAACCGGTTTGACATTCCATTTGATGATCTTGGTCTCCAAGATGTCAAGAATATCTCGGAGCCTGTTCATGCCTTTCGAATCGCAAACCTGAACCATTCAGATGCGGCGCGTTTGGATCCGTCGACGGCGTATATGCTGCCGGAAAAACCATCGGTTGCCGTTTTGCCATTGACCAACATGAGCGGTGATCCTGAGCAGGATTATTTTAGTGACGGCATCTCAGAAGACATCATCATAGGCCTGTCACGGTTCAAAACACTATTTGTGATTGCGCGAAACTCGTCGTTTTCCTTCAAAGGCCAGGCCCTTGATATAAAAGAAATCGGTCGAAAACTCGGCGTTCAATACCTCGTCGAAGGCAGCGTGCGCCGCGCCGGAAACAGAGTGCGCATTACTGTTCAGCTGATCGAGGCAGAGACCGGCAACCATATATGGGCAGACCGGTACGATCGGGACTTGGAAGACGTTTTTGCAGTACAGGACGACGTCACAAAAAGCATCGTGGCTGTCCTTCCCGGGCGCGTACAGGAAGACGTCGCAAGCCGCTCCTCTCGCAAGCCGACGAGCAACATGAAAGCGCACGAGTTGATGTTGCAAGGCAAAGCGCTGCGCGATCGTCTCAATGTTGAAGATACCGCAAAGGCACGTCAGCTCCTAGAACAGGCGATTGCACTCGATCCGGGGTATGCAAGAGCGCATATGTATCTGGCGGACACCTATGTTGTTGACTTGTTCCTTGGTGTGGCCGCAGACAATGCGTCGACAACATCGCTGCGGCTTTCACAAAAAGGCGCGGGATTGGACAGCAAAGACGTCTACATTCAGGATCAGCTTGGCTTTGCTTACCTGTGCGAAGGCATGTGGGATGATGCGGAGGTTCAGTTTGAAAAAACGCTGTCGCAAATTGTAAATGAAGCAGAATCCATGGCCTGGTGCGGCTATGCTTTCATGCTGCTCGGCCGACACGAGAAGGCAAGTGAGGTTGTGATGCGCGCAACACAGCTTGATCCATTCCATCCTCCGGCTCTCGATTGGATTCTCGGGCAGGTACATTTTTTCTCCAGACGATATGAAGAAGTTATTCGTGTTTTGATGGGAGATGCACTGCTCAATTCAGTTGCGCATATGTACCTTGTGGCCGCTTACGCTCACCTTGGGCGCCGTGAGGACGCGCGGGTAGCGCTCTCCACGTTCATCGAGGTTCGTCGACACGAATTTGACGTTCGGGGCGTGGTTGTCGAGAGCAACGACATCCAGTCGCTTGCAGGGGGGTATCGCCAACTGTTGCGCGATGCGGCGGATTGGAGTCACATCGCCGACGGCCTGCAAAAGGCCGGTTTGCCTGACGCAAGTCAGTCCTGTTGAGACAACGAGACTGATACAGAATAAGGCTATGTCTGCATGCTATGTTGCTTTGCAGCTTTAACTTGCAGGTACAGCGCGCGCCGTTCGGGTCAAACGCGGACGGTCGTGCCATTTATGACGACAGCAAATGTGTCGGTGCTGAATTCCAACGCTCTTAGCTGGCATGGCCGCGAAGACGTTCAAACCGCCCGATATGTCATCCAGTGAGTCAAGCGGCACCCAAAAGGGCGGCTATTGTCGGGTTGGCGCTGGACGCCAATGCGGCGCTTTGCGGCACAAGGACAATGTCTGACGCTGTCAGGCCTCCGCCGCCATTAATATCAGCCAGAACCCGGCCATTCAGCATGACATGCGCCAGGTCTGGGTTCTGTTCGTCTTCAAGCACCTCAACCTCGGGATCCTGATCAACATCGTCGTCCCAGACCAAGATCAGGCTGTCCTCGCTGGCGTTGTAGTCCATGACAGTCGCTGCCTGATCATCTTCGATCCAGTCGCCGAAAATCATAGAATCTGCTCCTTCGCCCGCGGTGACAATGTCACCCTGACCGGCCAAAATTGTATCGTCACCACCGCCGCCGTTCAGAAAATCAACACTGTCCTGATTCATATTGCCGTCTGGCGCCGGGTCATCGTCAACTCCCGATAGCACGTCATCACCCCAGCCACCGAACAAGGTGTCACTCCCTTCGCCACCCGCAAGTATATCATCGCCCAGGCCTCCGTGCAGCGCATCATCGCCATCACCGCCAACCAGAGTATCGTCGCCGTCGCCGCCATTCATACTGTCGTCTCCTGTATAACCAAAGAGTGTGTCATCATCCGCATGGCCAAAGAGAGTATCATCTCCGTCGCCGCCAGAGAGCGTATCCTGACCACCCTCTCCATGCAGAACGTCGTCGCCGTCACCGGCATGAATTTGGTCTGCACCGCTGCCGCCATGCAAATCATCATCTCCGGCTGCGCCGTCTACAATGTCATCACCGCCGTACCCATTGATTTGATCGTCGCCTCCCGACCCAGCCAGGACATCATCGACATCAAGACCCGACAGGATATCACCGAGAGGATTATTTTCCTGATCGGCGTTATTCTCTGTTGGAACTGCATCCGAATCTTCGCCTTCTTCTACAATCGGCATGACGACGACGATCGAACCGACTGCCATCAAGCCCATAAGACCGGCCAAGAATAACATTGCGCAACTCCACTCAAAGAAACTCACCCCTTTTGAGCAAGCCATTTTTTTGCACCCGGCGTCAAATCTTTATATATCAAATGGTTAACGAGCATTTAAGATTAGGTTTTATCCTTTCCGTGCTGCTGCATTTGGTCCAGGACACCCGTCGCTTCTTGACCCAAGATCGGGGTAAATCCGAAATGGGTGAGCCGCCAGCTGACGCGCGACACCGGTAAAAACGCCCCAAATGCTGTCGTCAGGCCAAAGCAAAGTCGCGGTCACATTAAATAGTAAGAAGTCACGCTATGGACTTCTGGACCTGAATGAAGTGGTGACCGATTAGCTTTTTAAACTTGATGCTCAACCGGTCCAGTGCATCGGACTCTCACGCCCCGATCACCGGCTGACCGGTTTCAGTGCGGATCCATCTTAAAGATTCCAAAGCTGCGGTTGTTGGGAATAGGCAATATACAACGGGTGTTTGGGATGCCCGTCTTTGCTCAACCCCAGATGAAGAACCGGCGCCCCGCTGACTAATAAAAGCGCCTGTACCGTCGCTCCTCGCCCGATATGTGCGCCGTGAGTACCCCAGGCTGCGATCACTTGATCCGCCCAATTACATCCTTCGGCAATTGCTGCATCATTGGTCGGCCCAATTGGGTCATCAGCAGCCCGCATTTTGCGGGGATCAGTGTCGCGCCATGCAAAAATGTTGGTTACGCGCAAAGCCCCGAAACCCAAGGCGCGGGCTCGCCGTTCGCATCGCTCGACTGTCGGATCGTTTTGCACTTCGGTCGCCGTTGACGGATTCAGCATTACAAACATCACGCGTTTGCCGTCAGCGTCCCAGATACGGGTCAGGCTGTAGCGATAGCGTTCGCAGTCCGAATAGATGGCGGTCGAAGGCGCATCACCTTTGGTGTGGGTCCGGGTTATCATTGCCCTGTTCTGGCTGAGCATGCCGGCCGACGCAACCGGATCGCTACTGGTTAAACACCCGGCTCGGGTGGACTTCTCCGGCTTTGTAGGTGCCAACAGCGATAGCCCGGCCCTCCAGCGAGGCCCAGCAGTCATCGCCGTAGTCCACACTCGCGGCGAGAACCATGCCGGGATTGCCATTGCGCAGACGCGCCGCACCTTCCGGCGTGCATCGTAGTTCTGGCAAATCAACCAATCCAACCTCGAGCGGGCGCACATGGGCGTCCAACTCTGGCGTGCGAGCCAATGTGTCCAGTTGCTCCAACGTCATGCCGTTCTCGACGTCAAACGGACCCGACCAGACGCGGCGCAGCTTGACCACATGGCCGTAACATCCCAAAACCTGACCCAGATCGCGCGCGATGGACCGGACATAACCACCTTTTCCGCAGGTCATTTCCAGAACTGCATGGTCTTTGTCTGGCCTGTCCGTCAACAGTAACTCTTCAACCCATAATGGTCGGGCAGCAAGGTCCATCTCTTCACCTTCACGGGCCAGTTTATAGGCGCGCTGCCCGTCAATCTTGACAGCTGAGAACTGCGGCGGCACCTGGTCGATCTCGCCAATGAACCTGGACAGCCCTTCTGTGATTTCATCATCAGTGGGGCGGGCGTCGCTTTGGGCAATCACTTCGCCTTCGCCGTCATCGGTATTGGTCGATTGGCCAAACCGCACGGTAAACTTGTACGCTTTCAGGGCGTCGGTGATATAGGGGATCGTCTTGGTTGCTTCGCCCAACGCAACCGCCAGAACGCCGGTGGCCTCTGGGTCCAAGGTTCCGGCATGGCCTGCTTTCTTGGCATCAAAGGCCCAGCGCACTTTGTTCACCACTGCGGTTGACGTCAGACCGGCAGGTTTATCGATCACCAACCAGCCCGAAATATCGCGGCCTTTGCGTTTGCGTCCCATGTGTTGCCTTTGCTTGAAACCGAAGGCGCGGCCTTACACGGCCCCGCCGTCGCCCGTCAATCACCTCTGCCAATTCTGTTGAGGAATATCTGCATCGATGATGCGGTATTACTCTGATAGCGGCTCGACAGTGCCGACAATCGGGCCCAGTCGAAATCCTGCATCACTCCGGTCCAGCTCTGGCGCATAAAGACGAGAGACCTTACCATCAAAATAGAGCGCATTGGGCACATCTATGCCGTCCTGAAACAACCGTCCGAACTGATGAAACGTAACCGGGATACCCGAAATTGCAAAAACGGCCCGTTTGCCATCGGCGCTTGTCCCGACGCCATTGCGAATGTAGCGCGATGTGCTGTCTGGCAGAAAGCGGGGGTGCAGATCACCGTCTATCACCAGCATCGGGCCGGACTGAGTCGCGTATTGGCACGCGGGAGCCTCATCGACGAAGCGCAAGGTCTCAAACACATCCGCTCGACCCTCGCGGATGCAGAACACGCCATTGGGCAAAAGACCAAAATTTCCCGGGCCGGGGCTGGTGATTACCCGCATCTGTTCGTCACCATCTTCAACATAGTGGCCCACAGGTGCCCGGTCATCGTGGTACATGCCCGCATTCATCGCAAAGCCCAACTGCTCTCCGTTCGGTGCAAGGGCGCGGTTGATTGCCGCAAAATGGCCAAAAGGTGCACCAGAGTCACTGTTCAGGAACAGACGCAGTGAGGTGGTGTCTAAATTGACCTCGCAGATTGTGTAGGGCACCTCATCATAGATAAAATTGTCACAAGAATTTGCCCAGACCGGGGCGCACCAAAGCCCCAATATCACCCCGGCCAGTGCTCGGATCATTCGCTGCTGTCCGGCGCGCTTGTATCCCGGCGTACTGCGTCCTGTTCCAGCATTCGGCGGGTGTCATCCATCTGGTCAAAGGTCTGATCCAGCTGAAACCGCAAGTCAGGCGCAAATTTCAGCGCCAGTTTCTTGGAGATTGCGCGCCGTAGTTCGCCTTTGTTGCGAGCAAGCAACTTGAGAACCTCGTCTCGCCCTTTGCCACCTAATGGCAGCACATAGGCTGTTGCAATGCGCAAATCAGGCGATGTGCGGACTTCGCCGACTGTGATGGACAAGCGGTTCAGATCAGGGTCATGGACGTCGCCACGCGCCAGCACTTCGGACAGTGTCCGGCGAATTAGTTCACCCACACGCAATTGTCGCTGGGACGGGCCGGGGCCATCGTGAAAATTGTTCTTTGCCATGACGCCCATCTAAGCGCTTGTGCAGGCTTTGCCAAGCGCTCCGCGCTTCGCTAGACAAGGCACAACGCTACGGAAGGAAATTAACATGGGCGAGCTGCCAAGAATCGTTGTGACGGGCGCATCGGGGCGCATGGGCCAGATGTTGATCGAAACGATCAATGCCAGCGATAAGGCGCAGCTCGGCGGCGCAATAGAGCGCAAAGGACATGCCTGGGTTGGTCAGGACGTTGGTGTGGCCATGGGTGGAACTGGTCTTGGGGTGATGGTCATGGACGATCCGCTGGAGGCATTTGCAAAGGCTCAGGCCGTTGTCGATTTTACTGCACCCGAAGCGACTCTTGAATTTGCCGCTCTCGCCGCGCAGGCCCGGGCGGTGCATGTGATCGGAACAACCGGCATGAGCGAAGCGCAAATAGCGCAGCTTGAACCAGCCTCCCGTCATGCGGTCATTGTTCGTGCTGGCAACATGAGCCTTGGAGTCAACCTATTGACCCAACTGACACAGAGAGTCGCGGCCGCACTGGACGAAGACTACGACATCGAAATCATAGAAGCCCATCATAATCAAAAGGTTGATGCTCCTTCGGGCACGGCGCTGATGCTGGGTGAAGCCGCCGCTGCGGGTAGGGGCGTGAGTTTACCTGACGTGTCGGACCGCGGCCGCGATGGACTCACCGGCGCGCGCAAACGCGGTGATATCGGATTCACCGCCATCCGCGGCGGTGACATCATTGGCGAGCATGACGTGATGTTTGCAGCTGCAGGAGAGCGAATCATGTTGCGCCACGTGGCCAGCGACCGATCGGTTTTTGCCCGTGGCGCGCTTAAGGCGGCATTGTGGGGGCAAGGCAAAAAGCCGGGCCAATACGATATGCTTGACGTACTGGGGCTGTAAGAAGCTTCTGCGCCTAAAAGTGATCCAGCTTGATCTTGTCGCCGTATTTCCTCAAAACAATAGTACTGGGGTTTGACATGATCCGCGCCGTTCTTGCCTCTTTAGCGTCAGTTCTGATCGGTGGTCCTGCATTTGCAGATTTCGAAAAAATTCAGGAACGCAGCGCGTTTGTGAGCCTGATCAAAGGCAAAAACCTGACCTTGCCGTTTGTGAAGCTGGCCGTCGAAGCGAATGGCAAAATCACTGGCTACGGTGCACGCTGGGCGATCAACGGCAATTGGAGCTGGCAAGATGGTTTTTTCTGCCGCGACATCAATTGGGGCGGCAGTGATCTTGGCTATAATTGCCAGGCCGTCGAGGTAAAAGACAGTCGCATCCGGTTTACCTCTGACAAAGGCGCAGGTGATTCTGCCACATTCCGCCTCAAGTAGCTGCAATAAACCGCGATCAGAAATCGATCGCGATGCCTTTCTTTTCCCAGTCACCGTAGCGCACCGGCTCTGGGCCAACCCGTCCGCCCAGCTCTTTCGGTAAAATCAGTTCTTTTTCGGCTGCACGGCGCGCCTTTGCCTCAGCCAGCGCGCGCTGCGCCGCCAGCGGCAGGTCTTTGGACGTTTGATCAGGTGAATCAGGCATCACGGGGTTCCTTTGCGGCCAGTCCCTTGATATATGCGCCCGTCCGGCTTGGGCAAGTCTCTTAAAAGGCGTACCACCATGTCAAATACAAAGACGTCTGGCGATATTGGGGTCGGGGCGCGTCGCAGCGCCATCTATCTGCTTGATCAGGTGCTCGGCGAGGGTCGGCTGATGTCAGAGCTGATTGGATCAGGTACGCTTGATCGCTTGCCTGCAGAGGATCGCGCGAGGGCCCAGCGTCTGGCGCTTGATACATTACGCGGGTTAGAGCGTGCGGATCGACTGCTCCAGAAACATCTGCGCAAAAAACCGTCTTTGACCGTTCAGAATGCACTCAGGGTTGGCACGGTGGAGCTGTGTCAAGGCGGCGCTGCCCATGGCGTTGTCAATGCGATGGTGCAGATTATCGGTGCCGACAAACGCAACGGGCAGCTCAAAGGTCTGGTGAATGCTGTCTTGCGCAAGATTGCCGCTGACGGGCCAGAGGCATGGGGCAAACTACGCGAGCCGCGTTTGCCCAAATGGCTACGTCGCCCGTTGGTTGATGCGTGGGGTAGTGACGCAGTGGCTGGTATGGAGGCTGCGCATTTCTTGGGCGCACCGCTGGACATCACTCCCAAAGCGGAGGCTGGTGCCGTGGCCGAAGCCCTGGACGCGACAATCTTGCCGACAGGAACGCTGCGATTGCGTGTTGCGGGTCAGGTGACAGCGCTTGCGGGATATGAAAGCGGCGACTGGTGGATACAGGATGCTGCGGCGGCCCTGCCGGCGCGCATTTTGGCGCCTCAACCGGGCGAAGTTGTTCTTGATATGTGCGCGGCACCGGGCGGCAAAACCATGCAGTTGGCATCCAGCGGCGCAACTGTAACGGCGGTTGACGACTCTTCCTCTCGCTTGGGCCGGCTGCACGAGAACCTTGAGCGCACTGGGTTGACGGCGGCCGTGGACGTGTCCAGCGCTTTGGAACATCAGGGTTCATATGATGCAATTCTGCTTGATGCGCCGTGTTCTGCTACAGGCACAATCCGGCGGCACCCCGATTTGCCTTTTGCCAAGGACGGATCCGAATTTGGTGATCTGATCGAACTGCAATCAAAAATGCTGGATCATATGTGGTCTTTGCTGAAACCGGGCGGGCGGTTGGTGTTTTGCACCTGTTCGCTGTTGCCGGATGAAGGCGAAGTGCAGATCGAAGAGGCGCTGGCCCGCCATCCCGATATGCAAGTTGAGCGGAACGCGCTGAACCTTCCGGGTGTTTCGCCGGACTGGATCACACCCGAAGGTGGGCTGCGCTTGCGCCCGGACTATTGGGCCGACAAAGGTGGAATGGACGGATTCTATATCGCCGCGATGCGCAAGATCGGCGGATGATCGCCCATAGGGTCCAGGAATTAGTTTTTGTTCGTCGGTGACACTCTGCCTCTGTCCAGCTATCATGGGTTAAACGCCGGTAGAGCGTATGAGGCAAGCAGATGTCCAACCCAGTTAGTTTTTCGGTGCGTCGCGCCCGATTCATGAACCGTGTTTATGCACGTCTGGCCATCCGGTCGAAGGCGGCAAAGGGGTTTGTGTCGCAACCTGAACCCCGCACGATCGGCAGCTTTGCGCGGGGCCGGCAGTTGGTTGCCGGGAACTGCCTGTTCGCAGGATATCTCATAGAAGCGCCCAATGGCGACATCTGGGATCAGCGCTCGCCCGACGCAGCCTATGAATCCGAATTATATGGGTTTGCCTGGCTGGATGATCTAGCAGCGGTTGGCGAAGGGCCGGCGCGGGCGCGGGCCCAAAGCTGGCTTTGGGGCTGGATCGGGCGGTTTGGCGACGGCACCGGGCCGGGGTGGACACCTGATCTGACCGGGCGGCGGCTGATCCGCTGGATCAACCATGCAATTTTCCTGCTGCGCGGATGTGAACCCGCGGCCAGCGATGCATTTTTTCTGTCTCTGGCCCAGCAGACATGGTTCTTATCCAAGCGCTGGCAGAGTGCGGCGCCCGGATTGCCGAGGTTCGAGGCGTTGACGGGTCTGATCTATGCTGGCATGTCGCTTGAGGGCATGGAGGCACTTGCTGAACCCGCGATCAAAGCGCTTGCCCGCGAATGCTCGGACCAGATTGATGCGCAGGGCGGCCTGCCGACCCGCAACCCGGAAGAATTGCTAGACGTGTTCACTCTGCTCACATGGGCAGCTGCGTCACTTAGCGAAGCCGGAAGGGAGCCGCCGGCTGCGCACATGGAGGCGATTGAACGGATTGCCCCAAGCCTTCGCACTCTTCGCCATGCAGATGGCGGACTGGCCCGATTTCACGGCGGTGGGCGTGGGTTAGAGGGCTGGCTAGATCATGCACTGGCGGCCAGTCAGGTCAAAACCCGACTGCCGGATGGACTGTCGATGGGTTATGCCCGGGTGTCAGCGGGGCGCACCAGCGTGATTGTTGATGCCAGTCGACCTCCGACAGGCAAGGCGTCTCTCAACGCCCATGCCTCGACGCTGGCGTTCGAACTCACATCGGGGCGGCGGCCTCTGATCGTGAATTGTGGATCAGGCGGGTCGTTTGGGGCAGATTGGCGGCGGGCTGGTCGCGCAACGCCGTCTCATTCCACTCTGTGTCTGGATGGATACTCCAGTGCGCGGTTGGCGAGTGTTGGCCGCCGTGCAGAGGGCGAAGCATTGGTGGACGCACCCCGACACGTGCCGATCGAGATTTCAAGCGCCCCGGACGGTGTTCGTTTTGAAGGCGGGCATGATGGTTATGTGCCGACCCATGGTTTGACGCATGCGCGCATCCTCGAAATGACGTTTGACGGGCGTGGCATGGTTGGAGAAGACATGCTGGCGGCCCTTGATGACCCTGCCAAGAAGCGGTTTGAAGCCCAGCTTGAGAAATCAAAACTTCAGGGCGTCAACTTTGATATCAGATTTCACCTGCATCCCGAAGTTGACGCAGCGCTGGATCTCGGCGGCGCAGCGGTGTCGATGGCGTTGAAAAGCGGTGAGATCTGGGTGTTTCGCCACGACGGCACAATTAATTTGTCTTTGGAGGCAAGCGTTTATCTTGAAAAAGGCCGCCTAAAGCCACGTGTGACCAAACAGATCGTTCTATCTGGCCGCGCAATCGAGTATGCGACGAGCATTCGCTGGTCCCTCTCCAAGGCGCAAGACACTGCAATAGCAGTGCGCGACCTGAATCAGGACGGGCCTGACCAAAACGATTGACCTTTAAGGACCCATGATGACTGATCTGTACCCCGTTCGCCGCGCCCTTCTTTCTGTTTCTGATAAAACCGGGCTGACTGAATTGGGTCATGCATTGGCCGCACTGGGTGTCGAACTGCTCAGCACTGGTGGGTCTGCGGCTGCATTGCGCGCGGCCGGGCTAACCGTCACAGATGTGGCTGACGTTACCGGCTTTCCCGAAATGATGGACGGACGGGTGAAAACCCTGCACCCTGCGGTGCATGGCGGGTTGTTGGCATTGCGCGACAACGCAGATCACCAAGCTGCGATGGAAGAACACGGGATCGGCGCCATCGATCTGCTTGTGGTCAATCTATATCCATTTGAAGAGACTGTCGCAAAACGGGCTGATTATGATACTTGTATTGAAAACATAGACATTGGCGGTCCCGCAATGATCCGGGCGGCAGCGAAGAACCATGGATTTGTAAATGTTGTTGTCGATGTACAGGATTACGACGCGCTGTCGACCGAGATGACGGCCAATGACGGGGCAACCTCTTATGCGTTTCGCCAAAAGCTGGCGCAAACAGCATATGCGCGCACGGCAGCCTACGATGCGGCAGTGTCAACATGGATGGCGGCAGCCCTGGGGGATCCCTCCCCGCGCCGCCGGGTTTTTGCAGGTACTCTGGCGCAGACGTTGCGCTATGGCGAAAACCCGCACCAGTCGGCCTCATTTTACACCGACGGCAGCCCCCGACCTTGCGCAGCCACAGCCAAGCAGCATCAGGGAAAAGAGCTGTCTTATAACAACATCAATGACACTGATGCGGCGTTTGAGCTAATCAGCGAATTTGCACCTGAAAATGGGCCGGCCTGCGTGATCGTGAAACATGCCAACCCCTGTGGTGTGGCGACAGGGTCCACGCTGGCTCAGGCGTATTCCCGCGCATTTGACTGTGATCGCACCAGTGCGTTTGGCGGGATTATTGCCCTGAACCAACCGCTTGACGGGGCAACAGCCCAACAGATCATGGGCGTATTCACAGAAGTTGTCATTGCGCCCGGCGCTGATGCGGACGCTCTAGAGGTTTTCAGGACTAAGAAGAACTTGAGGTTGCTCACGACAGATGGTCTGGCTGATCCGATGGCAGCGGCTCAGATCCTGCGGCACGTATCAGGCGGACTGCTTGTGCAGGACAAAGACAATGGACACATCGGTACAGATGATCTGAAAGTGGTCACAAAACGCGCACCGTCAGAGTCTGAACTGGCCGACCTTTTGTTCGCTTGGCGGGTGGCTAAGCATGTGAAGTCGAACGCGATTGTTTATGTGAAGGACGGAGCAACCGTGGGTGTTGGCGCAGGCCAGATGAGCCGGGTCGACAGCACCCGTATTGCAGCACGCAAAGCGCAGGATATGGCAGAGGCGCTTGGGCTGACAGTGCCGCTGACCCAAGGATCCGTTGTGGCGTCAGATGCGTTTTTCCCATTTGCGGATGGCCTGATCACTGCGGCTGAAGCAGGGGCAACAGCCCTGATCCAACCGGGGGGTTCCATGCGCGACGACGATGTGATTGCCGCCGCAGACGCGGCAGGGTTGGCAATGATATTCACTGGCATGCGCCATTTCCGGCATTAAGGTAAAGGGCAGACAACCATGCGCATTGTTTTCTGGTCGGCTTTCTGGGCCTTTCTGATTGACCAGATCAGCAAATACTGGGTCGTGCACTGGCTGGAGTTGAGCCGTGTGCTGGTTATCGATGTGCTGCCACCGTTTCTGAATTTGCGTTACGGAGAGAATCGCGGGATCAACTTCGGTTTGTTTGACCAAGGCTCTGATCTCAGCCGTTGGGGGCTGATTGCCCTCGCGGTGGTTATCGTAGCGGCTGTTCTGTTCTGGATTAACAAGGCGCAAACCACGCACTGGGGCTATATTGGCGCCGGTCTTCTCATCGGCGGAGCCCTTGGCAATGTGGTCGACAGAGCGCTTTACGGCTATGTGCTGGATTTTCTGAACATGTCATGCTGCGGGATCAATAATCCGTTTGTCTTCAATCTGGCGGACGTCTTTATTTTCGCCGGGGCGATTGGGCTTGTGATCTTTGTGAAAGACCCAAAAAAGGCCTCGTGACCTTGGTTCAATGATAGGCTAGACCTGTCTCAAATAGTCAGGAGTGATGCGATGCGCACATCGCGCGGCATGATTTTGGGAATGGTATTGGCTCTGACTCTCGGGGCCTGCGCAAACACGGGATTACGGACCCTGAGGAACAGTTCTAACGGGCCGGATGAATTTCTTGTTCAACCTGTGAAACCTTTACAACTGCCGCCAGATATTGCGGCATTGCCGCCCCCCACGCCCGGCGGGAGCAATCTGGTTGATCATCGCCCAGTGGATGATGCTGCGATTGCGGTTGGCGGTCGGGCGCAGTCTTCGCCAAACGCCCCTGTTCCTGGTAGCGATGGCGCAGTTGTGACCTATGCAAGCAGGTTTGGTGTGTCAGGAGACATCCGCCAAGCGCTGGCCCAGGAGGACGCGGAGTTTCGCAGGAAGCGCCAGCGGTTCACACAGTACCGGATCGTTCCTGTCGACCGTTACAATGAGGTCTACAAGCGATATGCGATTGACCCTTTCGCAGTCGCTGAAAGCTATCGCAAGATCGGGGTCAAAACGCCGTCTTCGCCGCCTTAGGGCGGGCGCACAATTCTCAAGCTCACAAAACCGACAGGTCCGCTTGAAGACAGAGTCGCACGGCGTATGTTACGAGCAAGCATTGCCAAAGGAGCCTTTATGCGCCGTTTTGTTTTTCATCTGACTGCCCTGTGCTTATTTTGTCTGCCAGTCGCCGCTCAGGAGGTGAAAGAGGAGGTGACTCATTTCACTCTTGAAAACGGGATGCAGGTGGTTGTTGTGGAGGATCACCGCGCCCCGGTTGTACAGCACATGGTCTGGTATCGGGCCGGATCTGCGGATGAGCCAAAAGGTGCATCTGGTGTTGCTCATTTTCTGGAACATCTCTTATTCAAAGCAACCGAAAATATGGAAGCCGGCGAATTGTCAGCGACAGTCGCGGCAAATGGCGGGCGGGACAACGCCTTTACCAGCCACGACTACACCGCTTATTATCAACGCGTCGCCGCCGACAGACTGGAACTGATGATGCAGATGGAGGCGGATCGAATGGTCAACATCCGCCTGACTCCCAGTGATATTGAAACCGAACGCGACGTGATTATCGAAGAGCGCAATCAGCGAGTCGAAAACAACCCGCAGGCGCTGTTTCGTGAACAAAAAGGAGCGGCGCAGTACCTCAACCATCGCTACGGCGTGCCCGTTATCGGCTGGATGCATGAGATGGAAACGCTGGACCTCGAAGATGCCATCTCGTTTTACGATATCTATTATTCGCCAAATAACGCCGTTCTGGTGGTATCCGGAGATGTAGATCCCGAGAATGTGCGGACATTGGCTGAAACCTACTATGGTGCGATCCCGGCAAACCCGGCCTTGCCCGAGCGGTTGCGAACTATTGAGCCGCCACAGCGCGCAGAGCGGCGCCTGACCTATCGAGACGCCCGTGTAGCACAGCCCTTCGTCAGCCGTTCGTACCTGGCCCCAGAACGCAACAGTGGTGCCCAAG
The DNA here is from genome assembly GCA_965363755.1 of uncultured Sulfitobacter sp. Taxonomy (GTDB): domain Bacteria; phylum Pseudomonadota; class Alphaproteobacteria; order Rhodobacterales; family Rhodobacteraceae; genus JL08. The sequence continues at coordinate 14,881 of CBDTVL010000051.1, forward strand.
AACAGGCAGCTGCTCTGGTGATGCTCAGTGAGATACTGGGGGGCGGGCAAACCTCGGTGCTGACTGAAAAGCTCCAATTTGACAGCCAAATAGCGGTCTATTCCGGTGCATTTTACAAAGGTGTGTCGCTGGATGATACCACCTTTGATTTGGTGGTGGTGCCAAGTGAAGGTGTGACATTGCAAGAGGCCGAAAATGCAATGGATGTCGTTCTTGCAGAATTCATGGAGACAGGGGTGGATGCTGAATCGCTCGAACGCATAAAGATGCAGTTGCGTGCGTCACAGATCTATGGGCGCGACAATGTCGAAAACATCGCCAATCGCTATGGCCGGGCGCTGACGTCAGGGTTGACGGTCGGCGATGTTCAGGCTTGGCCGGGTATTCTGCAGGCTGTCACCGAAGATGACATCATGGCCGCTGCGCGCGCCGTTTTTGATCGCAAAGCCGCTGTTACTGGCTGGCTTGCCCGGCCCGAAGAAGAGGTAGTCCAATGAAACATCTGTCCGCCGCCGTATTTTCGATGATGCTGGCCCTGCCGGCTTGGGCTGAAGTGCAGATTCAGGACATTACGTCTCCTGCGGGCATCAACGCCTGGCTGGTCGAAGAACCGTCGATCCCCTTTGTGGCGCTTGAGATCAGGTTTGCAGGCGGTGCCTCATTGGATGCGCCGGGCAAACGCGGTGCGATCAACCTGATGACAGCGTTGCTGGAAGAAGGGGCAGGTGATCTGGATGCGCGCGGCTTCGCACGCGCTGTCGAGGAACTGGCGGCGTCGTTCAAATATGGTCTGAATGACGATGCGTTGTCGATTTCATCGCGTTTTCTGACCGAAAACCGCGACGAGGCTGTGGCTCTGTTGCGCTCGACGATCAAGCAACCGCGTTTTGACGAAGACGCCATAGAACGGGTGCGGGCGCAGGTCATTGCCAACATTCAATCGAGTGCCAAGGATCCAAACGATATCGCCGGAGAGATTTTTGCAGAGATGGCGTTTGGCGCGCATCCGTACGGTTCGTCGCTGAGTGGGACGCTGGAAAGCGTTGCCGCGCTGACGCGAGATGATCTTTTGGCGGCACATGAAGCAATTTTTGCACGGGATAGGCTGTTCGTTGGCGCAGTGGGCGATATCACAGCGCAGGAGTTGGGCAGCTTGATCGACACGTTATTAGGGGATCTGCCCGAAACCGGTGCGCCTTTGCCTGAACCTGCAGAAGTGACAATCGAGAGTGGGGTCACTGTGGTCGACTTTGAAACCCCTCAATCTGTCGCGCTGTTTGGACACAAAGGGATCAAACGTGACGATGACGATTTCTTTCCGGCTTATATCATGAACCAAATCCTTGGCGGCGGCTCTTTTGAAAGCCGTCTTATGACTGAAGTCCGTGAAAAACGCGGCCTCACTTATGGTGTCTATTCGTACCTTGTGCCAAAAGATTACGCAGCGACTTACATGGGCTCAGTTGCTTCGGCTAATGATCGTATCTCGCAAAGCATCGAGGTTATCCGCGATGAATGGGCAAGTATGGCAGATGAAGGCGTAACCGAAACCGAACTGCAGGATGCCAAGACCTATTTGACAGGCGCCTACCCGCTGCGATTTGATGGCAACGGACCAATTGCGAATATTATGGTTGGAATGCAGATGCAGGGCTTGCCAATCGACTATATCGCCACTCGGAATGACAAAGTGACCGCGGTGACATTAGAGGATATCAACCGGGTAGCTCGCGAGCTTCTGTCCCCGGGAAACCTGCATTTCGTGGTGGTCGGTCAACCCGAAGGACTTGTGGCCGCAACCGAGTGACTGGGCAGGGCGCGCACGTTGCCGATACAGCCAGCACGATGCGCGAACTTAGTATCAACGATGCGGGCCATATTGAATAAGTAAGAGAAATATGGGGCCAACACCTTCGGGAGGAGGTGAAGATGTTGGCCACTTGTATTAACGGGATCGGGGAGGATTAACCGCTAACATCGAGTGTTGGACTTTCTCTGGGAGGAGCGAGCGCCAATACTCAATTCTTGATCACATCATTACGAGACAAGTTTCTCGGCGTGCTGCCAAATCTGGCTGCGTGATGTGATTCCAATCCGGGCGAGGTGTGCGTCTGTCATGCCGTTCAGCACAGATGCCATACGCGCGATTTGCATCGCTTTGATTGATTTGGACAAAGAGGATGTTGTGGCGGACCAGACCCGGCCTAGTACAGATTTGATGTCAGCCGTTACATGTGTGCCCGAGAGGCCGGATTCTACGCTGAACTGTTTCATGTTATTCATCTCCATATGCCGCGTCATGCGCCACGGCGCGGATTTTGTGACGGGCGAGACCCAAGTCATCAAGGTCGCGGTCTGAAAGTGCATCGAGTTCGGCAAACGTAGTGCGATAGATCGCGCGGCGCCGCAGCATCTCAGCCAGTTTCAACCGCGTCTGCAGGATCAGCTGGAAGCTACGTTCCGAAAATGTACCCAGCAGGCCATTCGAATGTGTTGTCGTGTTTGCCATGATGGTATTCCTTTTATCTTGCTGCAGCGCAGTATTTGTGCCGCACTGCAGAAATAGGGGAATGTGTTACCGCTATCAACACGCAAAAATCGCATAGCCGCTATGCCAATTTGGAACAGGTGGTCGAGACAGATGGACATCTCTTCGCAAATGCTGACTTTCGTTAAGGTCGTCGAAACGGGTAGCATTTCGGTAGCCGCCCGCGCGGGTGGTCAAACGCCGTCGGCCGTTAGTAAGCAGATTGCGCTGCTGGAAGACCATGTCGGGCACTGGTTGCTTCACCGCACTCGTATTGGTGTATCATCTGACGGATGTCCGGCCTTGGGATAGCACGTTTGTCAGATTATTTGGTTGCGCATAAGATTGAACCGGGAGAGTTGGTCAGGGTATTGTCTGATTGTGTTCAAAAGAACGCAGACATCGCCGTCATTTTTTGCTGAAAAGCGCCTGCTTGCCCCCAAAATAAAGGTTTTCGTAGGTTCTTTGGTGGATGAGTTTCGCGGAAGGCGCTCTATTGGCGCCGCAGCGTTCAGGCAGGCCTAGGTTACCAGGCCGCGCCCTTTCAGCAGCGCATCGACTCCCGGTAGCCGTCCCCTGAAAGCGGTATATAGTGTCTCTGGATCCTTAGATCCGCCAGTTGATAGAATTTGTTCCTCAAGCGCTGCAGCCAGGTTCGGATCAAACGCATCGCCGGCCTCTTCAAAAGCCGCAAACGCATCCGCGTCCATCACCTCAGACCACATGTAGCTGTAATATCCTGATGAATACCCGTCGCCAGCAAAGACATGCGCAAAATGCGGCGTAGCATGGCGCATCCCAATCGCATGTGGCATCGCCAAATCGGCCAGTACTTCTGCCTGCTTGATCATTGGATCAGCCGGAGCGTCTTCTTCATGAAACGCAAGATCAACCAGTGCCGAGGCGACATATTCTACTGTCGAGAAGCCCATGTCGAAATTGGCGGCTTTCAGCACCTCATCAAGCATCGCCTGCGGCATCGGCTGTCCGGTCTCGGCATGGGTTGCAAATTCTGACAGAACGGCTGGCACGTCCAGCCAATGTTCATAAAGCTGGCTGGGAAGTTCGACGAAATCCCGTGCCACAGAGGTGCCCGAGATGCTTTCATATGTCACATTTGAAAGCATTTGGTGCAGGGCGTGGCCGAATTCGTGAAACAAGGTGCGCGCATCGTCATAGGACAGCAGCGCTGGTGTGCCTTTGGCGAAATTGCACACGTTGATGACAATGG
>CBDTVL010000052.1:0-18547 GCA_965363755.1 uncultured Sulfitobacter sp.
CCAGAGTGAAGGTCTTTGCATACAAGTTGTTGTCGTCCAGTTGCAGCCTGCCAAAGCGGCGCTCTAGTGGAAATTGGCTTCCATCCCCGCATGGCTCCGGCCGACGTAGATTGTCCAGCGCCAGAATGGAGATCAGCGTTTCCACAAGGATGACCGGCGAGACATACTGACCGAGGCACTTGTGCCGACCATAGCCAAATTGCAGATAGTGTTTCTCGTCTCGCCCGATGACAAAAGCGTCGGCGTAATTGGTGTCCTGCATTGCCGAACTGTGTGCAGTAAAGATCAGCGTATCCGCGCGAATCGGCCGACTGCCGGATATGGTTGCGCCTTCTTTCCTGCATTCACGCAACAGGATTTCGCTTTGCGGTTGCAGCCTAAGCGCCTCTAACGCGTATTGAAGCAATTGCTTGCGGTTTTTTGTAACATCTTGGTTTTCAAGAACATTGAGGGCAAATTGCCTTGCCTCATCGAAGCAACCTAAGCGTTCGTCGCCGCTCAGCGCGCCTATACCGCTGTGCGCATATTCCCCTTCCTTCAACCGGATCATCGAATCGATCATCCGGCACGTCGCTTCTTCCTGTCCGGCAATCGCACCGACAACCGTGCCCATTATGTTTTCGACAATCCGGAGATCGCTAACCCGACTTGGATCAATTTTGGGGCACAGAGTGAACGCTGGATCAGCGATATCCATCTGCAGCTTCAACAGCCGTGTCAGCATGGTGTCCGGGACAGTTTCATCTGCCTTCAGGGCTGCGCGCTGAATACCCAGTTCACGCAAGAGATAGACCAGCAGCTCGCGATAGGCACGCACGCCACGGGCTTGAACTTCGATATCCTTCTGTACATTGTTAAAGAAATTCTGGAATGAGGCTTTGATCCACTGGTAGATTTGCGCCTCATCAGGGATCACTCCGTCACCTATGCTGAGTGCGGTGTTGGGCAAGTCGACGATGCATCCATCGGACCGCTGAAACTCGGTCGGCAACGGCGTTTTACCATTCGGTCCGGCGACTTTTTCGCCATAATATCTGACCATATCTTTGTTCAGCTCAAAACTGCTCTTTTCTTTGGCTGCAGGTATTCCAAAGTAGTGGTGTGACACCGTAACCGGAACATATCGGGCAACGGCGGTTACGATGTCGATTTGCCCATGGCCATTCAGACGAGACTCTTCAACTGCGCGCTTGACGCGTTGCATACAGTTCGTGTGAACAAGATCGTTAATTTTCTCCGGATCGTCTTTGTTAACAACTGCGGTCAGCAGTCTTTTGTCCTCTTGGAATTTGTCTGCATCATCCGTGCTTAGAATAAAAGTGTCGAAACCTCCGTTCTGTGCCGGCGTCATCGATTTGACCATCTCCCGACCGTAGGGATCTACAGTAAACTCGTCATGCCGCGAGAGCACATCACGTACGCTGCCGCCATCGACAACCATGATCGGGCCAAACTGCGGTTGGAACAGTTTCTCCTTACCTCGGATCTCAGCCAGCATGGGGTAAGGTTTGTACTTCAAAAAGAAACCATAAACGCCAGCGATTGCACGACCCTGCCGAGCCGCACTGATTTTGAGCAACTGCAGCTCGGTCATTTCGGCCGGGGAAAGCGCTTCGGCTTTTGCCTTGATGGTAATCTCACCCAGACGGGCCACATCGACGGGATTGCTTGCCACGATCTGCGCGATCGTAGCATAAAACGATGCCAACGCCTCTGCGAAATGCAGTTTCAAATAGCTGAGATCAGGTGCCGTGGGATCATCTGGTGGCGACGTGCCGCTGTCTGATCGAGGTTGCTTTGCTTCGGTCTCAGAGTCTTCGTTGTCCGCTGGCAGCAACCAGCTTTCCAGCCACGCCCTAAAATCAAACCTCAACATTGCTCTCACCTGCTTACTTGTTCAAAGGAATTCTTCCCAAAGCTGTTTGCCTTTCTCATGGCGGCCAATCTATCTAAATCTGGCAAGTTGACCTGTAAGGTAGTTTAGCCCCGTGGCAACGGGTCGGCTACCCCTTCTGCCCGCTCCCCGAGACCGACAGCCTTTCGCTGAGCAAGCCGCCGATGCTCGTGGGTTGAATGCCAAGTTTAAATCGGATCCCAGTTGAGAAGTTCAACCGGGATGAGAGTGGTTGTTGCCAAGCGAGCAAAAACCCGCAGCGAAACTATCGTCGATCTGCTTTGGTTTCCATAGTGCGGAGAAACGTGCTACCGTCACCCTTTATTTGATCTGTTTATTAGACCAGAATTGGAGTGCTGCATGTCGAATATCGCAGGCAAAGCGTATGCGATGAACGTCGTCACACCAAGTAATCCGAAACTCACTTGGATCAACCGACTGCTGTTTATGGCAGCACGCGGGCTGCCTGATCGGCTCATGGGTCTACTGGGTCTATCGCTTATCCATTTTGCCAGATGGGTCATTGTTAAACCAAATGACTGGCCTGACCTGGGGCAAGGCAAGCAAACGCTTCAGAATGACTACATGCTGTTTTGTTCCAATTTCAACGGAACCTGGGATCAGTACATTGACGCATTCTCAGATGGTGTTCCCAATGGGCTCAACCTGTTCTGGTTCTCGGCAACGAAGTATCCTTTGTCGATCCCGGTAACCCCTTTTAAGAATTACATCACCCACAACCAGATCAGCACGGACTACTATTACAACGCAACACCCGGAGCAGCCCAGCGCGATATCAAATCAAGCCTGAAGGTATACGATGCGCTGCTGCAATTAGAAGACGCCTACGCGACTCTGACGCCCGAGGAGTTTCAGGCGGCCTATCATGCGACATTGACGGCGGTTCAGGTTGGACTTGGAGATGCGGGTTTTGGCCCCGTTGCAAACCTGAGTACAGAGCGCGCGGATTTGAACCGCGAACGATACATCAGAGAGACCCCTCCTGATGCCTCCCGAACCTCATGATTAGGAGGGCACCCGATGCCTGATTTCGACTCCGGTCATATCTTTCTCAACACGTTTGCGCCCATTAGAGATTCTGGCAAGAGCCATTTGGAGCACACGTCTTTCACCCAAAATGTGCGGATCGCTCTGGCGGAAATGCCAACGGCCATGCAATCGCCAGCGACCGAGAGAGCCGGAAAAAACAGCCCGTTCGCACGCAACAAGCGCAACCATTTGGCGCGGATGTTTGTGCTGAATGATGTCGTTTACAATGGACGCATCGGCAAAAACGCTTTGGCCGCGTCGATTTCGAAAGAAGATCCAACCTCGCTACAACCTGTGGATCGGCTCAACACATCTTACCTTGTCTTCTGCGCAGACATTGACGCAATAACAGAAGATGGTGCGCCGCTCCCAACCACCCTTGATGCCGCTCAGCAAAAGGATGTCCGGATTGCCTATGCCCGTGAACTCTGGAAAACCATGGAGCCAGAACTTAGAGAAGTTTATAGCAACTGCGTCGGTTTTGATGGCATCAAGACAGGTGATGACTTCGCGTCGTATCTGGAAAAATGCCACGTCGAAACCACCATGCCATTTCATGACTATTATTTGGCCCTGCCAGAGTTCAACCTTCTGCCCTTAAAGCAATTGCTCATCGCTGTGGCTGTACCTGCAGTGATCGCACTTCTGGCGCTTTTGTTGCGGATCTTTGGGGTGCTGGATGTGCCTGGGCTGGGGTGGAGTACACTTTGGACATTTGTCGGTGGACTGGCCCTCACCGGCCTGGTTGCGATTTGGGCCGTAAGGTTTGCGCTGAAAAACGGAGAAAAGCCGCTTCCGCCGGGTGAGTACGACGATCTCCCATCTGTGCTCAAAGCACTCTATATTCAGCAGACCTTCAGCAACTTTGTCGTGGAGCATCAGGGAAGTTCATCCAAGAAGCTTCACGCTGACTTTGGCAAATTCCTTGGCCTGCACAAACCCAAAGACCGGAGTGGGCCGACGCAGGAACCGGGAGTTGTTTCCTCAGCAGCCCTGACTTCCAAGACTTAGAGAATTGGAATTCTGATATGACCACGTCGCTAAATTTGAATGACATTCAGGGCAACGTTATCCGCGCATATGGCCGGTTTTCATTTCCTTTCGCACGATATTTTTTCCTGCAGATTTCCAGACCTGACGCGGGTCGGAAGTTCGTTGACGCAGTACGACGCGAGGTGACCACTGCCGCCCGTTGGCCTGAGGAGGCTGAAAAGCCTGAATGCACGGTGAATATTGGGTTCAGTTTTCATGGGTTGCGCATATTGGAGATTCCGCCGCGGACATTGCAAGGCATGTCAGACGTTTTCATTGTCGGTATGAAAGGTCGGGCTTATGTTCTGGGCGATCGGGACACGACCAAAGTTGCGACGGACGCGGACGATTGGAACGCCCATTGGGATCCAATCTGGCGCAAGAACAGAGCGTCGGACGACTCGGGTGCTGACAACGTGCACATATGGATCTCGCTAAACGCGCAGCTTAAGGCCCCGGGAACAACGGGTGAGCCTGTCGAGGCCCTAGAGGGCCGCACCAGATGGCTGCGTGATCTTTGCGATCAATCAGAAGGTGGTGTTAAAATCCTGTCCGGCATAGGTCGCGAGGGGGATCAGGACTTCCAGGCTGCGTCTGCAGTATTTGAAACGCATGGCGACATGAAACTGCCGACACCTAAGGAGCATTTTGGCTTTGCCGACGGTATCAGCGATCCGGTTTTTGAGGGTCAATACCGACCAGAAGATATGAAATCTGCTGTGATCGGCAGAGGCAAACGCGTTGACGGCGTATGGGAGCCGATTGCTACTGGCGAGTTCATTCTGGGGCATGCGGATGAAAGTCAGGAACTTCCGCCGACGGCGATGCCCCCCGAGTTCACCCAAAACGGCACCTACATGGCCTTTCGTAAATTGCATGAGAATGTGGGCACCTTTGATGACATTCTGACCGAAGAAGCGCGCGCCTATGCTGACATGATGGGCGTTTCACTTGATGAAGCTGTGGAAACGCTGCGTGCCAAGATGTGCGGTCGCTGGTCGGACGGCGTACCCCTTGCAAAAGTGCCAACATTCTCCGACTGGGAACAGTTCCGCAAAGAACGCGGCTTAAACGACTCAAATCCAGTGAAAGCACTGGAAAATCAACGGGCCTATATCCGCTCTCCCGAGGCGTCAGATTTTCGCTACGCAGACGACATGCAGGGATTCAATTGCCCTGGTGGCGCCCATATCAGGCGGATGAATACGCGTGACTACCTTGATCCGATGAATCAAACAGGAACCGACCCAAATACGGACCTGCCCTACGAGAATGAAAACGCAACGCACGCCCTTAATAAACGCCGACGTATTCTCAGGCGTGGGCTACCCTATGGAGACTCACAATCGGACGACAAATCCGACGATACTCAACAGGGCGTTGTTATGATGATTATTGGGGCGAACCTGTTTCGCCAGTTCGAATTCGTGCAACAGCAATGGGTCCAGTACGGGTTGGATTTCCATCAGGGCAACAACACCTGTCCGTTGCTTGGCAATCACGACCACCATCAGCGTCATACCATTCCCGCCAATCCCAAGTCCGGAAAACCACCTTTTGTCATGAGTAAACTAAAGACATTCGTCGAATGCCGCGGAGGAGATTACTTTTTCATTCCTTCCATGACTGCTCTGCGCCTGATTTCGATGGGAATCGTCGATCCAACCTAAGCATTGTGCAAGGGTATTGGATGCGAAGGTAGCAGCGATCTCCCTTCAGGCTGGCCACTATGTCAAGGCGGACCGCCCAATAGACCGGCTGTCAATGTTGCTGTACCATCGTCTTTAACAATCTGGATGGAGCTTTCTTAGAGATACAATTAGGGCCCGTCTTTTAGACCGGTGCGACCAAGAGATGAAAGTTGACCCAAAGACACCGCGGCGAGAGCAATCAAGACGGCTCCTAATCAAGGTGAGTCTGATGCATCTGGTGGTTTTGTTTGCACTTCTGCCGCATATTGTCCTTGCTCAGAATTTTTTTACACTCAAGGGGCATGGCGGCCCGATCAAAGGCATTGCGGTAGGTGTGGATGGTACAATTCTGACAGCAAGCTTCGACAATTCCGTCGGCGTCTGGCGCCATGGACAGCCGCTTTGGCTGGAAGACCATACAGCCGCTGTCAACGCCGTTGCCTATCTTGGCAATGGTAAGGGAGTGTCGGCTGGCGATGATTTCACAGTCCGGCTGTGGAATAGTTCAGAGGGAATGTCGCGCGAATTGGGACGCCACGATGGCAAAGTCATCAGATTGGCGGTGTCTCCTGACAAGAGCCGTGTCGCTTCAGCAAGTTGGGACGGTACAGCGCGTATTTGGCAACTGAGCGTCGGCGTGGGACCAGTCGAGATTTCGGGGCACGCCGACATTGTCAATGATGTCGTGTTCTCACCCGATGGTGAGCGGCTTTACAGCGCTTCAGCTGATGGCACGATCCGGATTTGGGATACAGCCACAGGTGCCCCAATTGAGCGCCTTGTTGAGCATGGCTTTGGTATTAATACAATTGTACTTGCGCACGATGAATCCTGGATCGCCTACGGGGCGGTTGACGGCGGAACGCGCGTGATCGCCTTGCCGGAAGCAACTGTGATTGGCGATTTCACACTTGACCGGCGCCCCATTCTGGCAATGGACTATGACGTCGGAACTTCGCGCATCGCGGTTGGTGATGCACAGGGGTACATCATGATGATCGACGCTACGAATTGGCAAATCGCAGATGATTTTCAAGCGACACTGTCAGGTCCAATTTGGTCGCTGGCATTCTCACCTGATGGTCAAAACATTCATGCTGGTGGGCTCGATAATGCAATGTACAGTTGGCCGGTCAGGGACCTTGGCGGCGCATCACAAATGATCGACACCAAACGCAGCTTTTTGAACCCGCCTGAGAACATGTCAAACGGCGAGCGGCAGTTCCAGCGCAAGTGCTCAATTTGCCATACGCTGGGTCCGGATGGCAAACGCCGCGCCGGTCCCTCGCTGCATCGCTTGTTCGGGCGTCAAGCAGGAAGCATTAGCGACTACTCATATTCAAATACATTACAAACCTCGGATATCATCTGGTCGGACGTCACGATCAATCAGCTTTTCGATCACGGACCGGACAACTTTATCCCCGGATCAAAAATGCCGATGCAGAGAATAACCGCTGAAACTGACCGTAGCGACTTGATCAGGTTCCTGAAAAACGCGACGTCCGCAGAATGATAGGTACTGGTGCGCAAAGCCGTTTGTGAAGATTGGCCGTCTAAGCCCGAAGCCAAATCAACCATGAAGACCGCGTAGGTTATACGGCAAAATCACCGTCAACGGACCCGATTATGTGCTGTCATCCCCGTAAAATGTCGAGGCAACATCATAAAGGACCGGCGCAAAGGTCTTGCTCAGTGCGCTGAATTTCCGCGCGTATGCCTGCATTTCGTCTGACCTGAGCGTCGCCTGAAACTGTTCTCTGGTCTTCCATTGCGTGTAGTTGGCAATCCTCGTCTGCGCATCATTGGTGTGGATCGCACCGGCAATGAAACCGTCCTGTTTTCGGACGAAGGTATCGAACGCTGTTTCCAGTTCCTCCAGCAGATCCAGAAACGTTCCCGGGGTGACTTCATATGTTGTAATCACCGTTTGATGAGTATTGTTCTGCGCCACTTCCATCGTTTCAGTCTCCAGTTCAGGAAATCGTCAGCAATCTGGCCTAACCAGCATTTGGAATAAAGTTTTCGGCGTAAAACCGATGCCAGTTATCCCCCATGATACCGGCAACATCTGCATCAGACAAACCCGTTGCACGCAAACCCCGTTCGACGTTGCCAAAATCGCGGTTGTCCTTGAACCATTCTGGCATGCGAGGGAAGCCAGCGGCAGATGCTGAACCTTCGCCATAATCGATGTCTTTGCTCCAGCGCCCTACCCGCATCCATTCGACCACGCTGTCGGGCTGATCCTGGCACAGGTCCGTGCCGATGCCGAGATGCTGCGCCCCGAACTTTTCCGCCGTGCGTGCAATCATTTCGCAAAAACTCGCCAGTGTGCAGTCGGATTTGCCTTTCAGGTGATGCGGGTAAACTGAAAAACCCAGCATGCCGCCATTCTCTGTTACCGCCCTGATTACGTCATCCTTCTTGTTGCGCAATGCGGGCGACCATTCATATGGGTTGGCATGGGTGATGGCGATGGGGCGCTCAGATGAATCCGCAGCTTCAATTGTCGATCGGTCTGCCGAATGGCTCATGTCGATGACCAGACCCACGCGGTTCATCTCTTTGATTACCTGCTTGCCCATGCGGGTGATGCCCGTGTCTTCGGCCTCGTAACACCCGGTCGCCAGCAAGGATTGGTTGTTATAGGTCAGCTGCATGAACCGCGCCCCAAGACTGTGCAGGATTTCGATCAATCCGATGTCGTCTTCCATCGGGCTGGGGTTCTGGAACCCGAAAAAGATCGCTGTGCGGCCGGTTTTGCGCGCGACATCCACGTCCGACGCCCACTGCCCCTTCATAATCATGTCAGGGTATAGCTCGAACCAGCGGTTCCACTGCTCAAAGTTAAGCACAGTTTCGCGAAACGTCTCGTGATAGGCAATGGTTACATGCGCCGCGTCCACGTCTCCCTCACGCATCTGCCGAAAGATCTTGTCGGACCAGTTGGCATATTGCAGATTGTCAATCCGCATCATGATGGCAACCCCAACGCCCATACACCGCCCATAGTTTTCTGGTACAGTTTCCACATCTGTTTGAGCCTCCGTTTGCCGCGCACAGGTTCCCCGCGCGCTTTTTAGTGTGGGGGAGTTCATCGGTTCAATCAATCTCAAACAGTTGCGCCCCGCGACCAAATGACATCCGTGTTTGCGCGCCGGCCGCGCATCATTCCCGGTTTTACTTCGGGTTTTCGATCCGTCATGTTGTACGGGGGAGGAGTGCTTTATCAAAACGCAAGTTGTCATCATTGGCGGTGGGCCTTCCGGGCTTTTGCTAAGCCAACTTCTCTACAAAAAGGGCATAGAATCGGTCGTTCTTGAGCGCAAAACCCGCGATTATGTTCTGGGGCGCATTCGTGCCGGTATTCTTGAGGTTGGTTTTGTCGGGCTGATGCGCGAGGCCGGTGTGTCCGAGCGGATGGACAAAGAGAGTCTTGTCCACGACGGCGCCGTCATTTCCTTTGGCGAGGAACAGTTTGGCATAAACTTCAAAGCTCACACAGGATCAAACATCGTTGTCTATGGCCAGACAGAAGTGACCCGCGATCTTTACGATGCACGTGAAGCCGCGGGTGGCAAGATCGTATTCAGCGTCGAGAATGTCGTGATCCATGACGCTGACTGTGACGCGCCTTTTGTGACCTATGACATTGATGGGGCGGAGCAGCATGTCACATGTGACTACGTGGCAGGCTGCGACGGGTTCCACGGCGTGAGCCGCCAGACGATTCCGCTGGAGGTGCGTCAGGAATTCGAAAAAGTGTACCCCTTTGGCTGGCTCGGCGTGCTGTCGCAAACACCCCCCGTACACAAAGAGCTGATCTATGCCAGCTCTGAAAGGGGGTTTGCGCTCTGTTCGATGCGCAACGACAAGCTCAGCCGGTATTACATCCAGTGTTCGCTGTCAGACAGTCCCGACGACTGGACCGACGCGGCATTTTGGAAAGAGCTAAAACGCCGCATCCCGGCCGAACACGCGGCCAAATTGGTGACCGGCCCGTCGATCGAGAAATCTATCGCACCCTTACGATCTTTTGTGACCGAACCCATGCGTTGGGGCCGTCTGTTCCTGTGCGGTGATGCGGCCCATATCGTGCCGCCCACGGGGGCCAAAGGACTGAATACAGCCGCCAGCGACATTCACTATCTCTATCATGGCCTCGTTGACTACTATCAATCCGGTGACGGCGAGGGGCTTGAGCGCTATTCGGAAAAGGCCCTTGCGCGGGTCTGGAAAGCGGAACGTTTCAGCTGGTGGATGACCAACCTTTTGCACCGATTCCCGGATCAGAGCCGGTTTGACCTTAAGATGCAGAAGGCCGAGTTCGAGTTCCTGCGCGAAAACGCTGGCGCACAGATGGTGATGGCTCAGAACTACGTCGGGTTGCCCTACTGATGCAGATTGCGGCGCAGAACCAGGCTACACTGCACCAGGCTGGCCAACGACATTATCAGGGAGACAGATTATGAGTGATCGGTTTGAACAGGGGATGCGCACCCGCCGCGCGGTTCTTGGCGATGCCCATGTGGATCGTGCCGAGGCGGCAACAACACCTTTTGATGACCCGTTTCAGACCCTGATTACCGAAGCAGCTTGGGGTACGGTCTGGGCAGGCGACGGGATCAGCCCGCGCGAGCGCTCGATGCTGACATTGGCATTGCTGGCGGCCCTTGGGAACTTTGAAGAACTTCCGATGCATATTCGCGCCACTGCCAATACCGGCGCAAGCAAACAGGACGTGCTTGAGGCCTTCCAGCATGTGGCAATTTATGCGGGCGTGCCGCGCGCCAATCAGGCGCTGAAACTGGCCAAACAAACTTATGCAGAAATGGAAACCGAATAATCTTGGAACCCGCAAAACAGGTCCCAACCCAACGAGGAGAAAGCTGAAATGCTGACACCCGGCGAATTCTATCAGCGCAACCGCGAGCGCCAGCCCCCGGCCCTGTCCCACACCTACAAAACATCCGTGACGCGCTCTCCGCAAAACGCGCTGATCTCGTTGCAGAACTCAGCCAGCGAAATTACAGGTCCCGTCTTTGGTCACGACGATATTGACCCGCTCGACCATGATCTGATCAGCAACTACGCCCAGACCAGCGAAAGCCCGATTGGCGAACGCATCATCATTCATGGGCGTGTTCTGGATGAAAATTCCCGCCCAGTCCCAAACACGCTGGTCGAAATCTGGCAGGCCAATGCCGGCGGGCGCTACCGGCACAAAAAAGATACTTACCTGGCCCCGATCGATCCAAATTTTGGCGGTTGCGGCCGAACACTGACAGATGAAAACGGATACTATTTCTTTCGCACCGTAAAACCCGGTGCTTATCCTTGGCGCAATTGGGTCAACAACTGGCGTCCGGCGCACATTCACATGTCAATCTTCGGCTCTGCTTTTGCTCAGCGCCTGATCACGCAACTGTATTTCGAAGGTGACCCCCTGATCCCCTTCTGCCCGATCGTGAACGCCATTCCCGATCCGGATGCCATCAACCAACTGATTGCTTGTCTGGATATGAACGCCTCGATCCCGCTTGATGCCATCGCTTACAAATTTGACATCGTGCTGCGTGGTCGGCGCTCGACTCTGTTCGAGAACCGATTGGAGGGGAACTGACCATGCCACAGGAGTTGAATTACCTGAAGGAAACCGTCTCTCAAACCGCCGGGCCATATGTGCATATCGGTCTTGCCCCGGGTGCGGCCGGATTTGACATTTACAAACAGGAACTCGGCTGGGACATCGCCGGACCCAATGCCAAAGGTGAGCGCATCAGGATCGAAGGTCTGGTTATTGATGGTACTGGCAGCCCGGTCAAAGACGTGCTTATTGAAGCTTGGCAAGCCAACCGCAACGGCATCTATGCCCACCCTCAACATCCCGGCGAGACCGAAGAGGGTTTTCGCGGCTGGGGGCGGGTCATCACTGATTTTGACTCAGGTGAATGGGGTTTTGAAACCATCAAACCCGGGGCAGTTGCGGGACGGTCCGGTACAATGATGGCGCCTCATATCAACCTTTGGATCGTCGCGCGCGGCATCAATGTCGGGCTGAACACCCGGCTTTATTTCAGCGACGAAGAGGCCGCCAACGCAGGTGACCCAGTGATCAACCTGATCGAATGGGAAAACCGCCGCAAAACGCTGATCGCGCAACGCACCGAAACAGATGGCACGGTTGTCTATCGTTTTGACATCCGCCTGCAAGGCCATGGCGAAACCGTCTTTTTTGACATCTGAGCACCCGGCCAGTTCCCATGCGTGGATGAGGACAGGCCGATGCGCCTCTTTTTCGGCACTATGAACCTTCGGCCTTGCTTTGATAAAGGTGCACGTCTCTTTGAGGAAACGGTATGGAAATACCCTCGGCATCAAACCGTTCTTTGGCCTTCCCGGTTAGTCCCCAATAGACCGTCCAATAGTCGTCAGACTTTACCCACGGTCGGCAGAAAATATTCACTGAGCTATCACCCAGTTCACCGACAAATACCTCTGCAATGGGGTCTTTCAGGCAAAGTCCGTCGGCTTTGACAAGATCCGTAAGAACCTCGATGGCATGTGAGGCATCATCGCCGTATCCGATACCAAACACCAGATCGACCCGCCGCGTTGCCGACGCGCTGACATTGGTAATGACGTCACCCCAGATCTTGCTGTTGGGAACTGTGATGACTTGATTGTCAAAGGTGCGGATCGTTGTTGATATCACCGACATATCATCGACGACGCCGGAGGTTCCCGCGACCTGAATGTAATCTCCGGTGTCAAACGGTTTGAGCACCATGATCATCAAACCGCTGGCCAGATTCCCAAGTGTCTCCTGCAAGGCAAAACCCAGAATAAACGACGCGCCGCCGAGGACCGCAAAAAGCGGTGTGATGTTCACGCCGAACAGCGCCAGAACGATCATGACACCCAAAGCAAATGTCAGCCAGTACACGGCCCCTAGAACGAAGGACTTCAAAAGCCGCGACAGGTTGGGCACCCGTTCAAGGCCTCGCGCAGCGAACTTGCGAACCATGCGCGACACAAAGAACATAACCCAGACCGCGACAACCAATCCGGCCAGTTTCAGCAGAACGCCCAGCCCGCCGTCGGACGACACCAGCCATTTTCCTGCCGCACGCAACAGGCTCAAAGGGTCTGCTGTCTGCACCGTTGCGGCCTGCACTGCCAGCACATAGTCTTTATGCTTTTTCAGGGCCTCTGCATCCGCGCCTTTGCGCTCCCACGTTACTAGAACCAATGTATACGAGTCCCGCAGTTTACGGCTTGCTCTCGTCAGCGCCGCCAGCTTGTCCCGCAGTGGCTTCGCGTCACTTTTCGAAGCATTATTCAGCGCTACATTCAGATGTGCACTCTCTTCCAGAGTCGCGCGAATGTAACTCTGCCAGACATCCGCCACCTCAGCGAGTTCATCCGAAGTCAATGGAACCATAAGAGTTGCAAGATCCAACTCGCTCAACTCTTGATTCTGTACAGCCTCAAACGCGCTTTGGGCAGGTGGCGTGTCAGTCACTGTTTCCTGTGCTGCCACCGGCACCACCAAGAACATCCCCAGCGACAGGAGAATGCCCAGCATCCACCTGTACGTGTTTCGCATTTTCGGCATGGCTAATTCCCTTACTTCTCAAATGTAGTGTCTTTAGGGCACACGGCAGCCTGTTCAGGCTGCGAGCAAACCTCATTCAATACAAAGCTCTATACCTTAGTGCGCTGGCGATCCAAGCGCTCTGCCGCAAAAAAATACCACACAGTGCTTAGGGATATGAGAGACGAGATGTCGCTTGCTATGAGATGAGGTATTGAACAGAGGCCGACCAACAATCCAAATGCTGGGACTAGTGGCAAACCAGGCGCCGACAAGCGCGTCCCCAGCATGGTCCGATAATTCCGTACCGGGCTGGCGGTTTTCAATTCAGGTGCGTCAGACTGTTTAGCTGAGTGCCTGAAATTCTACCCGGCGGTTGCCATCAGCGCCGGGATTGGCCGGATCAAACAGGAACCTTTCCCCAAGACCGATGGCCTCCATGCGCGGCGCTTTGATTCCGCAGTTGGTTGTCATGTGGCGCTGAACCTCTTCGGCCCGAAGCAGGGACAGTTTTTCGTTGTAACTGTCTGACCCTGATGCATCAGTATGACCGACGATGCGGAACAATTTGATGTCACTGCCCTTCATCACATTGCAAAGCTGCGTCAACGCGGGCAACTGATCGTCCGACAAGGCAGCCGAATCAAAAGCGAATTCGATGCGCACATTCACCTGCAGTTCGGTATCGAGTTCGCCGAAAACCACCTTTTGTGGCACCAGTGGAGCGTTGGGATCTGTTGATGATGGGCTCGACGTAGCGGTGTCGGACTGGGCCGTGACCGTCGCTGTCTCGTTGGTCGTCGGGGCCGCCACACTGTCAACCGTCACCAGTTTGAGGCCGCGAGTTGCACCCGTCGTGCTTTGCGCGGCAGCGTTGAACGCATCACGCTGGGTCTGGAACAACTCCAGCAGTTCCTGATCGCTATAGTTTTGGGCCACGGCGGTAGTGCCAAAAGAACCGATTACCAGTAAGGTCGCCACAACAGCTGCAAAACGCATCAGCATTATCCTAAAAAATGAATTAAACTGAGTACCATTTTACTGTATTCTCGAGAAATATACAATTTTGTTGATTTATGGGGTCAGCGTGGATCTTGAACACACTTCATCGACTGTCCCTATTGCTTCACTGGCAGGCGCCTGATGCAGAGTCCCATTACACGGGTTCCGTTGAGCAATGTCGCCCCACTTTCTGCCAACGGTGCCGGGCTGAGCCATCGGGGACTGGTGCGCGAACGCAATGAAGATGCAATCCTGATTGATCCGGAGGGTGTGCTTTGGGCGGTTGCTGATGGCATGGGGGGCTATGGCAACGGTGATGTAGCCTCTGACATCGTAACAGAATACCTCGCGGACCTGACGCTTGATAGTGCACCGGCCGAGGCCGTCATTGCCCAGCTTGGCCGTGCAAACGCCGCCGTTGTTGCCCGCGCTGTCACATCCGGGGCCGGGATCATGGGAGCCACGGTTGTGGTCATGGTTGTTGAGCGGGCCGTGGCCCACATTGTCTGGGCCGGGGACAGTCGGGCGTATCTTTTGCGCGATGGCCGGCTGCGGCTTTTGACCCGGGATCATACGGTTGTGCAAAGTCTGATCGACACCGGCGTTCTTGAAAGCCACGCTGCAGCCAACCACCCGGAGGCCCACGTCGTGACCCGAGCCGTTGGCGGAGATGATGAGCTTGATCCCGAGCTTGCAACGCTTCTGGTGGCGCCTGGAGACCGCGTTCTTTTGTGCAGCGATGGGTTAACGGCCTGTGTTGCGGATCAGGCTATCTGTGATCATCTGAGAGCCGGGCAAACGCCGGATGAGATCTGCCGAGCTCTGATCGGAAATGCTCTGGAAAACGGAGCGCCTGACAATGTCAGCGTGATCACCGTCATTTTTGCGGAGAACTGATTATGCAACAAGGCAACCTAATCGGCCCTGTCATTATTGCCATCGGCCTTGTTGTTGCGGCCATTGTGTTTGCCATCGTGGGAGTCCTGCTTCAGACTGCGGATGTCGGGACAGAACTGCGGGTTGGACGCGCAGAAGAGCAAGTACAGGCCGCGCAGGCCGAGCAGACCCGAATGGCGGGTGAGATCAGGCAGCTTCGCACCGACATATCGCGCTTGCGGGACGATATGGCAGTTCTGGCGGCCCGGTCTGACGAGGGGCAGGCTCCGGTCACGACCGAAGGGATAGATGCCGCTGGCCAGATCGGAGAACATGCTGATACCGAAGATCTGACAGAAGAGATGCTGTTGGCGAAAGCGCGATTTAACACCGGGATCACTCAACCGCGTAACCGTACGATGTTGGACGTTCTGGGTCAGCCCCGGTCAAGCTATGGCACAAATTGCCAGCCGGTCACCAATGCAGCCCTCAAAGCCCTGGTGGAAACCCGACAGGTTGGGCCCATCCGGGTGACGATGATCAAACCTGCATTGGAGTCGCTGGAACGGATCATGGCGCGATTGCAGGCGACTGATCCGGACATCCATGCCGCAGTCGGGACCGCCGGTGCGTTGTGCGTGCGGCTGATCCGAGGATCAAGCTCTTCAGTGTCCAATCACAGTTGGGGGACGGCGATTGATTTGAAGCTTGAGGGCAAGCTTGACGGTTTTGGCGACGGCGGTACCCAATTCGGCTTGTTGATTTTGGCGGAGCTATTCAATGAAGAAGGCTGGTTCTGGGGCGCGACCTATAACCGCGAGGATTCCATGCATTTTGAAGTCGGCGAAGAAACCCTTCGCAAATGGGCTGCCGAAGGGCAGCTATAGCGGTTGAATAAATCGCGCAAATCCGATCATCATGCGGCTGGTTTTCAGGCCGCGTCTGGCCCGGTTTTTCAGTTCGTCGCCGAGATCGAAAGTAACAGCCTCGCGGATCGCGACCACTTGTTGGGCAAAGCGACGGCTTTGCTGGCGGGTTTTGACGACCAGATGTTGAAAACCGGTGCGCTTGCGTCAACTGTTCCGCCGGCACGTTATGCCTTGGCGGTTCTGATTGACGATGCGGTTCGGCAGGTGCCGGGTGTGGATGTAGGGGCGTGGTCTGCGGCGTCGCATCGGACGCTTTTTGATGGGCGCGATATGTCTTGGGACACAATTGGCGGCTTTGCCCAAACCGCGCGCGACCAGGGTGGTGATTTCACTCCGGTGGCCGAATTTCTTGAAACCGTTATTGGGCGTGCGCAGACAAAACGTCGTGCCGGACGGCAAAGGACTCAGTCGTCATGGGCGCTGTTTTCGGTGCTTTGCGTGCTCGGATTTGCGATTGCTGTCGCGGCCTATGCGTCGGTTCTAGAGTATCGCTATCAGTCCAAACTATTTGCGGCGTTTCAACGGGAGGTTGAGACTATCGGAATGAGCGAGGCTACCGCAGACTCAAGCCTTGCAGAGGGCCTGGATCGACTTCACGCTGCGATGCAGCGGGCCTTGCGCGCTGCCGAAGATGCCCCTCTTGGCCGGTATGTAAGCCTGTCGTTTCTAGGCAAAGAGGCACGCGTGCGCGCCCGCTACGATGCCGCAGTCACTGCGCGTGTTCCACCCGCCATCGCTGAAGCAGTGGCTGAAGTTCTGGCGACCGAAGGAGACAGCCTGAAGCTATATGATGCGCTCAGAACCTGGACCATTCTGGAAGAACAGGCTGAGTGGTCGGACGTCTATCTGGCGGGGTGGGTCAGGGATCAGGCCGCCGAATTGCAGATAGCAGGCCTTGCGCCTCATATCGCAGGCATGCATCTGGATCCCGACGCAACCCTACCCAAACCTGACCCCGAGATACTGGATCAGGCCCGTGCCTTTGCCTCTGAGGTTGACGAGCCCACCCGCGCATGGCTTGAACTCCTGAGGTCAGAAGGAGCCAATAGTCTTCCAGGCTGGGTCGCGGACCGGGCCGTGCCCGGTTTATCAGATGTGGTGTTGCGGCGGTCGGGTACAGCTTTGAATTTGCCAGTGCCGGGTATCTTTACGGCAGTTGGCTGGACCTATGCCGAGAAATTTGGCGTTGGGCTGGCCGTCCAGCGCAGTCGACAAGTGGCAGCGGATCTGTTTGGGCAGCCGCTGGCCCGGCAGAATGAAGCGCCAGATCTTGTAATGGACCGATTGCAACAAGAGACTGTGGCATTCTGGAAAGACTGGCTGACTGATCTTCGTGTGCGGCCGTTTGAGGATGCCCAAAGCTCGATTCTGATCTCAGGGAGATTGGCGGTCGAAAATTCTCCGCTGACCGAAGTATTACGGGAAGTCTGGGTTCAGTCCGGAGGCGCAGACAGAAACCGCCGCCACGAAACGCAGTTGAAGATCGTCACCGAATTTGGCCCGATGATCCAATATGTCGAGCGCGGCAAGATGGCAGATATTTCGGCCCTGTTTGCGGGTTTGAATGTGGCTCTTGGGTCGATTGAGGTCGACGAGGAGCGCGGAGTAGAACGATTGATGACCTTGCAACAACGCGCGCGTTCAATTTCTGCCTTGCAGCAAGCACCTGTCGTTGTGGTTCAAATTGTCGAAGATGTGCTGGCGCAGACGGCGATTGCCCATTCCAGTCTTTTGACCAATCCGCTGACGCGCCGGTGGCAGGCCAATGTCTATCCGTTATGTCGTGTTGTGATGAATGGGCGTTATCCCTTTGGGCAAGGGCCGGATGCAGATATCGCTGGCTTTACCGAATTGCTGGCCCCCGGGGGGGTGATCGATGTTTTTCTGCGCGCCGAAGCGCTGCGTTATCTGGACGTTGACGCAACGCCGTGGCGCTGGAAACCTGAGGCGAGGCTGACCGGCCTGACGCCGGAGAGTGCGGTCTTCTTTCACAGGACCCGAGCGATCTCGGAGGCGTATTTTGACGCCGCACAGCAGCTTGGCCGCCCGATGAAGCTGGCAGCATTGGCCGAGCGCGGGCAGGCCTTCATGGCGATCGGCGGCAAGGGTGCCCCGGTCAGAGCAACTGGTGCACCCGAGACACTTGATTGGCCAGGACCGGTTCCGGACAACGGGATTGAGCTGAGCTTCAAGGACAAAAGTGCAGACGCGCGATTGAGAGAGGTAGGACCGTGGGGCTTGTTTCGGTTGCTGGATGGGATGCGACTGCGCAGCCGAAACGAGGGGAAAAGATACCTGATCGACATGCGCGCGCCGCAAGGCCGGTTGTTTGTCGAGATGAGTTTTGACAATGCGGCCAATCCGGTTTCAGGCCGAAAACTGATGCAAGGCCTAATCTGCCCGCCGGCCCTCTAGGATCAGGACCCATAGAATTCGACTACTGTTAAGGTCCGCTGTGCGGACTTTGTTACCA
>CBDTVL010000053.1:0-18150 GCA_965363755.1 uncultured Sulfitobacter sp.
TTGGCATCCGGTTGATAATGTGCGTGCTCAAAACCTTAGCGTTCCGATCCAACAACAATCTGGGTTGCGGAGCTTTGGCTGCTGGTGACCCCGGGCAGCATCCCCGACATGCCGGACTCACCACGCAAGAAGTCTTGATCAAGACTATCGAGACTCCGCAGCATTGAAAGCAGTGTGGGCGAGCTTCCAGCTACAAAATGCCCTGTTTGACTGTCCTGCGAGTATGCAGTCACGTCGATGACCGTTACCGGAAGATCCGATATTTCACCAATCTGACTTAAATTCCCCAACCGGGCAGGTTGGCCAGAAAATCTGGCCGCAAGCCGCAAGGCCCGATCATCCGCCGACGTGAAGATTATAAAAGGATTCGGCAGAGGCTTGATCTGTTTTGCCTGAGATCGAAACACGTCGATATCAATATCTGGCGAGATAAGAACGACACCAGACAGTGATCGAGCCGCCCAGCCCGGCTCTTTCAGATCTATCTGTCGTAGCACCTCCATTGACAAAAACGCACCCATTGAATGACCCACTAGAACAATGCGCTGAATGCCTGACTGGCTTAGATCGATCAGGAATTCTTCCAGCATATCGCGAACAGCAAGCGCGGAATCTTTGTCGTATCCATAGCCCAGCACGGTTCCCCGACTTGGCCAGGAAAACGCAACCACCTCTCCCGGAATGTTCAGATCATGTTTTAATTGCGCGGCGCGAAATGCCGCTTCAGAAAAGCTGTTATTATACCCATGTACAAAAACAGTGACTTCCCGCCCCTCGGCGGGCCTGTCTCTAACAGCACTGCGCAGATTGGCCTCAAACGCCTCCTGATTTTGAAACAGTGTGCGCTGGGCAATGACGAAATTTCGATTTGGGTTTGGATTGTCGGGGTTTGTCCTGATCTCTCCTGCGTTCCGCCCGGGAGGGAGCGAAACCTGCAAATCGAGATATCGTAAGGTGGAAGTCCTGCCGATCCCCAAAGTCGCGCCAGGCGTTATGTTGCGGTTGGTCGCAACATAAATGCTCTCGATCGCGCCAATGGAAAGCGCTTCGGGCACGGCAGGCTCATCGGGGATGTTGCTGCAGGCTGCGAGGATTAAGGCGCAAAACAGCGTGATCAATCTGGGCAAGCTGTAATCTTTCAGAGGAACCAATAGCCAAGGCTTATCTGAACACCGGCACCTCTGCTAGAGGACGTAGCGACTGACATCTGCCGATTTCGTGAGGGCGCCCAAATTTTTGTCAACAAACGCAGCATCGACCGTCACTTCGTCGCCGGGGCGATCCGGTGCAGTAAACGACAGTTCCTCAAAGACACGCTCCAATACAGTATAAAGCCGCCGCGCGCCGATGTTCTCGACGGCCTGGTTCACGTCCGCGGCAATTTTTGCCAAGGCAGCGATGCCGTCTTTGGTGAAGGTAACGGTGACATCTTCGGTGCCCATCAACGCTGTGTATTGCAGGGTTAACGCATTGTCCGTCTCGGTCAGGATACGCACAAAATCCTCTTCGGTCAGAGCGCGCAGTTCAACCCGGATCGGCAATCGGCCCTGCAGTTCGGGCAAAAGATCTGACGGTTTGGCAATATGGAATGCACCGGAGGCGATGAAAAGGATATGATCCGTTTTGATCGGACCGTGTTTGGTGCTGACGATGGTGCCTTCGATTAACGGCAGCAAATCACGCTGAACCCCTTCGCGGCTGACATCTCCACCGCGCGCGTCTGAACGGGCGCAGACTTTGTCGATTTCATCCAAGAATACGATGCCATTCTGTTCGACGGCATTCAGCGCAACCCGGGTGACGACCTCATCATCCAAAAGTTTGTCAGCCTCTTCGCCAATCAGAATGTCGTAGCTATCTGCAATTCTGACTTTGCGCTTCTTGGTGCGCCCACCCATGGCTTTTCCAAACATATCGCCCAGGTTCATCATACCCATGTTGCCGCCGGGCTGGCCCGGAATCTCAAACATCGACATGGGGTTGGACGAATCTGCAATCTCCAGTTCAATCTCGGAGTCGTCGAGTTCACCAGACTTTAGCTTTTTGCGAAACATTTCGCGTGTGCCCTCGCGCGCATCCTCTCCGGCAATGGCGCTGATCACGCGTTCTTCTGCGGCGGACTGGGCGTTGGCCTTTACGTCCTCACGCATCTGATCACGGGTCATGGCGATGGCGCTATCGACCAGATCACGGATAATCTGCTCAACATCGCGGCCAACATAGCCAACTTCGGTGAATTTGGTGGCCTCGACCTTGATAAAGGGTGCGCGCGCAAGCTTGGCCAGACGGCGGCTGATCTCGGTCTTGCCGACGCCGGTTGGGCCAATCATCAGGATGTTCTTGGGATACACTTCGTCGCGCAGATCATCAGCCAATTGCTTGCGCCGCCAGCGGTTGCGCAGCGCGACAGCGACGGCACGTTTGGCATCTGACTGACCGATGATAAATCTGTCCAGTTCGCTCACAATTTCGCGGGGGGTAAGGTCGGTCATTGGCTGCTCTCTTTGATTGGTTGCCAGAACCTAAGCTTCGTTACAAAAAACACAAGCCAATCACACCACTTCACAGTACTGTGCCCGGTATTCCTTTTGCGGAAACCAGAGTTCAAATTGAAGCCACAACCAACAACCCCCCGGATATTTGGAGAGACACATGATAAACCGCCGCACATTTCTTGCCGCTTCCGCCGGCTTCGCCACTTCCAGCCTTGCATTTCCGGCTTTTGCGGGCGGGCACGGCCGCCTTGGTAAATTCGAAGGCGCCAGCAATCACAAGACATCCGGAACCGCTGAAATAGCTGATGGAAAAGTGAATCTCTTGGATGATTTCACCTTTGATGGTGCCCCGGACCCCAAAGTCGCGCTAGGCAAGGACGGCTATGATGCGAAAACACTGATGACAGCGTTGGCGTCAGATTCCGGCGCATCTTCATATGAGATTCCGGCGGGCATTGACGCCGCCGACTATAATGAAGTTTGGATTTGGTGCGAGCAGTACAATGTTCCGTTGGGTGTTGCCAAACTGAACTAACCCATCGTTTCGATGGTCAAATTACCGTTGGTATAAACACAAATGTCGCTCGCGATGGCCATGGCCTTGCGGGCGACTTCTTCAGCGCTAAGCTCGCTGTCCATCAGTGCGCGGGCGGCGGCGAGGGCATAGTTGCCGCCCGATCCGATCGCGGTCACGTCATGTTCGGGCTCTAGAACGTCGCCTGCCCCAGTGATCACAAACATCTCTGATCCGTCGGTCACGATTAGCATTGCCTCAAGCTTTTGCAGATACTTATCGGTCCGCCAATCTTTGGCCAGTTCAACTGACGCGCGGGCGAGTTGTCCCGGCGTCGCCTCTAGTTTGGATTCCAGGCGCTCCAGCAACGTAAAGGCGTCGGCCGTTGATCCGGCAAACCCGGCGACAACGTCAAACCCACCAGGGCTTAGTTTGCGCACCTTGCGCGCGCTTCCTTTGATGACGGTCTGACCTAGTGACACTTGTCCGTCACCAGCAATCACCACCTGCCCATCTTTCTTGACGCCGATGATCGTGGTGCCGTGCCAGCCGGGAAAATCTTGCCGTGCCATTTCGTTCTCCTGTGGGTTTGAACTTATATGACGGGGCATCGGCGCTGGGACAAGGCCCGGCATTGAGCCAGCGGATCAAAATTTGACTCGCGTGACATCAGCAATGCTTGTGTTTAGCGAGATGGAACACCTTCAACATCTGCAACGCGATGCTGGGGCCTCAAAGAATTGTGGCGATAAGAATGATTCGCTGCCGAGATGAGAAAGCCCTGCAGATACAAGTTCCGCAGGGCTTTGTCTGTTTTGGTCTGTCCTGCAAAATGCGGCTCTCTGACAGCAATTGCTCAGGAAATCACATTGGCTTGGATCAGATCGCGCCTTCGATCCAGCTTTGCAACGTGGCCTTCGGGGCTGCTCCGGCGCGGTTAGATACCACCTCGCCATCCTTGAAGATGAACAGCGCCGGGATACCGCGCACACCCATTGCAGCGGCGGCGTTCGGATTGCTGTCTACGTCAACTTTGACGACTTTGATCTTGTCCCCCATCTCGGCGGACAATTCTTCCAGCGCGGGGCCAATCTGCTTGCAGGGTCCACACCACTCAGCCCAGAAATCAACCACAACGGGGAGAGTAGATTTTTTCACTTCGGCGTCGAAAGTGTCATCTGTAACAGCAACAGTTGCCATGGGGTGTCTCCTGACAGGGAAAAGCGTTGAGGTGCGAACCTAAGAACGGTCGGGCCCGTCGTCAAGATATGGTGTGCGGTTCACGGTAACAGTCACAAGATCGTGCGGCAGATGCATCAACTCGCCTGTACTTGTCCAGACAATGGCAGTGTTGATGATGTGGTGTGGGTAGATTTGCGCAAGGGCATAAGAATAAGCCCCCATCTGACGCAACAGCCCTTCCGGAACAGCCTCAGGAGTGTTGGGAACAACACTGTTTGTTTTGAAATCAACCGCCAGAATATGGGTTGGGTTGATGATCAGACGGTCGATCGTGCCATGTAAACGATGCTGGCCCATCTTGGCGGTAACCGAGACTTCTGCCAGCGCCTCTTTGGTGAATAGGTCGGCCAGATCAGGGTGCGTCAGGACGCTGCGCGCTTCATTCAGCAACTCGGCAACTTCAACATCTGAGGCGACATCTGCGCCTTGCGACAAAATTTGGCTGGCGCGCAAGGGCCAATCTGTTTGCGGAATATTTGCCAAATGCTCCAGCAACAAATGCACCTGTCGCCCCCGCCGCTTGGCCGCGTCCTCTTCTAGGCCAGCTTCGCCGGGCAGAGCTTTGGCGCCGCCCAAATCAGAAGGGCTAAGCGTCCTTTCCACTGCCTCAGAAGCAGGCGCGGAATGGTAATAGAAGTCAGGGACATCAACCGGGTCGGGTGTCAGCGATTCCTTAATAACTGTCTCTAACCCGGCCCAATTTCCTCCGGATAGCCGCAAACCCGGACCGCCATCAAACCCATGCGGCAGCGCCCCTGCCCGCTCCATTCCACTTTGAACCAGCTGATACCAATCACTTCCATCGTTGCTTAGTTCACCCGCGGCCGCCACGATTAACCACTTTTCCGCCCGCGTCATGGCGACATAGAGCAAGCGTAAACGTTCGTTGATCTGTGCCTGTTTTTGAGCCTCACGCGCTGCAGTGATTGCAATGGGTGACGCATCGGCAGCAGTGCGCCAAAGCGCCTTGCCCTCGGTTGCCATCACCTCATCCATCAGGCGCACAACACGCTTGCCGGTGTCTGGTAGGATGACAATTGGCGCTTCAAGGCCCTTGGCCCCGTGAACTGTCATCACCCGGATTTGATTTCCGGCGCTATCCATCTGGCGTTTGATATCCAGATCGTCGGTTTGCATCCAGATCAGGAACCCAGTCAGGCTGGGAACGGAGCTCCGCTCATACGCCAAAGCCTGAGACAAAAGCGCATTGATGCCGTCTTCGGCCTCTCGGCCCAGACGGGACAGCAGGTTTTGGCGACCTTTGTGCCGGGTCAAAATGCGTTCGATCAGATCAAATGGTCGCAGAAAATCGGTCTGCCCGCGCAAATCGATTATGATGGAAAGTGTTTCGGGGTATGCGGACTCCTGATCACGGAGTGCTTGCCAAAGGTAAGGCCCCGATCTGTGGTGCGAGAGGCTAAAAAGATCTTGTTCCGACCAGCCAAAAAGCGGCGACTTAAGGGCGATCGCCAGGGCCAGATTGTCTTCGGGCGTCGCCAGAAATGCCAGTAATGCGCCAAGGTCTTTGACGGCTGTTTCGGCGCCAACCTTCAATCGGTCTGCGCCAGCTATTTCTAGATCTTCGCCTTTACAGGCTCTAATTATTTCCCGAAACAGATCAGAGCGACGCTGCAGCAGGATCAGAAAATCACCCTCCTGAACCGCGCGTTTACGAAAACTATTCTCACCTGGCCCGTCGACCGGAATGGTTTCACCAGCATCGATCATCTTGCGTATGTTGCGGGCGATTTGGTTGGCAAGAATGACCGTGTGATGCTGGGCGCTGCGCTGATCGACTGGATCAAACCACTCTCGATCATCCGCGTCGTCAACTTTATCGACGACGGGCCAAAGATCGACACGGCCGGGCAGGTCGAGCTTGAAAGCTCTGTGCTGCGTCTCGCTGGCAAAACCAGCTGCGGCCTGAACCTCAAATGTGAGATCAACAAGCCGCAAAATGGCGTCGGCCGACCGAAACGAATACTCCAGCGTCAAGTCCTGAAGCGGTTGCCCCACCGCGTGCAGTCGGGTTTTGAATTCCTGCTGCATCCGGTCAAATTCGCGCGGATCCGCACCCTGAAATGAATAGATCGACTGCTTTTTGTCACCCACGACAAAAATAGTGCGGGGTGTATCAGTGCGGGCGCCCTGCCCGCTGGTGAATTCTTGCGCCAGTTTTTCAATGACATCCCATTGCCCTGGGCTGGTGTCTTGTGCCTCGTCGACCAGAATGTGATCGATGCCACCGTCCAGCCGATAGAGCACCCATTGCGCCACGGCGGGGTCGTTCAAAAGGTGGCGGGCTTTGAGGATGAGATCGTCGAAATCCAGCCAGCCGCGCTGTTGTTTGCGTGTCGCGTAAGCGGGCAGAAACTGACTGGCAAATTTGTGCAGGGCATGAGTTTTGCGCGCCGCCGAGAGCGCAAGCCGCGAGTTGCGGGCAACCTCGACGCGCGACATCCAGTCTTCAAGTTGCGGCATCATCTCTGGTAAAGCTGACTGCACGGCTTTGGTTGGAAAAGACCCTAACTTAGCAGAAAATGGGGATTTTGCATTTCCGCCGGTCAGGAAAGCGGCCTCGAGGACCGGCAAGGACAGCCAATCTAACGCACTAATTGCGCCAAGCCGCTTACCCGCCTTTTGATCCATCGGTCCGCTGGCGCCAAGTCGCGGAATCAGCTCAGACAAGATTGCCTGTTCGTTCCCAAGAAAGACTGATTGGGTGATCTGTTTTTCATCTGTTGTCGCCGGCAGATCAAACAGCCCCAGCGCATCATCGAAGCTAAGTTCGGTTTGGAAGAGATCGCGGTTTCTCACGATCTCGTGTGTTAGTTGATCAAAATCTTCGCCAGTATAATGGCGCGCTACGCCGGCGACGACCGTGGCATCGACGCCATCAGCCATGTCATCGACAATCTCGGCCCGCAAGAGCGTGGCGGCGCGGTCTTCGATTTCTGAGAATTGCGGGCTGACCCTTGCTTCGAGCGGGAAGCGGCGCAGGAGTGACGAGCAGAACGAGTGAATGGTTTGAATCTTCAAACCGCCCGGGGTTTCAATTGCGCGCGCGAACAAGGTTCTGGCATCGCGCAACTGATCTGTTTCAATGGTGCCTTCAAGCCCCAGATCGCGCAATTCACGACGCAAATGGTCATCCTGTAACATCGCCCACTTACCCAACCGCCTGAACAACCGGTTCTGCATCTCGCCAGCCGCTGCCTTTGTGTAGGTCAGGCACAAGATGTGTTGTGGCTGGACCTTGTCGAGCAGTAACCGCGCCACACGATCCGTCAAAACCCTTGTTTTGCCCGATCCGGCATTGGCCGCGAGCCAGGTCGAGACATCTGGCCGCGCCGCTCGAACCTGCTGTTCAGTGGCATCGTTTCGGGCGGTCATGTCAGGTCCTCTGGTGTTGGACTAATTGTATTGTCCCATTCACCAAAGCGGGCCAATTGATCATAATCTCCTTTATCAGTGTCTTTTTGAATTCTCCGGCGCGATGTGAACCCCTGCTCGGGATCTTGATATGCGGCAATCAACTCTTTCAGTTCAGCCCAGACTTTTTCCGTCGGCTCTTCTGCCAGCGGCGCATCGACTTCGACCGGCGTGCTACCAAGGCCAATGAAAACTGCGCGTGCGACTTGGGCTTGACCGACTTCTTTAAATCCGCCCCTTTCGATCATCGCGGCTTCGATAAGCAACTGTTTGTCGAACGCCCTTTGTTCGGCTTTGCTGGGTGGTTTGCCGGATTTGTAGTCGTAGAGATACACCTTTCCTGCGTCGTCGCGATCGATGCGATCGGCATAACCACGAAGTGTGAATTCCAGATCAGGAATGGTCAGCTTGCCGTGCGCCTGTTTTTCAAATGCAAATGGTTTGGCGATGGTTTGGCGGAGTGCCTCCTGAGTCAGAAACCAGTCGGCGACGCGTTCTATTCGGGCAAGCCACATCACCCGGGTCGCGGGCCATGGCGCCTGTTCATTCAAAACGTTCAGGGCGATCTCAAGAAGTGCGGCTTTGGTCAGAAGCGCCGGTACTTCCTGTGACTGGCGAATGAAGCGCTCGAGAATGTCGTGGATCAGCGTGCCGCGCAACGGAGCGTCTGGGGTCTGAACCAGCGGATCGAGTGGTTTGAGCCGAAGAATATGTTTGGCGTAAATTGCATACGGGTCTCGAATCAGGCGCTTGATTTCTGTCACCGACAGCGAGTCGGGACGCGCCGCGACAGGCGGGCGTGGCGATGGGCGCGGGGCAGGGTCGACAGAGGTCACCGACTCGAGCGCTCTGGCCCGATGCAGCCACATATCACCGCGCGCCTTCATATCTTTCAGGCAGTCGGGGCCGCCTTGATCCGGCAATCCGTTCAGCAAGTTGGTCAGTCTGTTGATCCAGCGGGATGCGACGGTTTCAGCGTCTTCTGAGCGCACCGCACGCGTGAGCCACACTTCCTTCGCAGCAATTGCCTGTTGGTAATCGTGCGCTGAAAGCCCAATGCGTCGTTCCGGCAGAAGCAGCCCTGCCTCATCCCGCATTGAGCGGTTCA
This sequence comes from uncultured Sulfitobacter sp., assembly GCA_965363755.1. Taxonomy (GTDB): domain Bacteria; phylum Pseudomonadota; class Alphaproteobacteria; order Rhodobacterales; family Rhodobacteraceae; genus JL08. Next base: position 8,792 of record CBDTVL010000053.1, read on the forward strand.
GCCAGGGATCAGGGGAAGGAGATTCGGGCCACGAGCCTTCGTTCAGACCCCCGAGGATCAGCAGATCCGCACCTTGTACCCGTGCCTCAAGCGTACCCCAAATCATGATGCCGGGTGTGTTGTCGTCGCGGTCACGCACTTCGCCTTTGGACAACAGCGCGCTGACCAGATCAGAGTAATCCCGCGCGGTCATGTCGCCACCATAAGGCGCCTGCAACATCAGGTCCTCGACAGTATTCAACGCCTCTTGCCCGGCATTTTTCAACCACAGTTCGCCCAAGTCTTCGGCGACTGACCCGGCAGACAATTGTTCGGCGAGGGTGCGATGTACGTGCACCCAGTCGGTCAGGGGCCGCGATTCCAATACAGGCCTGTCGGTCACAGTTTCACACACCCATTTGGCCCAAGACGCTGCCATCGGATGCGTGTGCGAGGCGCCCCATGCCATGATGGCTGGGGTATTCGGGTATGGTGGACCGTTGCGGCGTAGATGTAGCTCCAACTCACGCGCGAGCAGAACGTGCTCATTGCGCGACCCGCCGCTATGGCAGAGCGGATGCTTGAGAACAGTCAGGAGCAACTCCGAGGTCAATTTTTGCGTAAAGAGTTGCACGACATGGCGCAGAAACCGGCCCGGAGGAGACAAATGTAAAGGTTGGCCAGCACTATCATCAGGTGTGATATCCCACCGATCAAGCGCAGCTGTGACCCGGCGCGACAGCATCCTGTCAGGTGTGATCAAGGCTGCCGGTTGTTTGTCTTCGACAGCTTGGCGAAGGCGCGTAGCAATGGCCTGGGCTTCGTCTCTGGGGTCGTGCGCCTCGACCAATGTGAGGTCTTGGGTCGCCGCGTTCAGATCGGAGAGCTGCGGCCCTTCACTGAGCCATGCATCTGTAACCGGGGCAGGGCGCAATGACAAAGAAACCAAACGCCCCCGAGAGCGAGACGCGGGTTTGGCTGTCAGGTCCCAGTTGTGCACATCATGTGGGGTGATCTCTAACTGATGCATTAACTTGCGAAACCGGAACTGTGGATGATCTTCGGACAACAGCGCGGTGTCGAGGTCGGACCATACCGGCTGGGGCAGGTCAAAATCAAATCCGGGCAGTACCAATGCACCCTGAGGGAGCTGCGCAACGGCCTGCATTAAAAGCATCGTTGCACCCCGCGATCCGGTAGAGCCGGCGACGATCACCGGATTATTCGGTGGCGCGTTCTGCCAGCGCTCTGCCAGCGCGGCGATGACCTGACGCTGTCGCGCCTCTTTGTCAGGCGCCTCTTCGGAACATTCGAAATAGCGCTGAACGATGCCAATAAAGGTTCTTGCGCGTTCCCAGTGACCTGACTGATCAGACACATCCAGCGCCTCAATCGCTTTTGGTGAAACGCCTTCCCCGTGCATCTCGTCCATGAGCGTGGCAAGACTGTCCGCAAGATCATAAAGCGACGTGCGCGGCGCAAGATCGGGCTGCTGATCAAGCAGGGTTCCAATCAGCTGGACCAGTTCTAAACGGCGCCGGAGCGGAGAAATGGCTGGCGGAATGTTTGCCAGATCACCCGTGTCGCCAAGATCCGTCACCAGACGAATGCGCGGTAGCAGCACTGGCGGACCTGCGTCAAACAGGTCGCGAATGCGACGTGCCATGCGGCGGGTGTTCACGATCAATTCGACCCGTGCCAATGCTTCAGGCGACTGACCTGCTTGTTTAGCCAACAGGCCACTGACCAGCGCCTTTGGAAAATCGACACCGGGCGGCAACCCGAAAACACGAGGGACGTGGGAGGGCTCAAACATCTTGCGACTCCAGAAGTGTCTCGACGAGGGGGATGCTTTCCGGTGTGCCGACGTCGCACCATGTGCCGGGATAGGTCAGGCAATAAAGCCTGTTCTGCGCCAGCATCTGATCCCAGAGCAGGTTCAGCGAAAAAACATTCTCATCAATGGTCGCCAACCCGTTGGTCTTGATAATTTGTGCACCACAATAGATCACCCCGGGTCCCCGTGTGGCGCGCCCTTCTGTGTCGATGACAAAGTCGCCTTGGCCAGAGTGCCCCATTGCCCGGTTTTGCGGAATGCACATCAACAAAGCGTCCATAAAATCGGGTTGCCAGGCCTTAGCCAGCAGGTCGAGCGGGTTGGGCCCGATCCAGACTGCGTCTGTGTTCAGCGTGAAGACCGGCCCGTCGCCCAACAGCGGCAATGCCGCCCTCAGGCCACCGCCGGTTTCAAGAATTTGGGGGCTTTCAAACGAGAGTGCGACGTCATTGGTCGATAAATGTGCCGCCAGCAGGTCGGGTTTGTAATGAAGATTGGCCACAACCCGCGCCGGTCTAAGCGGCCTGACCAGTTCAAGCGCGTGATCGATCAGAGGGCGCCCAGCAACCTTGATCATCGGCTTGGGTTGGGTTGCTGTCAGCGTACCCATTCGGGTGCCAAAACCGGCAGCAAACAGCATTACAGCGTCGGGAGCGTTGCGCATTTGTCTTTGAGCCTCTGCAATCGTTCAGGAGTTGGGGGCGGGAGCACATTCAGGATCAATGGCGCGATGTCCGCCAGCGCAGGATGCGCCAGATCGCGCAGTACGAAATCCCAGACCCGGGGGAGCAGGTCAACATAATGGGCTTTGCCATCGCGCAGGCAAAGGCGGCTGAACACACCCAGAATTCGCAAATTGCGCTGGGCACCCAGCACCGCATAACACGCCTGAAAGGCATTCGAGTCTACGCCGCTTCTTTTGATATAATGTGCGATAGTTTGTGTTTCGATTTCCAATGGAACATCGCGGCGAGCATCTTGCAGCAGAGATACCAGATCATAGGCCGGGTGCCCTGCTTTGGCGTCCTGAAAATCAAGCAAACCAACACGGGCGACGCCCTGTCGTTGCGGCAGCCACAACAGGTTTTCGGCGTGGAAGTCCCGCAGAATCATAACAGATGGCTCGGGAATCAACTGGGTCAATAATTCACAAAACGCCGCTTCAAATTCCGCCTGTGCTGCGTCGTCGGTCCGATCCAGCATGCCGCGCTGATACCAGCCAAACGCGGGCCTGGTCATTTCTGCCATCAACGGCGCATCAAAGAAGACGAGATCGGGCAGGGGTTGGTTGTGCAGTGAGATCAGGACGTCTGCCGCGGCGGCGTAGAGGTGTGATTGCAGATCTGGTTCTGCCAGAACGACTCTGGCAAACAGCGCGTCCCCCAGATCCTCAAGCAGCAGGAGACCTTGTGTTTCGTCCACGGCAAGAACTTCTGGCGCACTCAGACCGATGCTTCGCAGATGCTGTGCAATGCGGACAAATGGACGCACATCCTCGCCCGTCTCCGGTGGCGCATCCATCAGCACAGCACGTCGACCATCACCATGATGTAGTCGCTCGTAGCGCCGGCTGGAGGCATCGCCAGCCAAAGGACTGCGCGTTGCGGTTGCCCAGTTGGCGGTTGCCAAGAATTTATCAATGCTTGTCTGGCGATCCCTCATCCGACGGCGGCCTTCAGGTGTTTTTCCCAGCGCTCGGCGGTCCAACTGAACGTCAATTCCCGATCGGTTTCTTTGTCGCCTAGATCAAACTGAATGAACAGCGCATCTGACGGCATGGCCACCCCCATCCGATCAGGCCATTCGATCAGACAAATCGACGTTTCAAAGGCGTCAGAAAGGCCCAGCTCTTCAGCCTCTCCGGAGGACGTAAGACGGTACAGATCAGCGTGCCAAATTTCGCCCAGTCGGGTTTCGTAGGTTTGAACCAGCGTAAAGCTGGGTGACGGCACATCCTCGGGAACGTCTTGAAGGGATTGAATAAGGTGACGCGCAAAATGGGTTTTACCGGTCCCGATGTCGCCGCTGAGCAGCATCACGTCGCCAGGCAATAGTTCATTCCCCAAGCGAATCGCGATTTCGGCAGTCTCTTGCGCGTCAGAGGTTTTGGCTGTCAGGGAATGGGTGAACATGCCGCCAGAGTACCCGGCCCAGCAGCACCTGCAAGAGCGATCAGGGCGCTGAGGCGACCTTTGCAACACCCGCCAATGGCAACGGGGCTGCTTTGATCTGGAAGCGCACCATAGTCGCGCCCCCGGTGACGGGGTGGACGCGGCAAATAAGATCAGTGCCTGATGTTGTCCGAACCGGCGCGTCCCACTCGGCCCGATCGGTGTATTCAAGAACGTAGTCGCGTATTTCGCCGAGAATTGGGGTGGCGTCACATTTCGACTGCCAGTGGCGTATCGAGTCCAGCACTGTCATATCAACAAAACTGCTGTCAGGATCGATACCCCAGAGGTCGCGGTAAGCGGTGTTAGAGATGGTCAGTATGCCGGTCGAGGTAAACACAACAATGGCATCCTCGACGGCATCTAGCAGGGACTGTCCCAATTCAAGCTCGGATCGGAATCGACGGGTCAGGGAAACTTCAGCGCTGATGTCTTCGAACAAGAAGGCCACAGCGCCGTCCGGGTGTGGGCGACCACTTACCCGATAAGTCGGTCCGGAGGGGAGTGTCCATGTCTCAAAATACCGTCCATCAGACGCCGCAGCAACAAGATCGGCAATCTGTTCACGCCAGGTGGAATAATTCTTGGGTTCGGGCATCATTCGATTGTCGCGAAGCCGGTCAAAGAAGGAAAGAAGATTGGGGCGCGCGCTTAGAAACTCGGCGGGCAGGGCGGTAAGGTCGATCAGAGCCGGATTAAACAGCGCCAGCTGTCGATTGCGGTCAAAAATCGCCAGACCGGTTGACAACTGTGCAAATGTCTTGGCCAAAGTTTGAACAAAATTCCGTTGTGAAATTTCTGCACTTACAACCGCGTTGACGTCTACGGCATAGAACATCCGGTGCTCTGCAAAACGCGCCATTGTGATGTCAAACCAATGAAGTTGATCTGTGTCCGGCACCGACAAGGAGGACCGTATTTTACCTTTTGCCAGTTGACCATCTAACCCGATGTCGAACATCTTGTCCTGATCCGTCGTACAGACCTTCGTGTGCAATTTTCGATAGGCTTCGTTACGCCAAGTGACAGTTCCTTCAATATCCGTCTGCCAAACCGGATAAGGCGCACCGTCCATCGCCTGTCTCAGCGTTTCAAGCTCTTGCGAGAGAGACTTTAAACGATGTTGATCGGCTGCGCTCTGGATTTGATCCAGACCATCAGACAGTTCAATGCGCGTTACGCCGTTCCAGCATTCGGTTGTGATTATCCCCGCGTCATTCGGCGTGGCAGCCAGAAACTTGAGTGGACCGCGCTCATTTAAGGTTCGTGCGTCTGCGGGGAATTCCGGGAACCGAGACCGAAACATCACTTCAAGCCGTTGCCAGTCGGATCCGCCGTCTGCTTCGGCAATCAATTTTTGCGCCGGTAGTGTGGCGTCAAGCAGCGTATCGCCATCAAAAAGAAACGTTGTTTGCCTTCCGGCTTCGCGCATCATTTCCCGTGCATTGGCATTTATCTGCCTGCGAGATCTGGCAATCCAGAGCGCCGCAAGTGTTGCGGTGGTCAGACAGATGACAAAAAACCCGGCCCATTCAATCAAAATCATAGCCGATATACACCTGCCTAGGTTTGAAAAGTCCCGCGGCTGAGTGTCAAGAACAATGGTTAATCGGTGGTTAACCAACAGCGGTATTGTGGGGTGGGGTGCATAAGAAGCCCAACAGATCCCCGTCAGGCTGGGATTGGCGGGTTGGGGCCGGCAAGGAGGTCGATATTTTCCTGCGAATGGGCATCAATTAAACTGCGAGGCCATACCACCATTACAATTGCGCCGCGTCGCTCAATTGTAGATTTTCTTTGTTTGTAATGATCGGAACCATTAGCAAAACTCAACTCGGCCCCGGATCGCTCTAGCAGGGTTTTGGCGATGAACAGACCCAAACCCATGCCCTCGTATTCCGGGCGAGCGCCACGATCAGCAGCATTTTTGCGTTTGCGCACAAACGGATCACCAATACGGCCGATGAGCTGTGGCGGATATCCAGGCCCGTCGTCGACAATGCGAACCGAAATGGAGTCCTCGCTCCAGCTTGTCTCGACCCAGATGTTGTCGTCGGCAAAATCAACGGCATTCTGAATCAGGTTGCGCAGCCCATGTATCACTTCCGGGCGTCTCAGGATTGACGGCTGGGAATCATCGTCATCGGATCCGGGCAACTCTTCATAATGAATGGTTTTACCCCGGTTCAAATGGGGTTCAGCCGCTTCTTGAATGACCGTTGACAATGGCGCTTGCCTGAGATGCAGATCCTCTTTTCCGGCACGTCCCATATCCCGCAGAATATCGCGGCACCTGTCGGTTTGTTCGTGGATCAAGGCGGCATCTTCGCGCAATTCAGGGTGTTGTTCCAACTCTTCAATCAATTCTGCGCTGGCCACCTTGATCGTCGCCAATGGGGTGCCTAGCTCGTGCGCGGCCGCAGCGACGACGCCGCCCAGATCGGTGAGTTTCTGTTCACGCGCTAGCGCCATTTGGGTCGCGGCCAAAGCATCCGACATCGAATTCATTTCTGACGTAACGCGACGCGAATAGACTGAAAGAAAGATGATCGCGATGACAATTGCGACCCAGTTGCCAAACACGAAGATGTCAGGAATGCGCAGTATGAACCCGTCCTCCATGCGCAACGGCAAATGGAACTCGGTCAGCAAGGTCGCGATGATGATGGCGGTGCTTGCGATTAGAATTGTAGAGCGCAGTGTCAGAACAGCGGCTGATATTGTGACCGGGCCCAGCAGCAAGACGGCAAACGGGTTGTGCAACCCTCCCGTCAGGTACAGCAGAATACTCAGTTGAAGCAGGTCAAACAAAACCATCAGGAAGTTTTCAGTCTCGGAAAGCCGTGTGTTTTCGGGAAATACCGAAATCGCAATGAGGTTGCCAACGACCGACACGCCAATAGACATGTAACAGAGGCCCAATTCAAGCTGCAGGCCGTAAAACCGCTGGGCGACAGTGATCGCTGTCAACTGTCCGACAATCGCCACCCAGCGCAACAGAATCATTGTGCGCAGGCGGATCCAGTTGCTGCGCCGGCGCCCGGAGAACAGGCCTATATTGGAATCGGTCATTGCGACCCTAAATCTGTTGCATCAGCTGTCTTGATTGATAGGTGTCGCGTACCGAACGATCAACTCTCTTACCGACGAAGGATAAACCACATGATCCGAGCGCTTGCCATTGCCGCCATAGTCGCTGTCGCCGGAAGCTTGGGTGCAATGTGGTTCCTGACTCAGCGCTCTGGCGGCGACGATCAGTTCGCACAGTGCCGCTCAAGCCAGATTGCGGGTGGCGCGGACACGATTGGCGGTCCGTTCGAGCTGGTGAATGCCGCAGGCGAAACAGTGACGGATACCGACGTGATCACGCAACCGTCGCTGATTTATTTTGGCTACACGTTTTGCCCTGATGTCTGCCCTTTGGATGTATCTCGCAATGCTGAGGCGGTGGATATTCTCGAGCAGAGCGAAAGGATGGTAACTCCGGTGTTCATCTCTATTGATCCGGCGCGCGACACCCCCGAAGTGGTTGGCGACTTTGCCGCAAATCTGCACGAGCGCATGATCGGTCTGACTGGGTCGCCAGAGCAAGTCAAAGCTGCCAGTCTTGCCTACAAGACATATTACAAAGCGCATCCAGCTGACGATGATTATTATCTCGTGGATCATTCGACGTTCAGTTATCTGGTTCTGCCCGAGCAAGGATTTGTAGAATTCTTCCGGCGCGACATCGGGCCGCAGGACATGGCAGAAAAAATTGGGTGCTTCCTGGATGCCGTGTGACTGGATCACAGCGTTTGACCTCCCCGCCGGAGCAGTTGATACTCTTTAGAGACAAAGTACTTAAGGAAGGGGCCCCTATGGCCGGACCAACCTTGCGGGAAATTGGCCCTGACAAGACATTGTTACTTGTCGATGATGATGAACCGTTTCTGCGCCGTTTGGCCAAGGCAATGGAAAAACGCGGATTTGAAGTTGAAACCGCTGACTCTGTTGCGGCTGGCAAAGCGATCGCAACCGCCCGCCCGACTGCCTATGCCGTTGTCGATTTGCGTCTGGAAGACGGGATTGGACTGGATGTGGTTGAGGTTCTTCGTGAAAAGCGCCCAGACAGCCGCGTTGTTGTGCTCACCGGATATGGTGCGATTGCAACAGCTGTGGCGGCGGTGAAAATTGGTGCTACCGACTATTTGTCCAAACCGGCGGACGCGACAGACATCACCAACGCGTTGCTGACAAACGGAGACGAAATGCCGCCGCCACCGGAAAACCCGATGAGCGCGGACCGGGTGCGGTGGGAGCATATTCAACGGGTTTATGAACTGTGTGATCGCAATGTGAGCGAAACCGCCCGGCGTTTAAACATGCACCGCCGCACGCTGCAGCGTATACTTGCAAAACGTTCGCCGCGTTAAGAATCAAAATATGATTGGCCCCGGCGCACGGCTGTCTCAGAGATCATAACGTTTGCTGATTCTGCTGACGATTGACCCATTGTTTAGAGGCACGTCTTCGTCAATGTGCCAGTCGCGAAACCCACGGCTTTGGTAATATGTCAAACCACCAGTATTGTCAGCGCGGATTGTGGCGTTGATCCAGACATAGCCCGCACCTTTGGCGGCCTTGGCTGTGGCGGAAAACAACGCTGACCCGATCCCCAGCCCGGTGCGCCCGATCTGCACAAAGGACGCGATATCGCAAGCCTCGGGTGGCAGATTGACGTGTGGTGCGATCCATTGAAAGCCAACGATACTTTCCTTGTCGTCTAGCGCCACATTCCAGGCAGAGCGATCAGCCTGAGCCGCCATCCGATCAGTGATATCCTGACCTGTTACGGGGCGGGTCAATGCGGTTGTGCCCCCCTGTTCAATGATCTCGTTCAGCAGTCGGGCCATATCAGGGGCGTCTAGCGCGATGGCGCAGCGGGTTGTGATCATGTCATTTCGCTCAAAAGCGCTGTGTGACGCGCCGTAAAAGCATTTCGTGTTTCGACAGGTGGACGCAAGACGATGGAGAGTTCTGAGATCACGGTCTGATCTGGCCGACCAAAGAATTTTGAGGCTTCCGCTTCCGAAAACCCGGCAATTTGCGTTGCCTCCATCCAGGCGCTGATTTTGTCAGCTTTCTTGATTTGTTTCTTGATCAGAACAGGAATTGCTGCAGGTAATCCGAAACGTAAATGCACAGCGGCTGTGAGGCGATCATCCAGATCGCCATAGCCTGGACCTACAGCTGATTTAACAGGTGAGATCATGTCACCGATCACATATTCTGGTGCATCATGAAGAAGTGCAGCGAGTCGCCATTTTGCCGGTGATTTGGGGCTGATCCGACAAAAAAGCGTCTCTACTAACAGCGAATGCTCTGCGACG
>CBDTVL010000054.1:0-17592 GCA_965363755.1 uncultured Sulfitobacter sp.
GCGCTATGGGACTGCCAAGTCAGCTGTGACTGCAGATCATCTGCCAGCCCGCCCCAAGAGCTTGGCGAATGTGTGGGACACGGAATGAAGCGTCACGAACCAGACCGGCGTTGTGTCAATAGCCGGATCAATTCGTTCGGCTTGCCGGAATTGATCGGTGGGGCGCTGACCGCCCGTGGGACGACAAGAGCGCCGGGTCGCTATTGCAGCTCAAGGTCGATCCAGACAAGACGATGGCGGCTGGCTGTCTGGGCGTCTTTGGCGGCTAGGTCTTCACCTGCAGGCCAATGCACTCCTGCGGCTGCAACCTTCCAATCGCTCGAGGGGAGAACATAGTCGACACGCAGGTTGCCGGGTACAGGATCGCTCCAATCCACCGTATCGAGCATGGGGTTACCTTTTTGACTGGCGTTCGCAGCATCGCGCCCGCCTGTCCCTTTGGGCGCTGGATCTTGCAATCGCGGGTCAGACAGCAAGGCTCGGATGGCGTCGTGCCGCCCGTCGCTATCGGCAGGATCCAGATTGGCATCTCCGAGCAGGACAAAACGCGCACTGGGCGCGGGCCCAAATGCGCCGTCCAGGTAATGTTGCCAAAACACGATCTCATCGTGGTTGCGGCGCCCGTTCCTGTCTTCGGGACCGTCAAAGACCGGCGGTGTCGCATGAAAGGTCATGATCGACACGACCGTGCCGTTTGGAAGGGCGATTGGAACCACCCAGTGGCCCGAAGTCGATAAGCGCTGGAGATTCTGCACTTCGGCACTCGGGAAGGGTTTACCATCAACCTGCGGCAAAAGTGCGCCGGGAAGATCACGCCATAATAGGGTCGAAAAATCCTGAACCTCTTCCACCAGAACCGGATATTTTGACAAGATGGCCATGCCGCCAGCACCGGTGAACTCTCCATACCCTTGCGCGTCATCAAAGCCACCAAGCCGTCCGTCCCCGTCCATATCAAGACCAGTGCGGATGCCCCGATTGGGCAAGAGTGAAAAGCGGTAGGGATAAGACTGACCGGCCTGCGCCACAAAATCTGCAAATGCGTCGAGCCCCAAGCCGGTCAAGTCATAGTCGATGCCTTGCAGCGCGATGATATCAGGGGCAATCTCGACGATGACACGGGCAGCTGCGGTAATCTGGCTATCTTCACCGCGCAATACGTCCCGAAGGAACAAACCGGGCCCGTCGCGTCCTAGCTCTGTATTAAAAGTGGCGACGCGCAGATTATCAGGAAGAGCTTCGTTCGGTGCAATAAGCAGTGTCGCTGCACCAAAGATCAGGCTGGCTGCATGCCTTCTGCATCTGCTGCATAGGCGCGACGTCGTTTTTCTTCGATCATCTCTGCGACCCGGCCCATTGCGATGCCGCGCATGATCATACTTGCAGGAAGAAATGCCCATGCGGCCATTGTCCAGATCAAAGTTTGAGGATTCGCTAACGAGATTGGATCAATCAGGTCAGATGCGGCCTTGACCACAGCAGGAATGATAAAGGGCAGCAAAAAGCCAAGTGCAATGTTAACCCGGCTGTCACGCTTTAACCGATATAGAACATCTCCACCTGCAGTCGGGTCAAACAAAGGCAGGTTGATCCAGACATTGAACGCCCCATTTCGTGCGGGCCAACCCAGGATACGGACAAGGATAAGGAACAGTGTCATTGCTACGAGTGAAATCAAGTAAGACAGCCCTGCCGCGGTACGAACCGAAGCGATCATCCACTGCGGTGCATCATCGGGAAGCATCAAAACAACCAGACGCACCGGTGAATATGGAAAATCAATTGCGTTCCCCAAGATCGTGCCAATCGATGTCAGCGCATTGGTCAACAGTGTTGGTTCGATCTTACCCTTGCTGATCAGGGTCAGGCAAAGGATGGTCACAAACAGCGCCCCAAATCTCAGACGATTGAAGGGTGGCGCTTCGCGGAATTCTACAATGCTGGGAAAGCTGGAGTTATACTCAACAAACGTCAGGCCTGCGGCAAGGATGGCGAACAGAGCAACAATTTGGGTTGAATCATCCACAACATTTGGCATCAGCAGCGCCGGCGTTGCAATAAGCAACGCGATCAATACCGAGCGCAATATCGCGCCTGCCAACCGAGCAATCACAGTTTTATCCCCTCAAATTGGGCCAAAGCAACACCGTTCTGCACCAATGTCCCATTTGGATCGCGTAGACTTCGACGATATTCGATAACTTTAGCCAATTTTTACCCCGCTTTCATCACAGTCCTCAAGCCATGGTTAAAATGACGCTACGTTTGCGGCGAATTGAGGGTAGAACTGGTGCGTCTTTGCATCGTTTCTGGTGCAACAATAAGGCACGGTACTAGATGTAGTGGTTATTAAGTTTCGGAACGCACCCATTGTTTTGGTTAACGCATAAGTAGTTTAGAGAATCAACGATTAATCGCTAAGGTTGCGACCGCAGATTCTGTTTGTCCTGAGCGATCTCTCGCGATCCTCGTCTCACGTCTAGATCTTGAACCTTCAGACCCAGGGCCGCTCGGTCTTGGCGAGGTTTTCGAAGGTGTCGATCGCAGCTATCTTTTCCATCGTCAGCCCAATGTCGTCGAGGCCTTCAATCATGCAGTGCTTTTTGAACGCATCGACTTCAAAATGAAAAACCTCACCGTCGGAGGAGGTTACCGTCTGCGCCTCGAGATCAATGTTCAGTCTGGCATTGGCGCCCTTCTCGGCGTCTTTCATCAGCACATCAACCTGCTCTACTGGAAGGGCAATCGGCAAGATTCCGTTCTTGAAGCAGTTGTTATAGAAGATGTCAGCGAAGCTAGGGGCAATTACACAGCGTATCCCAAAGTCCTTAATCGCCCATGGCGCGTGCTCGCGCGAAGAGCCACAACCGAAGTTGTCCCCAGCCACTAAAATTTCGGCATTGCGATAGGCGGGCCGGTTCAGCACGAAGGTAGGAATTTCGCCGCGATTATCGTCATAGCGCATTTCGTCAAACAAATTGACGCCAAGCCCGGATCGCTTAATCGTTTTCAGGAACTGCTTGGGAATGATCATATCGGTGTCGATGTTGATCAGTGGAAGCGGGGCGGCGATGCCGCTCAGTTTGTCGAAACTATCCATTTTTGTCTCCTGTCAGAATTATGTCTAACTTTGGGCCTTGGCGCTCATACCGGTATACAACCGCATAGAAGGGTGTCTCAGTATGACTGTTTGGCCTTGTGAACGTTGTGGTGTCACCAGAGCCCGCGTAAGGCGAAACTTCTGGAAACACAGTTGAACTTGGAGGCAACAGAGCATTGCGGCGGTGCGCCTTTGTGTTGCCATCCACAATTTTTACAAAACGTCCCGAACGTCAGTAAGTTTTCCGGTAATCGCCGCAGCAGCTGCCATCGCAGGTGACATCAGGTGGGTGCGCCCACCGCGCCCCTGGCGGCCTTCGAAGTTGCGGTTTGACGTCGCGGCACAGCGTTCGCCGGGCGAAAGCTGATCGGGATTCATCGCGAGACACATGGAACACCCTGCAAGGCGCCACTCAAATCCGGCGTCGATGAAGACTTGTGCCAGACCCTCTTCCTCGGCCTGCGCGCGTACAAGGCCAGAGCCCGGCACCACCATCGCGCGGATTCCGTCTTTCTTCTTTTTGCCCCTGAGGATATCGGCTGCAGCGCGCAAATCCTCGATCCGGCCATTGGTGCAAGAGCCAATGAACACTGTGTCAATGTCCACGTCCTGCAGCCGCGTTCCCGGTGTCAGGCCCATATAGTCCAGCGAGCGTTGTGCCGCATCGACTTTGCCGCCGGTGAAATCGGATGCCGCTGGAATGGTTGCCGTAATCGGCAGCACATCTTCGGGTGATGTACCCCAAGTCACAACGGGGGCAATGTCTTCGCCTTTGAGGGTTACAACCTTGTCCCAAATGGCGTCGTCATCGCTATAGAGCGTTTTCCACCAGGCCAATGCGGCCTCCCATTGTGCACCTTTGGGCGCATGTGGGCGGCCCATGCAATATTCAAACGTCTTTTCATCCGGTGCGATCAGGCCGGCGCGGGCGCCGCCTTCGATGGCCATGTTGCAGACTGTCATCCGGCCTTCCATGCTGAGATCACGGATCGCTTCGCCGCAATATTCGATGACATAGCCAGTCCCGCCAGCGGTGCCGGTTTTACCGATCACGCTGAGTGTGATGTCTTTTGCCGTCACGCCGGGGCGCAGTTTTCCAGTGATCTCGACTTTCATGTTTTTGCCTTTGCGCTGAATCAGCGTCTGAGTGGCGAGAACATGTTCAACTTCTGACGTGCCGATGCCGTGCGCCAATGCCCCAAATGCGCCGTGTGTGGCGGTATGGCTATCGCCGCAGACCACGGTCATTCCCGGCAAGGTCCACCCCTGCTCGGGGCCGACAATATGTACGATGCCCTGACGGACATCGGATACCGGATAGTAGTGAATGCCGAATTCTTTGGCGTTGGTATCCAGTGCCTCGACCTGAATCCGGCTTTCTTCGTTCATGCCGCCTTTTGCGCGATCCAGTGTCGTTGGCACGTTATGGTCAGGCACAGCGATGGTTTTGTCAGGCGCGCGCACGGTGCGGCCGGTCATGCGCAACCCTTCAAAGGCCTGTGGGCTGGTCACTTCGTGAACCAGATGCCGGTCAATATAGAGCAGGCAGGTGCCATCTTCGGCCTCGTGGGCAAGATGAGCATTCCAGATTTTATCATAAATCGTTTTGGGGGACATGTGGTCCACTCCCGTATTAGACTGCGTGAGGGTGTTTCAAAAGACGTAAAAGGTCAGGTCCGCGCCAATACCGCCCGCGTCGCTCCGAAAAAGCGTTCGCGCAGTCGGGCGCGGTCGTCCAGATCAAACACCATTGTCATGAGGGTCAGATACAGATGCTGAGTCATTCTATCAAGGGCGTGCCTGCCTTGTTTTCTGGCAATCGGGAGCTAGGTGCGTGTGCCTAACGCTTATCGGGCCAACAACATGTTCAAAATTTTCCAACTGGGCCTGATCGCTCTGCTTGTCGGGCTGACTGTTGCAGCGCATGCACAGACGGGTTCGAGTAGAGAAACCGGGGCGGGGGTGATTACCCGGATTCTATCGTTCTTGGGGGATTCACCGTAGGCACAATCGTGTCAGATTGAACCAAACAGGTTGATTGCACCCGTTTGGCCGTGCCAATTTGGCAAAAAGGCCTATGTATGAACCCCGAAGAGCAGCCAAGTACTCCCATAATCGATTTGATTACGAACCTTGGCCAGACGCTAGCGCCGCTCTGGACGCAGGCGTTGGCTTTTCTGCAAAGCCTGGTCCTGCCCGGCTGGCGCCAATATCAGATTTTGATCCTTGTCGGAATATTCTTGGCGGCTTTTGCCCTGCGATTTGCGACGGGCCCAGCGCTTGAGAATTGGGCGCGTACGCGCGTGGTGTGGCCGAAATGGCGATTGCGTATACTTGTACAGGTTCGCCGCCGTATAACACTGATATATTTTGCGCTGGGGCTTTGGGCCGTCTACGGGGTGATGCAGGAGGTCACCTGGCCCTCGCGCAGCTATATCATCGGGCTTGTGTCCACAGTGGTCACGGTTTGGTTGATAATCGGCTTTGCCTCCCCGCTGGTTCACAACCGTTTGCTGCGCCGGGTGGTCAGTTGGAGCCTCTGGATCTACGCGACGCTTTACTATTTGACAGTGGTCGACGAAGTATCAGTGTTTCTTGATAGTATTGCGCTCGGAATCGGTGACATCCGCATTTCGGCTCTCTTGATCATGCGTGCGGCGGTTGTAATTGCACTGCTGTCCACGATCGCACGCCTGACATCGCTGGGCGTTGCACGCGCGATTCGTCGCAATGAAGACATCTCTCCTTCGATGCAGGTATTGGCGATCAAAGGCCTGCAGGTGATCGTTTATGGTGTCGCCTTCTTTATTGCCGTCGATGCAACCGGCATCGATCTTACTGGGCTTGCGGTTCTTTCCGGGGCGATTGGTGTCGGCATCGGATTCGGTTTGCAAAAGGTGGTGTCGAACCTTGTGTCCGGGGTGATCATTCTGCTGGATAAGTCCATCAAGCCTGGTGATGTGATTTCGCTTGGGGAAACCTTTGGCTGGATCAATTCGTTGGGAGCCCGCTATGTATCAGTGCTAACCCGGGACGGAAAAGAATACCTGATCCCGAATGAAGATCTGATCACAGGTCAGGTGGTCAACTGGTCCCATTCCAACGAATTTGTGCGATTGGATATCTTTTTTGGCACGTCTTATGGCTGTGACCCACATCTGGTGCGTCAAATTGCGATCAAGGCATCACTCGGCGTCGACCGGGTCCTGTCTCAACCCAAAACACCAGTGTGTCATATCGTCGGGTTTGGCGACAGCAGTGTGGATTTCATTCTGCGATTCTGGATCAGTGACCCTACTGGCGGTCTGACCAATATTCGCGGAAATGTGTATCTGGCCCTGTGGGATGCTTTTAGAGAGAATAACATCTCAATACCGTTTCCACAGCGCGAAGTTCGGATGTTGGGTAGCGATCAACCTGACATTCCGGCGGAATAGGCTTGTCATGGAAGAGTAGCACCCTAAGTGGGAGTGCTTGTGAAGCGAGCGGCATGATCAATGACACAATGCGATATCGTCTTAATTCTGGGCAGCGGTCCAAACGCAGTTCAGATGAAAAACTGGGCGCGAGGCCAATTTGACTCGGTTGTGGCCATTAACAACGCATGGCAGGTGCGCCCCGATTGGGATTATCTGATCCACCCCGAAGATTTCGACCCGGATCGTATGCCACCCGGTATCGCGCCCGAACAACAGGTCGTCACCGCGCAGGACTACGTGCCAGCGCAGAATGTCTACGGTGGTTTCGTTTATGCTGGTGGCACGATGGCCTTTACCGCCGCTTACTGGGCGCTCCATGCGCTGCAGCCCAAGGTCATGGCATTTCTGGGCTGTGATATGGTCTACCCAGCCAAGGGGCCGACACATTTTTACGGGACAGGCGAGGCTGATCCGCTGCGCAAAGATGTAACCCTGCAGGATCTAACCGCCAAATCAGCACGTCTTGCGCTGTTTGCTGCGCGCGAGGGCTGTCATTGCATCAATCTATCGGGGAACGAATCTCGGCTGATCTTTCCGCGCGCGGCACCGGGCGAACTGGCCGATCTGGGCAAAAAGCCGGTTAGTCTCGACCTCGCCGCGATCAATCATGCCGAAGCGCGTGAGGCGGAATTGGCCTATTCTGTGCCGTCCGGTCGATACTGGGAAGTGCAAAGCGCGTTTGATGCCACCGCACTATCTGGGCTGGACAGGCTGTGGCTAAGGGCGTATCGCGCCGCTTGAGATCCCAAATGAATGCAAATTTGCCACGTATGTTATGTTCAAGTTAGCCATAAATCACAGTGCTTCATTGAATTGTCACGTTTGGCTTGTTAGCTTGGTGGTATCCCCAGCGTCGGGGGTCCGGCGGCGCCTTTTAAGGAGGACAATGTCCTGTCAATCCACGCAGACGCGGTATTTGCCGCTGATAACAGGGCGCCTTTGATGGCAGCCCAACCCCAGCCAAGCAGCGAAAAGCTGTTGGCCCGCATCCTGACATTGCTTGAAGACGACAAGGCCGAAGATGTCGTGCAGATTGATTTGCGCGGCAGGACGGCCATTGGCGACTACATGGTGATCTGTTCAGGCCGTTCGACCCGTCAGGTGTCATCCATAGCAGAAAAACTTGCCGACAGCCTCAAGCTAGAATTTGGCCGGCTCAGCAAGCTCGAAGGCAAGGATACCGGCGATTGGGTATTGATCGACACAGGTGACGTTATTGTTCATGTGTTTCGACCTGAAGTGCGGGAATTCTATCAGCTTGAGAAGATGTGGATGCCAACCAGCGCTGTTGCGTCCACGAATTAAGCCGATCTGATGAGGGTGCATATCTGCGCAGTCGGACGGCTGCGTGAAGGCGCTGAACGTATGCTGATTGACGACTACCTAAAGCGATTTGATCGTACCGGTCGCGCTTTGGGCCTTGGGCCTTCCAGTCTAATTGAAGTTGAAGACCGCAAAAGAGGCGGTATGTCAGCCGAAGCGACGCTGCTGCGCCGCACGGTCCCGACCGGTGCCTTGCTGTGTGTGCTTGACGAGCGTGGCAAACAAATGTCCTCGCCCGATTTTGCGGCTCAAATGGGCAAGTGGCGCGATGCAGGTCGTGGTGATCTGGCATTTGTGATCGGCGGCGCTGAGGGAATCGACCCTGATTTGCGACAAGACGCAGATTTCAGCCTGTCCTTTGGCGCGATGGTCTGGCCGCATATGTTGGTCCGGGTGATGCTTGCCGAACAGATATATCGCGCCGCAACCATACTGGCGGGTGGTCCGTATCACCGCCACTAGGGTTTAGGGCAGGTTCACCGTCTTTGTCGCGTTATGCCAGCCATCCACCAGACACCGGGACTGAATTTTCACCTGTTTCGTCCCCGGCGGCAGTAAAACGCCAGACAACGACCGGGTAAACGGTTGCTCATCGGTATGCGGATGATGCAACACCCGCGTCCCCAGTTCTTTCTCATCCATAGTAAGTACGCGCCAGCCATCAGCATAGTGATCCCAGCCGGTATCCGGGTGCGAGAGAGTGACGTCAAAACGCCAGGTGCCGCCCGATTCGGTGGCATTTACCGTTTCGATGACTGACGGATTGGCCCAAACGGGAGTGCCGAAAGCAAGTATTGTACAGAGCAACAGAAATTTCATGGGCTAGCTTTAGCAGGTTCTGCTTACAGATACACTCACGACTGCGTGGGGGCGGGGTTGCTTAGCAAAATGCTGCGCGATCGCGACGCGAACTCGCGCCGTCCAAGGACCAGAGCTGTCATCAGTGTCGCCAAAACAAGCGGCACTGCGCCCAACAACCAAGCGGCACTGGCCAGGCCAAAATAAATCGACCGCAGACCGCGATTAAAGCCGCGTGCTGCTGCGACGCCAATCTCGCCAGCTTGGGCTGCTCGTGAGTAGACATCTGGATGGTTCTGGTCATTGGGAACTGCGGCCAGCAGGACTGAACAATAGCCGAAAAGCCGGTGCGCCCAGACAAACTTCAGGAAGGCGTTTGTTACAAAAAGAAGCATAACCAACAGCTTAAGTTCCCAGACAATGATAGGATTGGTTTCAAGGGTGAGGTCATTGGCAACGCCCGCAAGTTGATCGGCACTTCCGATCAGCGCCAGTCCTCCGCCGATTGCGATCATGCACGTGGAGGCAAAAAAAGCGGTCCCCTGCCGCAGGCTGCTGACAATCTGAGCGTCAAATATGCGTGGCTCACGGGTCACCATTTGCACCATCCATTCACGCCGGAAACCGGCCATCAGGCTGGACATTGATGGATGTTTGCGCGGAGAGTGCTCAATCGCCCAGCCAATAACGATCCACAACCCGACAAGCAGGCAAACAGCAGCCACATCAAATGTTGAAAATAAGGTAAGTCGATCAGTCCAATTCATCTGCCGGACCATAGTTCGCTCCGATAAAACTTGCCAGATGTTGAAATTGGTTATATTTTCTTACCAAAGAGGGGAAGTACATGGAAATGCCGACACCAAACCCTGCCATTCTGGCGCGCAAATCCGGCTTGGTGGCGCGCCTGAAACAGGTGTTGCCGATGGATGCGATCATCCATGATCCAGCTGAGACGCGTGTTTATGAGTGCGATGCACTGACTGCCTATAAGTGCCCGCCGCTGTTGGCAGTGTTACCCAGAAGCACAAATGAAGTGTCAGCAGTTCTGCGGATTTGCCATCAGGAAGGTGTGCCGGTTGTGCCACGCGGTGCTGGCACATCGCTTGCCGGTGGCGCGTTGCCCACGGCTGACTGTGTGATTCTCGGCGTGGCCCGGATGAATGATGTGATCGAAACGGATTACGCCAATCGCATCATCCGCGTGCAAACCGGGCGCACAAATCTAAGTGTGACCGGCGCGGTTGAAGAGAACGGATTTTTCTATGCACCGGACCCGTCAAGTCAGTTGGCCTGTGCCATTGCGGGTAATATCGCGATGAACAGTGGCGGTGCGCATTGTTTGAAATACGGCGTGACCACCAACAATCTGATGGGTGTCACTATGGTGATGATGGATGGCGAGGTCGTCGAGATTGGCGGTGGCCATCTGGATGCTGGCGGGCTGGACCTGTTAGGCGTGATCTGCGGCTCAGAAGGCCAACTGGGTGTTGTGACTGAAGCGACGTTGCGCATTCTGCCCAAGCCGGAAGGCGCCCGCCCTGTATTGATGGGGTTTGACAGCGCTGAGGTAGCCGGTGCCTGCGTGTCGGATATTATCAAAGCGGGCGTTTTGCCTGTGGCCATCGAATATATGGACCGCCTTTGCATCGAGACCACCGACAAATTCGCCAAGGCCGGGTATCCCGACTGCGAAGCGTTGCTGATTGTTGAGGTTGAAGGATCACCGGGAGAGATCGACGAACAGCTGGGCGTTATCATGCAGATTGCCCGCAACCATAATCCGGTTGAACTGCGCGAAAGCAAGTCGCCCGAAGAAAGCGCAAAAATCTGGCTGGGCCGCAAATCAGCTTTTGGCGCCATAGGGCAGATCAATGACTATATGTGCTTGGACGGAACTATTCCGGTATCAGCCTTGCCGTATGTGCTGCGGCGGATCGGCGAACTGGGTGCGCAGTATGGTCTGCAGGTTGGTAACGTATTTCATGCCGGGGATGGCAACATGCACCCGCTGATTCTCTTTGATGCCAACAAACCCGGTGATTTGGAGCTATGTGAGGCAATGGGCGCGGATGTCTTGCGTCTTTGCGTCGAAGTAGGCGGCTGTCTGACTGGCGAACATGGCGTGGGCATTGAAAAACGTGACCTAATGCTCGACCAGTACAACCTTGCGGATCTGGAGGCACAGATGGCGGTCAAGGATGTGTTTGATCCATCCTGGTTGCTGAACCCTGCCAAGGTTTTCCCACTGTCCGTGTCTGCGTCGCGCCGCGAGATGTCCATCGCGGCAGAGTAATGCGGGCCAGCCCCCGCCCCCCTAAGTATATATGAAAAGATGAAGTTATGACCCCCAAAACAGAAGCCGAACTGGCCGACATGATTGCCGGTGCGCAAGGGCCATTGGCAATTCAGGGCGGCGGTACCCGCGGGTTTTCCACCGAAGGGACCGCGCTGAGCGTGTCAGGACTTTCAGGCATAGAGCTTTATGAACCCGGCGCGCTGACGATCGTCGTGCGCGCAGGAACAGCCGTGTCTGAGATTGATGCGGTTCTGGCCAAAGAGAACCAGCGCCTGCCCTTCGAGCCGATGGATCACCGCGGCCTTCTGGGTACAACCGGAGAGCCGACCGTCGGCGGCGTCGTTGCTGCCAATGCGAGTGGTCCTCGGCGCATTCAGTCAGGCGCGGCGCGAGACTATATGCTTGGCGTACGCTTTGTGGATGGGGCCGGTACGATTGTTAAGAACGGCGGCCGCGTAATGAAGAATGTGACGGGTTATGATCTCGTTAAATTGATGGCTGGTTCTTACGGCACGCTTGGCGTGATCACCGAAGTGGGCTTGAAAGTGCTGCCGCGCACGGATGTCACGGCATGCATTCTGTTGGACGGTTTAAATAACAGAGATGCGGTTTCGGCGATGTTAGACGCACTGGGGTCTCCCTTTGAAGTGTCAGGTGCGGCGCATCGGCCAAACGGCGCCGATGGGGTGGCGCTGACGATCATCCGGATCGAAGGATTTGAAGGGTCTGTCGCTTACCGGTCAGACAAGCTTTTGAATTTGTTGGGAAAATATGGATCAGCACGCATCGAAGTGGCCCCGAATAAAACCGCGGCAATGTGGGCTGCCATCCGCGATGTTGAACCCTTTCATGCGGCAAGTGGCGATGTCTGGCGGGTATCGTGCAAGCCGTCTGATGGACCTGACGTAGTGGCGCGAATGCAGGTCAAAGATGTGATTTTTGACTGGGGCGGTGGCCTGATCTGGGCATTGGTGCCCGGCGGCACAAATTTACGTAAACAACTTGGCGCCTATGACGGTCATGCGACGCTCATACGGGCAGATGCCGCCACGCGCGACCAATTGGGTGTGTTTCAACCTCAGTCAGCGCCGATTGAGGCGCTGAGCGCTGGTTTGAGATTCAAGTTCGATCCCCGCAACATACTCAACACCGGGCTGACGCAGACCCGCCAAAAGGCCTGATCTTATGCAAACCACCTTTACGCCCGAACAGATGAAGGACCCTGCAATTGCGCGGTCAAACGAGATATTGCGGACCTGCGTGCATTGCGGATTTTGCACGGCAACCTGTCCGACCTATCAGGTTCTGGGCGACGAGTTGGACAGCCCACGAGGCCGCATCTATCTGATCAAAGATATGCTGGAGAACGGCAAAAAACCGGACGAAAAGACAGTCAAACATATTGACCGTTGCCTGTCCTGCCTTGCGTGTATGAGCACATGCCCGTCAGGGGTACATTACATGCACCTTGTTGATCATGCCCGCGAATATATTGAAAACAATTACAAACGACCGCTTGGTGATCGTGCGCTGCGCTGGGTGCTGGCGCAGATTTTGCCCTATCCAATACGGTTTCGGGTTGCATTGCTGGGGGCCAAAATTGGGCGTCCCTTTGCGGCGCTGATGCCTGATGCCCGACTGCGCGCAATGCTGGAAATGGCCCCAAAAACGATCCCGCCCGTCAGTCGAAACGACGATCCACAGACCTTCGCGCCAGAGGTGCCCCGCAAGAAACGTGTGGCGCTGATGACCGGGTGCGCTCAGAAAGCCCTGAACACGGACATCAACGATGCAACTATCCGCCTACTCAGACGGCTTGGCTGCGAGGTCGTGATCGCCAAAGGCGCGGGCTGTTGTGGCGCTCTCACCCATCACATGGGCAAGACCAGTGAAAGCCATGCGACAGCGGCGAAAAACATCCAGGCGTGGGCGGCGGAAATGGACGGTGCAGGGCTGGACGCCATTGTGATCAACACCAGCGGTTGCGGGACAACTGTGAAAGACTACGGCCACATGTTTAAAGAGCATGCGCTGGCCGATGACGCGGCGCGGGTGGCCGGGATCGCGCTGGATGTTTCTGAGCTTCTGATGCAACTCGACATGCCAGACGGGACCGACAAAGGTTTGATTGTGGCCTACCATGCGGCATGTTCTTTGCAGCACGGCCAGCAAATTAAAACCTTTCCCAAGGACCTGCTACGCAAGGCCGGGTTTGGCGTTGTGGAACCTGAGGATAGCCATTTGTGCTGCGGATCGGCGGGTACATACAATCTGATGCAGCCTGCGATTTCCAAACAACTGAAAGAGCGTAAAGTGCGCACGCTGGAGGCCAGAAGCCCTGATATTATTGCTGCTGGCAACATCGGGTGCATGATGCAGATTGGCGGAGCGACGGAGATCCCGATTGTGCATACTGTCGAACTTTTGGATTGGGCCACAGGTGGACCAAAACCCCCTACACTTGATGGTGAGGCAAAGCGCCCGCCCAAGATACCGATATTGCGCTAATTTGTTCTTTATGCGCCCCATTTTTGCCGTAAGTGGCCGTTAATTCGGTGTGCGGGGGTAAGGAGACGAATTTGCGGCATTGGATAGTGATATCACTTACGACGCTGATAACAACGACAGCGGCGATTGCGCAAGATGCGCGGCTCAAAAGCTTGGAATCGGTCGATGATGGCCGCGCCTGGGAGGCTGTGGGTCGTCTGGACATTGATGGTACAGGGTTTTGCACCGGGGCGTTGATTGCGCCGGATCTGGTCCTCACTGCAGCCCATTGTCTCTTTAGCAGGACATCCAAACAGCGGATCAACCACGAAACGGTCGAGTTTTTGGCGGGATGGCGCAATGGCCGCGCCTCAGCCTATCGCAACGTCCGTCGGGCAGTAGTGCATCCAGATTACGTTTATGACGGTGTCGCAAGGTCAGAGCGCGTGCGCAACGACATCGCCCTTCTGGAACTTGAAAGACCCATTCGAAACACGACGATAACCCCTTTTGAGACAGCAGCACGGCCGGAGAAAGGCGATAGCGTCGGCGTTGTGTCTTATGCACGAGACCGCTCCGAAGCCCCGTCGCTTCAGGAAGTCTGCGGTGTGATGGCCCGTCAAGAGGGCGTGCTGATCATGTCGTGCAATGTTGATTTTGGCTCATCCGGGGCACCGGTCTTTAGTTTTGCAGATGGCGTGCCACGTATTGTGTCGGTTGTTTCGGCCAAGGCTGAAGTGCAGGGGGTAAAGGTAGCGCTTGGAACAGCGCTGGGCGAACCGCTGGAGCAGTTGAAGGCGTCACTTGCTGCCGGATATGGTGTTTTTCAGCCTCCCGGCCCAGGTGTGAATCGTCTTTCGGTTGGTGTGCGCCATGATACCGGTGCCAAATTCGTTAAGCCATGAAACCAAGGGGCCTGATCATTGCGACGTTTGTGTGCGGTGTCTTTGGCTTCGGCGCAGTTGCGCAGAGCAGTGGTCTTTCCCGGCTCACGGATCGCGACGATCTGCTGGGATGGGAAGCTGTAGGCCGGCTCGATTTGGCCGGATCTGGATTTTGCACTGGCACGCTGATTGCCCCGGATCTGGTGCTGACAGCGGCGCACTGTGTTTATCATCCACAAACCTCAGACCCCGTGCGCCCGACAGATCTATTGTTTCGTGCGGGTTTGCGGGATGGTAGGTCCATCGCCGAGCGCGTTGTGTCGCAGGTCGCCGCGCATCCGGGGTTCGATCCTAAAAGTGCCCTGAATGGTGAGAATATCCGACATGATGTGGCGTTGTTGCGTTTGGAAAAGCCGATTGTCAGTACCGACGCCGATCCCTTTATCTTGCATTCGGGTCCAGCACAGGGATCTGCTGTCAGCGTTGTGTCATATGGCCGCGGCCGTGCCGAAGCCTTGTCGCGTCAACGAAGCTGCAAGATTGTCGGATCACAGGATGATTTGATGGCGTTTGACTGCAATGTAACTTTTGGATCGTCCGGCGCCCCGGTGTTCGCTCACTCGGGGTCACGAGGTCGCATTATTTCCCTCATTTCGGGTGGGACTGTTGCCGATGGACGGCAGTTGGCGCTTGGTATGGCCTTGCCCGAGGTTGTGGGTCAGTTGAAACGGGCGCTGCGTGCTGCACCTGTCGTGCGTCCCAAGGTTACCGTTCGACGATTGAGTGTTGGCGAAAACCGGAGCGGCACCGGCGCAAAGTTCGTTAAACCCTGAAACCCTTGAAAGCTGAAATTGAGTGCCCAAATTATGGGTGTCAGGGTGCCGATGATCGGGCTCTGGCGTGAACCGGTCTGTCCCCTATGGGAAGGCCATAAATGTTTCGTACTCGCTCAGAATAGAGGATGACGACTATGCGTACTTTTGATTTTGCACCCCTTCACCGCGCCACCATTGGCTTTGATCAGATTGCTGATCTAATGGATCGGGTTATGACCAACGATGGTCCGCAACAAACCTATCCGCCTTACAATATCGAGAAGATCGCTGATGATGCGTATCGCATCTCGATCGCTGTGGCTGGTTTTGCCGAGGCTGATCTGGACGTCGAGGTCAAGGAAAATGCCTTGATTGTGTCGGCCGGCAAGGCGGATGAGGCAGAGCAGCGGAGCTATTTGCATCGCGGTATCGCGACACGCGCGTTTGAGCGTCGGTTCCATCTCGCCGATCATGTCCGGGTGACGGGTGCGTCGCATGTAGACGGTATGCTTCATATTGATCTGCAACGTGAAATTCCCGAGGCGCTGAAACCGCGCCGCATCGACATTGCCTCGACCAAGGTAGTTGAGGCAGACGTTGTTGACGCGAAAGCTGTCAACTAGAGCCTAAGCCAAGGCTTTACCTCGGAGACACCCGGGCGCGGACGCGTCCGGGTGTCTTTTTGTTTATTGATCGCTCAGGCTTGTCGCCAACCGCATCAGTTGGATGGCCTCTGTCCGGTAACCGAACGGGTCTTCACCTTTGTTGGCATTGGCCAAAGCAATGGCGTCAGCGTAGGTCCAGCCCTGGATATAATCTCCGCCCCGCAACAGCTGACCAAATCCGGCAATAGCGGCAGCAAACCCAACCTCGGTCGGGGCTGGAAAATCCGCAGAAATTGGCGTTTCGATCAACTGGCTTGTCGTATTCCCCGGTGTTTTGTAGCGGAGCCGCAGATAACCCAGTTCGTCACTGCTGCCCGTCGTAGAGGTTGCCCCATACCGCAGTGGATCGCTGAGTTGGGCAGGTGATCCAACCGGGGTCACCTCATATAGTGCTGTCACTGAATGGCCCGCGCCAATGTCACCTGCATCTACCGCATCATTGTTGAAGTCTTCACGCCGCAGAGCCCGGGTTTCATAGCCGATCAGCCGGTATTCAGCGATCTGCGCCGGGTTGAACTCGACCTGAATCTTCACGTCGTTGGCGATCGGAAACAGCGCGCCGGTCAGTTGGTCCACCAGCACTTTCTGTGCCTCAGCCAGCGTGTCAATATAGGCGGCCTGTCCGTTACCGTTCTGGGCCAGTGCCTGCATTGTGGCATCGTCCAGATTACCGCGTCCAAATCCGAGAACGCTTAGGTATGTGCCGCTTTCGCGTTGCGTTTCGATGTAAGATTTCAACGCATCCGGATCCGAAATGCCGACATTGAAATCACCATCTGTAGCAAGGATCACGCGGGTCACTTCACCGTCTTTGGCCATGGATTGCGCCGTGCTGTAGGCCTGTTGCAGCCCGGCCTGCCCGGCGGTTGACCCGCCAGCGCCCATCCGGTCCAGCGCAGCCAGAATGGTGCTGCGTTCAGACGCATTGGTCGGTTCCAGCACTTGCCCGGCGCTGCCTGCATAGGTGACAATGGAAATCTGATCCGTGGGTCGCAATTGCCCCAACATCAACCGAAACGATTGCTTGAGCAGGGGTAGCTTGTTTGGCTGATCCATCGAGCCCGACGTATCAATCAGAAACACGAGATTCAGCGGTGGTCGGTCTTCGACTGCAGGCAACGCGCCCTGAATGCCAATATGCACCAGTTGCGTGTCCCCATTCCACGGAGTCGGGGTCACTGATACCGTGGGCTGAAACGGTGTCGTACCGTCAGGCGCGGGATAGGCGTAGCTAAAGTAGTTAACCATCTCCTCGATCCGGACCGCGTCCGGGTCAGGCAGATATCCGTTCATCAGCGAATTGCGCACAATTGCGTAAGAGGCTGTATCGACATCAATTGAGAATGTAGAGACTGGCGTTTCGGATGTGATCTGTAGCGAACTGGGGGTTTCATTTGAGAAAGCTTCAGTGTTGCTGGCCGATTGGCCGGGCTCTGGCGCAACAAAACTCTCGTTGATCAATCCTGTTGTACCTCGATTAGGTGGTGCCATCTTCCGCTCGGTCTGACGTGACTCAGAAGACGTACCTAACAAAGCACTGTCAGAGCGATCGCGGGTCAGCGCTGGTGCGGTTGTCGGTTGGGGCATCGGAACAGCATCGGCTTCTTCACGATCCTTTGCCTGGTCCCGGAAATCAGCCTGAGCCTCCTGCTCAAGAGCGACAGCTTCCGCTGGTTCTGGTGAAAATCGGGGCGCGGGGGGGGCCAGCAGGTCGTCCCCTAACGGCGTCAGAAATACCAAGC
>CBDTVL010000055.1:0-17530 GCA_965363755.1 uncultured Sulfitobacter sp.
TCGACTCCCCCCGCTGCCAACGATCCCAAATCTCAGCCCGCTGCTCAGCCGAATAGTAAATCCTGCGACGATACTTCATGCTCAACACTCCATCTCTTCCTAATGACTAAAGTGTTGCGTCCACCCGTTGAGGCCACCGCCCATCAGGTTCGATTGACGAAATCAGCCTGGATGCCTGGAAAAAGGTTCTCGATGTGAACCTGCGCGGCATGTTTATTACCGCGAGGCTTGCTTTTGCGCAGATGCGTGCACAGAATCCGCAGGGCGGTCGGATCATCAATAATGGGTTTCTGTCAGCTTATGTCCCGCGCCCCGGTTCGGTTTGTTCTACCACCAAACACGCAATCACCGGATTGACCAAGACATTATCGCTGGACGGGCGGCCGTACAATATCGCCTGCTGCCAAATCGACATCGGCAACGCCAGGACAGAGTTGGTAGAGGAATTGAATGCGCGTGCGCTGGCGGCGGATCCGGATGGGCAACTTATGCCGATGATGCAGGTCGAGGACGCGGCGCGATCTGTTTTGCATATGGCGAATATGCCAATGAGTACAAATGTGCAGTTCATGACGGTTATGGCGACCAACATGCCCTATATCGGGCGCGGCTGATCGTCAGCGGCCGACCTTAGGTTCGAATAAACCGGAACACGGCCGACGCGCCCCAACCAGCTGCAATTGCAATAGCAAGCGACATGAGCCCATACATAAGCGGTTGTTCTCGGGATAGGCTAAAAAGCCAGCGCTCAAGGCCAACCTTGTGCACCTGGATATTGGTTTCATATTCAGAAACGACGCTCCCGTCCCGGGTGAGCAAAACACGGATAGCATAGGCCCCCTCTGTGAGGTTGGCTGGCATATCGATGTCGGTGCGAAACAGCGTTTGTTCGTCGACGGAAACCGTTTCCGGCAAAATCTGGTACAACTTTTCCTTAGTGCGGACTCGTATCACGGCCTCTGTAAAGCTTTGGGAATCTTCGATGTTTTGAGGGGCGCCAACAGAGCGGATCGCACGCGGAATTGACACTCGGTAACGCAGGTCTTCGACGTCACGCAGTGCTTTGTCGAAAGGTACACTTGTTGCCACTGCATAAAAACTGGGCGCGCTGTCGACTTTTACACTGTCGACGTTCACCCAAATCCCATAGCGTTTTTCCTTGCGCCTAACGGTCACGGGAACCGACGGACCGGAAACCGTAACGATCACCTCAATCGGATCACCGGACGGGATAGGCTTGTCGCGTCTTATCGCGCCGAAAATCAGGATATCTGATCCGTCAAAGTTCGTGGTAATTGCCACTTCATCCTGACTAAGCCCCAGCACAACCTCCTCTGCGTGAACTGGCAGGGTGAGGCAGAAGAAAAGAGCGATCCAGCGCAGTATCATTCAGTGCCCACCCGGAACGCCGAGCGAATAAAGCTCGGATGGCATTACCAAAAGGTCAAACGCTAGCTTTCCGCAGACCGCCAGTACCATGATTGCCAACAGGATGCGCAACTGCTCGGCCTTCAACTTTACGCCAATCCGGGCGCCTATCTGGGCCCCGATCACACCGCCAACCAACAAGAGAACAGCCAGAACAATATCGACGGTGAAGTTTGTTGTGGCGTGTAGCAGCGTGGTGAATGCGGTCACGAAAATGATCTGAAACAGCGAGGTGCCGACAACCACTTTTGTGGGCATGCCCAACAGATAGATCATCGCCGGGACCATGACAAACCCGCCGCCTACGCCCATGATCGCGGCCAACACGCCGACAACGACGCCGACGATCAAAGGCGGGATGACCGAGATATAAAGCCCAGATGTCCGGAACCGCATTTTGAACGGTAATCCGTCAATCCAACCTCGATGCTTGCGTTTGCGTGTAGGCGCGCCACCGGCTTTTCGCGATTTGCGGATCGCATTCAGGCTTTCGACGAACATCAACGCGCCAATGACACCCAAGAATATCACGTAACAAAGCTTGACCAGCAGATCGACCTGCCCCAATTCCTTGAGATAGTTGAACACCAACACGCCAAGTGCAGCGCCAAAAAGCCCGCCTATCAGCAGCACGGTCCCCATTCGAAAGTCGACAGTTTTTCGTTTGAAATGGGCCAATACGCCCGAAAACGAAGAGGCCACAATCTGGTTGGCTTCGGTTGCCACAGCCACGGCGGGCGGGATACCGATAAAGAACAAAAGCGGCGTCATCAGAAAGCCGCCGCCAACACCAAACATACCCGATAATACGCCCACCATGCCGCCCAGCCCCAGCAGGAGGAAGGCGTTGACCGATACCTCGGCGATAGGCAGGTAGATTTGCATGTGAGTTCCTAAACCGGACTATGCTGCAATTGCAATATGTGAGAGCAGCAGTGTTACCATAGGCATCAACGAATTTGCCAAACTGGCCCTATCAGCCAGTATCACCGCTCCTTCACGTAGGGTTCTCCGCCTGCGCGTGGTGGAATGGCTTTGCCAACAAAACCGGCAAGGATCACCACTGTCAGGATATACGGTAGGGCATCCATGAATTGGACCGGCACGGTGAAAGCGCCCAGATCAATATTCTGGTAACGCAATGCAATGGCCTGCAAGAATCCGAAGAGTAAAGTGGCAGAGAGCGCATACCATGGCCGCCATTTTGCAAAGATCAGCGCGGCCAGCGCTATAAACCCGCGTCCTGCGGTCATGTCTTTGACAAATCCGGCCTGAAGTGCTGTCGCAAGGTAGGCACCTGCAATACCGCAAAGAACGCCGCAAATCACCACAGCCGCATAACGCAGACCAACGACCGATACGCCAGCGGTGTCGACCGCAGCCGGGTTTTCACCCACCGCCCGAAGCCGAAGCCCGAACCGGGTCCGATATAAAATCCACCAGGTGAGCGGCACGCAGGCAAAGGCGACATAAACCAGAATCGAATGGCCCGAGATCAGTTCATAATAGATCGGACCGAGGACGGGCACGTCTCTGAGCGCCTCGGCAAAAGGCAATGTGATGGGCTCGAAACGGCCTGCGCCCACCAGGGACGGGGTTCTGCCGCCTTGGGCAAACCAATCTTGTGCAATCAACACGGTCAGACCTGCAGCCAGAAAGTTGATCGCCACCCCGGAAATAAGTTGATTGCCGCGGAATGTGATCGATGCGAGGCCATGCAAGCCGCTGAGAGCCACTGAAGACGCCATCCCTGCCAACAGACCCAGCCAGACTGAACCGGTGATCGACGCGAAGGCGGCTGAGAAAAATGCAGCAGCCAGCATCTTGCCTTCAAGCCCGATGTCGAAGATTCCCGCGCGCTCTGAGAAAAGGCCGGCAAGGCAGGCCAGCAAAAGCGGCGTGGCAAGGCGCACGGTGCTGTCGAGGACTTGCAGAAGGGTCAGGAAATCCATCAGCTTTCCTCTTTCCGCAGTGCTAGGAACAGTTTCTCAAGCGGCATTCGGACCATATTATCAAGCGCCCCTGTGAACAGGATCACCAGAGCCTGAATGACGACAATCAACTCGCGCGGGATCTTGGTCCAAAGCGCCAATTCGGCCCCCCCCTGATAAAGGAACCCAAACAGGATTGCCGCCAGAAAAACGCCAAACGGATGACTGCGCCCCATAAGGGCGACCGCAATGCCGATGAACCCGGCGCCCTCGGTTGCGTTCAGGACAAGACGCTCAGCCTCGCCCATTACATTGTTGATCGCCATCATCCCGGCAAGCCCGCCCGAGATCAGCATCGCAATCATTGTGATTTTAACAGGCGATATACCTGCGTATTTGGCCGCGGATTCAGAATGCCCATAAGCCCGGATTTCATATCCCAGCCGGGTGTGCCAAATCAGTAACCAGACTGCGACACAGGCAAGCATCGCCACCAATAGCGTCACATTTGCGGGCGCTGACTTGGAAAAAGCGATGCCAAAAGGGGCGAGCAGTTCGTGCAAGGTGGGGAGATGGACAGAGTCCGAAAACCGCGCTGTCGCAGGGTCCATGGAACCGGTAGGCCTTAGCATGTTGACCAGTACATAATTCAGCAAAGCGGCTGCGATAAAGTTAAACATGATCGTCGTGATCACGATATGGCTGCCGCGTTTGGCTTGCAGATAGGCCGGGACCGCGGCCCAAAGTGCGCCAAATGCGGCGGCCCCCAATGTGGCCCCCAATAGCGCGAGTGACCAATGTGGCCAGGGGATGTAAAGACAGGCAAGCGCGACACCCAATCCCCCGAGCATCGCCTGACCTTCGCCGCCAATATTGAACAGGCGGGCGTGAAACGCGACGGATACTGCCAGCCCGGTAAACATGAAGTTCGTGGCGTAATAAAGCGTATAGCCCCAACCATATGTGGACCCGAGCGATCCTTCGACCATGAGTTTGACTGCCGCAACGGGGTCTTCGCCAATGGCGAGGATGACAAGCGCAGACAATATAGCGGCAAGAAGCAGCGAAATAAGCGGCACGAGGACAACTTCGGCCCATTTTGGCATAACATCCATCTAGGCCGCCTTTCCGGACATGCCGGCCATCAGCAGACCCAGCTCTTTTTCGTCGGTCTCATTGGGTAATCGCTCACCCATGATGTGGCCATCAAACATTACTGCGATGCGGTCACTGAGCGACAGAATTTCCTCCAACTCGACCGAGACAAGCAGAATTGCCTTGCCCTGATCACGCAGGGCTACAATTTGCTGATGGATAAACTCGATGGCACCGATGTCTACACCACGGGTGGGTTGGCCAATCAGCAGCAAATCCGGATTGCGTTCAATCTCGCGCGCGACCACGATTTTCTGTTGGTTGCCACCGCTGAAGTTCTTTGCCTCCTGCCAGCAGTTGGCTGGGCGAATGTCGAATTTTTCGATCTTTGCTTCCGTGTCTTCACGCAGGGCTTTGTTGTTCATCAGGAAACCAGAATTATAGGCCGCATCATGATGATAGCCAAATGCGACGTTTTCCCATGCATGATACGGCATGATCAGGCCTTCGCGCTGGCGATCTTCGGGCACATGCGCGATGCCACTGGCACGCCGTGAACGCCCATCAGACGACTTGCCTGTCAAGTCAATCTGTTGCCCGTTCATCAGGATGGTGCCAGAGCCCTGCGCGTAGCCCCCCAGTACTTCAAGCAGTTCGGACTGCCCGTTGCCGGCAACCCCTGCGATGCCCAAGATTTCACCGGCGCGCACGTTCAGATCGATGCCTTTGACACGCTCGACACCTTTTTCATCAACCACATGCAGGTTCTTGATGTCCAACACGACCTCGCCGGGTTTTGCCGGAACTTTGTCGACACGCAGCAGGACCTTGCGACCTACCATGAGTTCGGCCAACTCAGCTGGTGAAGTTTCCGACGTCTTTACAGTTGCCGTCATCTCACCGCGCCGCATGACGCTGACCGTATCGGTGATATCCATGATTTCGCGCAGTTTGTGGGTGATCAGAATGATGGTTTTGCCTTCTTCACGCAGTCGATGCAGAATGCGGAACAATTGATCTGCCTCAGGGGGGGTCAGGACCCCTGTGGGTTCATCAAGGATCAGAATATCGGCATGCCGGTAAAGTGCTTTGAGGATTTCGACACGCTGTTGCATGCCAACGCCCAGCTCTTCGATTATCGCGTCCGGATCCACATTCAGACCGTATTCTTTTTCAAGTCCCAACAGGATTTTCCGCGCGTTGTTCAAAGACGGCATCAACAGGCGACCTTCTTCGGCGCCAAGGACGATGTTTTCCAGAACAGTGAAATTCTCAACCAGTTTGAAGTGCTGGAACACCATACCAATGCCGGCGGCAATAGCGGCCTGACTGTCAGGAATCTGGGTCTGTTTTCCGGCGATGTGAATCTCACCTTTATCGGCTTTGTAAAAGCCGTAAAGGATGCTCATCAAGGTAGATTTGCCGGCGCCGTTTTCGCCGATAATCCCGTGGATCGTGCCGGGCATCACCGAGATGGAAATATCTTTGTTCGCCTGAACCGGGCCAAATGCTTTTGAGATGCCTCTCAGCTCAATTGCAGGGGCGGTCATGTCGCATCACCGGTGCCCGCAAAACCGATAAGTCGGGTGATCCTGCCCGTGTCATCCAGATCGGCGAAGTACTGGCCCCGCATCATGCGCGCACCATCCTTCATGAAATCTACAAAAACCCGAACATGGCCATTGTGGGCACTTGGTTTGCCAGCAACTTGCGCCGAAGCGCCCGGCATGTGTTCGGTGAAACCAGCCAGATATCCCAGAAAATCATCAAGATTGGTGATCGGGGACGGAACTTGTGGGTCAGCATAATAGAATTCGGGGGCAAGAGCCGCGCCCAGTGTTGCAGCGCGGCTCTTTGGATCCGAATCGCCCCAAGCAGAGAATACAGCGGTGAGTGCGTCAGCCATGATATTCTCCTCTTGAGGTCTGGACGATTAGAACGACAGGTTCGGGCAGCTGTCGTCGGACATGTAGTCGTGAACGATCAATTCGCCGCTGGCGATCTTGGCAGATGCTTCTTCAACTGCAGCCTGCATTTCAGCGCTGACCAGTGATGCGTTATTCTCATCCATCGCATATCCGACTCCGCCATTGGCAAGTCCCATGACGTTAAAGCCTGCTTCCAGGCCAGGGCCATCCGAAAAGGCGTTATAAACAGCATTGTCGACCCGCTTCATCATCGATGTCAGAACCTTGCCCGGGTGCAGGTGGTTCTGGTTGCTGTCCACGCCGATCGACAGAATGCCTTCATCTGCGGCAGTCTGCAGAACGCCCACGCCCGTGCCACCGGCAGCAGCGTAAACCACGTCAGCGCCTTGGCTGATTTGTGCTTTGGTCAGTTCTGACCCTTTGACGGGGTCATTCCATGCGGATGGAGTGGTGCCGGTCATGTTGGAAATCACAGTGGCATCCGGATTAGCTGCTTTGACACCCTGCGCATAACCACAAGCGAATTTGCGGATCAACGGAATGTCCATTCCGCCGATAAACCCGACGGTGTTGGATTTCGAGGCTTTGGCCGCCATCATACCAACCAGAAACGATCCTTCATGTTCGTTGAACACAACAGAGCGCACATTGGGCGCGTCAACGACCATGTCGATGATCACAAACGAAGTGTCGGGATAGTCAGCAGCGACCTGACCCAATGCGTCAGCAAAGGCAAAACCGGCCATGACGATAGGATTAGATCCGCTTTCGGCAAAACGACGCAGGGCTTGTTCGCGCTGTGCTTCGGATTGAAGTTCAATTTCGCGGAAGGGTTCGCCGGTTTCTTCGGCCCAACGCTGCGCACCACCAAAAGCGGCTTCGTTAAAGGACTTGTCGAATTTGCCGCCAAGGTCAAAAATCAACGCAGGCTCGGCCAAAGCTGCGCCTGCGGTCAGGGCCAGCCCAGCAGCGGCGCCCATCAGTTTTTGCATAAGAGTCATCTAGGTTCTCCCAATTGTTTTCATGTTGGGGGCGACGCAGGCTTGTCACCTTGTGCCCCGGTGTATCGTGAAGTGAATTCGAACACCTGCAATTTAGGCCGCACCGACGCGATAGCGTCAACCGCTTTCTGATGTTTGGTGTGCAGAAGGCCCCGAAAACCTTAGGTTAATGCGCGTGACATTACCAAGGCATCAACCGGAGCAGTATTGTTGCGGGCATAATAGTGCGGGCGGTTCCCTACTGCTGCAAAGCCAGATGCCACGTATAAGCGGATCGCAGGCGTATTATCTGCGGCCACTTCCAGAAACATTTTTGTCGCGCCTCGGGCAGTCGCCAGAGCAATGGTCTGTTGCAGCAGGCTGCGACCCAGGCCTGTTTTTTGCTGCTCTGGGTGGACCGCAAGCGTCAGTAGCTCTGCCTCGTCAACGATCACGCGGATGAGCGAAAATCCGTGCCGGTCTGAAATTGCATGGCAATGCTTGTCGGCAAGTAAGTCGCGAAACTCTGCCGCAGACCACGCGCGCTGAGTGTCAAATGCGGCACTGTGCAGCGTGGCCAGATGTGCGGCAGACATGGTGTGGCTCATTCGTCGATCATAACCGGTGGCGCATCGCGTGGTGGGGCGGCATCGGCGGCCCGAACATAAAGCGGGGCAGGGGGCGGGGTGACGTTCTGCCAAGACCCTTTTGCAATGCAGGCGATGTTTTCTGCTAACTTTGCCGGTGAGATATCTGGCACTAGCGCGTGACCCAGTTTGACCGCCTCCGACTGCGCAATATCTCGCGGTTGAATCTGAGGTGTTTGTGCGCCATTTTCGTTGACATCTTGCCGGTACACCTCATCGCGCGGCGCAGATATCAACGCAGTGGCGGGCAATGGCATGCCATATGTACGCGCCTCGAACCCCGTGACGCCAACTGCTGGAATGCCCAAGCCCAGTGCCAATCCCCGTGCCGCCGAGACGGATATGCGAATGCCAGTGAAATTGCCGGGTCCGGTTCCAACTCCAATGGCATTTAAGTCGGCCCATGCTACCCCACCATGCCTCAAAACCTCTTCCAGCAAAACCACAAGCCGCTCGGCCTGCCCCCGGGCCATTTCTTCAGCGGCAACAGCCAAGACAGTGTCGCCGGACAACAAAGCGGCCGCGCAATGCGCGGCCGATGTGTCAAAGCCAATTATCAGAGGGAGGTCAGACGGCAACAGGCCGTACCTCGGTCACCTCTGGAATATAGTGGCGCAACAGGTTCTCGATTCCCATCTTCAGGGTCAGTGTAGACGAAGGGCAGCCGGCGCAGGCGCCTTGCATGTGCAGATAAACCACGCCGCGGTCAAAGCCGTGGAAGGTAATATCGCCGCCATCCTGAGCCACTGCCGGCCTCACCCGACTGTCGAGTAACTCTTTGATTTGAGAAACGATCTCGCCGTCTTCGCCGTCGTGATCCGCATGCCCTGAAACAGGTT
This sequence comes from uncultured Sulfitobacter sp., assembly GCA_965363755.1. Lineage (GTDB taxonomy): Bacteria > Pseudomonadota > Alphaproteobacteria > Rhodobacterales > Rhodobacteraceae > JL08. The sequence continues at coordinate 8,849 of CBDTVL010000055.1, forward strand.
TGTGATCGTCGCCCATCACAGCCTGACCGGACTGGTAATGTTCCATGATCGCACCCAGAATTGAAGGTTTGATGTGGTCCCACTCTGTGTCTTCCGCCTTGGTCACGGTCACAAAATCAAGGCCAAAGAATACGCCTGTCACCCCTCCGACCGCAAAAATGCGGTTCGCCAGCGGCGACTTGCCAGCCGTGTCTGCGGACGGAAAATCTGCGGTGCCCAGATCCATTACAGACTGGCCGGGCAGGAATTTCAGTGTTGCCGGGTTTGGGGTCGATTCAGTTTGAATAAACATGAGGGCATCTCCACGTGCAGCTGGACTCTGGATATGCGCGTCAAAGGTCAATAAGTCAAGGTTTGGAACGATTCTAAGTGGCCTGATGTCAGGTAATCGCTTCCAGTTTTTCCTTTGAAAGATCGCCGGGAACAATTGTGATCGGGATCGGCAAAGCCCCTGCATTTTTCATCAGCGCGGTGATAATCGGGCCGGGTCCCTTATTGTCAGCGCTGGCACCCAGAACCAGTACACCAATCTCGGTATCTTCGACCACCTGGGCTATGATCTCATCAACTGGCCGGCCTTCCCGAATGACCAGTTGCGGATCAATCCCCTGTTTGTCGCGCATCCACTTGGCGAACACCTCGAAATGGGCATGAATGCGTTCTCGGGCTTCTTCGCGCATCACTTCGCCCACACCGATCCAGTGATTGAATTCGTCTGGTGGGATCACCGATAGAATCTGTACCCCGCCGCCGGTGTGCGCCGACCGCATTGCGGCAAAGCGCATTGCGTTCAGGCATTCGCGGCTATCGTCCAATAGCACTAGAAATTTCCGCATTTTGCGCGCTCCTCAACCGTGGCGATCATGGCGCGAGTTGGTCGGCGTGGCAATTGCCATTTGTCATCATCGTCCTGATGCCGCCCAATCCCAGTACATTTCACGCACGCGGCGTGTGACCGGCCCGACCTGATACTGCGTGTCGTCAAAGGCTTTGACCGGTGTCACCTTGCTCATATTGCCAGATAGAAAAACCTCGTCCGCCGCATGAAAATCTTCAAACGTTAGGACGGTTTCATGCACCTGTGTGCCGTCAGCGGCCAAATTGCTGATGTGACGTGCGCGTGTGATCCCGGACAAGAACGTGCCGTTTGCTGCAGGGGTGAAGACCTCGCCGTCTTTGACCATAAAAACATTGGCGGTGGCGGTTTCGGCCACATTGCCCAGCGCATCTGCTGCCAGGGCATTGGCAAATCCTTTGGCGCGGGCCTCAGCCAGCATGCGGGCGTTGTTGGGGTACAGACATCCGGCTTTGGCATTCACCACGCTGTCTTCCAGCACGGGTCTGCGAAACCGGGTGCGTGTCAGAGAGGTGGATGCTTCGGGTGGTGCCATGGCAATCTGTTCAAGACAGATGGCAAAGCCGGTTTTTTCACGAGAGGGCCCAATTGTGGTCTCATCGCAATCGATACCCCAGTACATTGGCCGGATATAGACTGCGGCACCGGGGTCAAACCGCTCCAGTCCGTCGTGGATCAAGTCGACCATGTCGTCGGTGCGCACGGTTGGGGTCAGCATCAGTGCCTCAGCCGAGCGATTCACGCGGGCGCAATGTGCATCAAGATCAGGCGTTAGCCCATCAAAGAACCGTGCACCGTCAAATACAGTTGTGCCCAGCCAAGAGCCGTGATCCGCCGCTCGCATGATGCTGACGTCTCCGTCGTGCCAGCGACCATCGAAATATGTGCGGATATTGGTCCCTGTGGCCATGTTGATCCTCCTCTTTTAGGAACACTATGGTAGACTTAGGTCAGACGTCCAGACCTTACTCTGCTTCGGCAATTAATGCCGCGATATCCAAGGGCGCACTGATCATGGCTAGGTCTCCGGTTGCATCCCGCGGCCAGTCAGGTTCTGACCGATCACGGTATAACTCAACACCGTTGCCATCAGGGTCTTTCAGATAAACAGCTTCGCTTACGCCATGGTCCGCCGCGCCATCAAGCGAGAAGCCCGCCTGCGTTACAGCTTTGATCGCAGCGCCGAGTGCGGCACGATGTGGATAGAGAAAAGCGACGTGATAGAGACCGGTCGTACCCGGGGCCGGGGCGGTCCCGCCCAAACTTTCCCAAGTGTTAAGACCAATGTGGTGATGATAGTCGCCCGCAGCCAAAAACGCTGCTTTGCTTCCATACCGCTGAGTGACCTCAAATCCCAACACATCGCTATAGAACGCGATAGCGCGATCCAGATCAGCGACTTTGAGGTGAATGTGGCCAACACGTGTCTCCGGATGTGCCTTTGCTGTCATATCGCGCCTCCAATACTTAGCTTCAAACTGGACGCAATGGATGCCGATAGAAACCCCGAACTTTGCACGAGACCTGTTCGTTGACGCACTAGCGGTTACGCCGGACCGACCATCCCAACAATGTCATAGGTCTTGCGCAGGATCGGCGCGGTGATGGCGCGGGCGCGCAGAGAGCCTGCAGTCAGAATGCGGTCAATTTCTGCTGGGTCAGCCATAAGACGCGCCATTTCGGTTGAGATCGGCGATAATTTGGACACGGCAAGATCAGCCAACAGGGGTTTGAATTCGCCAAACTGTTTGCCGCCGACCTCCGCCAGAACATGGTCCACCGACTGGTCAGACATTGCCGCGTAAATGTTCACCAGATTGCGGGCTTCTGGACGGCCTGCCAAACCTGCAGATTCGGACGGCAAAGCATCGGCATCGGTCTTGGCTTTGCGAATTTTCCGCGCAATTGTATCGGCGTCATCGGTCATGTTGATGCGGCTTGCGTCTGAGGGATCGGACTTGGACATCTTTTTCGTTCCGTCGCGCAAAGACATAACACGTGTCGCGGCCCCCTCGATTACAGGCTCGGTAATGGGAAAGAAATCGACCCCGTAGTCGTGATTGAACTTGGTCGCGATGTCGCGTGTCAGTTCCAGATGTTGTTTCTGGTCTTCGCCCACCGGCACGTGAGTCGCGTGATAGATCAGGATATCAGCCGCCATCAGCGCCGGGTAGCCAAACAGACCCAATGATGCGTTTTCCGCGTTTTTTCCGGCTTTGTCCTTGAACTGGGTCATCCGCTTCATCCAGCCCATGCGCGCGACGCAGTTAAAGATCCAACCCAGTTGCGCGTGTTCTGGAACCTGGCTTTGATTGATCAGTATCGATTTTTCCGGATCTATCCCGGCGGCGATAAACCCGGCGCACAATTCGCGGGTATTGCGGGTCAGATCGGCCGGGTCCTGCCAGACGGTGATCGCATGCAGATCAACCATGCAATAGACTGTCTCAAAGTTATCCCCCTGCATATCGACGAAGCGTTTGATAGCGCCCAGATAGTTGCCCAAATGCAGATCGCCTGACGGCTGAATGCCGGAAAACACACGTGGTGTGAAGCTGGGGGCGGTCATAACGATATCTCCGGCTGGATTGTTGGGCTCGCCTCGCTTACCCATGCACTCAGGCCTCGTCAAGGAAAGCACGCATGAGCACTGACCCAAACGCAAACCCGAATGTGAGTCCAGTCAACCCAATGCCGCCAGTTGTCGTGGCTTTGTTCCTTGTCATCTTTGGCGTCGAATGTGTTTTTGCGCTTGGCAGCGAAGGGCTGGTGGGCGGAGCAAACGCTGTCGGCTGGCGATTGCAGGCGATCCAGAAATATGCGTTTTCCGGGCCGATCTTTGAATGGATGATCGACAACAATCGCTGGCCTGTCGAACATCTGATCCGATTTGTGACCTATCCGTTCATCTCGCACAATTTCACCCATGCACTGCTGGTCGGGGTGATTTTGCTGGCCATGGGCAAGATGGTTGGTGAGGCGTTCGGAGGGATTGCAACGTTGGTCATTTTTGTCGTGTCTGGTGCGTTCGGCGCGCTGGCCTATGCCGTTTTTCTGGACGATCCGGTGCCGCTGTTCGGGGGTTTTCCACCTGTTTACGGGTTGATAGGAGGCTTCACTTTTCTGCTCTGGCGCAAGCTCTCGTCGATTGGCGCAGGCCAGTTGCGGGCCTTTCAACTCATCGGATTTCTGATGGGCATTCAGCTTGTTTTTGGACTGCTGTTTGACAGTCACAACGATTGGGTTGCTGATCTGGCCGGGTTCGTCGCCGGGTTTGGTCTGTCGTTTTTCCTCGCACCCGGTAGTGGGTCGCGCATCTTGCGGCGGCTACGTCGCAGCTAAATCCAGGTGTTCCGCTATCCTCGTCTCAGGGCGCCACGGAAGTCTGATAACCGGAAGGCGCCCAGCGCTTGCCCCAGTCCAAAATAGCTAAATATCCCCGTGCCGACCAAAACCAGCAGAGCCAGATATCTCCAACCAGCCATGCCGAGAAACGGACCCAATAGAATCGCCGAAGTGAACCAAAGGATCACGCCCATCGACAAGGATGCGGCGATAATGCGCCAGATGCGACTGTGAAAACGGGCATCAAATTGCGCTACGGACCCCATCCTACGGGCACCGATGGCCAGCAACACTACCATGGCCCAGCCCGCAATTGTTGTGGCGATTGCCGGGGCTATCCATCCGATAACTGGTGCCAGACCAAGCGCAATTGCTGCGTTTAGAACCATCGCCACAACTGCGTAGCGAAACGGTGTGACCGTATCCTCGCGCGCAAAAAAAAGCGGCTGAAGAACTTTCTGAAGTACAAAAGCTGGCAAACCCAAGCCGTATATGGCCACAGCCACCGCAATGGATGCACTGTCATCAGCTGTTGCTGCGCCGCGCTCGAACAGAACAGAGACAAGCGGCAATGGGATCACCATCAAAGCCACCGCCGAAGGGATCGTAAGGGCCAGTGCAATCTCGGCTGCGCGCGATAACGCGTCCCGCCCGCCCGCATCATCATTGGCCTGCAACCGACGCGACAAATCGGGCAATAGCACGATGCCAACGGCGATTCCCACGACACCCAATGGTAACTGGTAAAGCCGGTCGGCGGCATACAACCAGCCTACCGCTTTGTCGAAGTATGAAGCGACTTGCTGGCCAACCAAAAGATTGATCTGAACGACACCGCCGGCCATTGCTGCCGGAATGGCAATGCGGACCAACTTGCCAATCTCGGGTGTCATACGGGGTCGGGACAATCGAATAGTGAAACCCGCCCGTGCCGCGGCGATCCAAACCAGCGCCAGTTGCGCCACTCCTGCGACCGGAATCAACCAGATCAGCGCGTGCGCAATACTGCCCCCGGTCCAAGCAGCCAGCGCCATTCCACCGACCAGAAGAATGTTCAACAACACCGGGGCGGCCGCCGCCGCAGCAAAGCGACCTGTGGCATTTAATACCCCCGACAACAGTGCGGCCAGCGAGATAAAGATGATGTAGGGGAATACGATGCGGCCAAATTCGACCGACAGACCAAATTGTTCCTGACCTGCGAATCCGCTGGCCAGCAAGTAGATCATCCAGGGCATCATTATCTGCGCAAGCAGAGTGAGAACAATGAGGACGCTGGCAAGACCGGAAAACGCGTCCTGCGCAAACTCTTTCGCGTTATCGTCCGCCTCGAGCTTTTTGGAGAACATCGGCACAAAAGCCATATTGAACGCGCCTTCCGCAAAGAAGCGGCGAAACATGTTGGGCAGCCGAAAAGCGACCACATAGGCCTCGTAAAGCGGACCTGTCCCGAGATAGGCTAGGATCATTGCGTCGCGAACAAACCCCAGAACACGGCTGAGCATTGTCCACATGCCCACGGTCAGAAAACCCGACATAAGCCGGATCGGTATCATGTATCTGCCCTTTCAGTGCCATCGGTGATGGCCTGCCGCAGTTTTTTCTCCAGCGCCTTCTGCTTGCTGAGGGAATGATATTTCAACCCGAACATATCCTTGACGTAAAACGTGTCGACAACCTGTTCGCCGTAGGTGGCAATAAGGGCATTGGCGAGATAAACATTGGATCCAGCCAATGTTCGGGTCAGGTCGTACAAAAGGCCGGGGCGATCCCGGGTGTCTACTTCGATAATGGTATAGATTTCGGACCCTTCGTTGTCGAAGGTAATGTGGGTCGGAACCTTGAAGGCGCGCTCGCGCTTCTTGATCTTGTCACGGGACTTGAGGGCCTCGGCCGCCACCACCTGCCCCAGTAATGTTTTGTGGATCATCTTGCGAAGCCGGGGCAAATGGTCAGCTTCGTAGGGGTGGCCATCTGCATCCTGCAACCAAAACGCAGCCGTCACGTAGCCATCTTGTGAGGTATACGTCCGTGCGTCAACAATGTTGGCCCCCACCAGTGCAAGGGCCCCGGCGAGGCGCGAAAAAATGCCCGGATGATCCTGCATAACCATACAGGCACGGGTCGCATCGCGATCGTGGTCCGGGTGCAAATCAATCCGGATTTCATTTTCGTCAAGGTCGCGTAGAAGGCTGGCAAAAACCACGTGGGCTGTAACGTGCAGCCCCTGCCAATAGGGGGGGTAATGCCGCGCAGTTTCTAACTGAAGTGCTTTGCGCGGCCAGTCTGGCAATGCCGCGCGCAGAAGTTTCTTGGCCTGCGCCCCCCGGTTGTTGCGATTGAGGTCTTCGAGACCTGTCTCCAGCGCTCGTCTCGTCTGACGGTAAAGCGCCCGGATCAAGGCCGCCTTCCAGTTATTCCAAGTGCCCGGACCAACGCCGCGAATATCACAAACGGTTAGCACAGTCAGCAGATCAAGCCGCTTGACGGTCTGAACTGCTTTTGCAAAGTCCCTGATTGTAGCTGGGTCAGCAATATCGCGCTTTTGTGCCATATCCGACATCAGCAAATGGTGGCGTACGAGCCATTCGACCGTCGCAGAGTCCTCGGGGTTCAGACCCAGCTTGGGGGCCACTTTGCGGGCAATCTGTGCCCCCAGTATCGAATGATCTTCGGGTCGGCCTTTTGCAATGTCATGCAGCAATAGCGCGACATAAATCACTTTGCGATTGATCCCGCGTTTGAGAATGCCTGAGGCGACGGGCAGGGCTTCGACAAGTTCGCCTTTTTCGATTTGAGCCAGATTGGCGATGCATTGGATGATGTGCTCGTCGACCGTGTAGTGATGATACATGTTGAACTGCATCATCGCGACGATCCGTTCGAATTCGGGGATGAACGCCGAAAGCACCCCCAACTCGTTCATGCGGCGCAGCGCGCGCTCTGGGTTACCATGTTTGAGCATGAGATCGAGGAAAATGCGTCGCGCCTCCGGGCTGTCGCGCATGTTTTCGTCAATCTTCTTTAGGTTGGCGGTAACCAATCGCATTGCGTCCGGATGTATCAGCATGCCGGTGCGCAGGGCCTCTTCAAACAGGCGCAACAGGTTCAAATTGTCAGACAGGAATAAGGTGTCGTCAACGATTCCGAGCCGGTTATGAATCTCGACAAACCCCGGCTTCAGCTTTGGGCGGCGGCGGAATATCCGCTCTAACAGCGGCTCGGCCTTGGCGTGTATGCCCTCAAGTTCAGTCAGGTAGATGCGAGTCAGATCGCCAACAGATGTGGCATGCCGGAAATAGTCCTGCATAAAGACTTCAACCGCCTGACGACCAGCCTTGTCTTTGTAGCCCATCGCCTTGGCAACATGGACCTGCTGATCAAATGTTAGCTGCTCCGTCGGTCGCCCGCTGATCAGATGCAAGTGTGACCGAACCGCCCACAGAAAGTCCTCCGCAGTAACAAATGTTTTGAATTCACTTTTTGTGAACACGCCAAGCGGCACAAGATCAGCTGCATTCTGGACGCCGTGAATATATTTGGCGATCCAGTACAGGGATTGCAGGTCGCGCAGCCCACCTTTGCCTTCTTTCACGTTGGGTTCGACCACATACCGCTGGCCGCCTTGTTTGCGGTGGCGCTTGTCGCGCTCGTCGAGTTTTGCTTCGATGAATTCACGTCCGGTGCCTTTGAACAGATCGTTGCGCAGCGTCGCGCCGAGTTCTTCGGCAAGCTGACTGTCGCCGGCGACAAAGCGGTGTTCCAGCATTGCAGTGCGGATGGTGAAATCTTCGCGGCCCAGCCTAATGCACTCTTTGATCGTCCGTGTGGCATGGCCAACTTTGAGCTTGAGATCCCACAGCATGTAGAGCATCGATTCGACCACGCTTTCGGCCCATGCAGTGGTTTTATAAGGGATCAGAAACAACAGATCGACATCCGAGAACGGCGCCATCTCGCCGCGACCATACCCACCTACCGCGATTACCGCGATGCGTTCACTCTTGGTCGGGGTTGGCAGAGGGTGCAGGTGCGTCTGCGCCACGTAGAGCACCGACATCACCAGCCTGTCCGTCAGGAAATTGTAGGCAGAGGTAAGAGGGCGCGCTGCAAAAGGACGATGCGCAAACTCCGTGGCAATGATCGCCCGGCCTTTGGCATTGGCTTCACGTAGCAACTCAACCGCTGCCGCCCTTATTTCGGCATGGTCCTTACAGGATTTCGCAACCGAGTTGATCGAATCAACAAAGGCGGCAGCGTCGAAAATCTCATCCGCTGGGCAGATCAAATCAATCGCTGGCCTTGTCGCAGATAAACCCACGGGTTGCGCGAGCACTGAGGTGGGGGCGGCGCGGCTCAGCTCAGAACCCGGCGCCGCCAAAGCCGCTTGGCGCGGCTTCTATGACAACAACCTGCCTGTCGCGGATCGCGGCAACGGCAAGCCCTCGTTCATTGGTGCCATCTGCTCGGAGACGGAAAAC
>CBDTVL010000056.1:0-17314 GCA_965363755.1 uncultured Sulfitobacter sp.
TTTCATACCGGCGATCTTCATGTGCTCTAGAAAGCGATCCAAGCTACTTGGAGCGACCCACGTGTCTTTCCAAGCCGCGCGTTGCTCGGAAATCGTCGGCTTGTTGGCATCGGCGTAGAATACTTCGAAAGCCGCCTGCGCATTATCACATCATCCAGACACCCATAAATACTGCAAGCATCCGATGTGCGCACCTCGGGATCAATTCGATCGCCTTTGAAAACCGCGCCAGTTCTGTGATGATCGCCTCGGCGATGGCATCGGATAAATATCCCTTGTCCTTGCCGGCGCTGAAATCATCGAACGGCAGAATGGCAGAATGGCAGAATGGCAGAATGGCAGAATGGCAGAATGGCAGAATGGCGATACGGGGCTTGCCCGCCATTAAGTTGGTGCCACTTCTGTCTTGCCCGACAAGGAGCCACCCCAAAACCACCGCAGCGAAGACGGCTGCGACGGCACCCAACCGCAGCATTGACCCGGACGTTTTTGCAGGCCGTTCAACCGGCGAACAATGCTCTATGGCTGCGACATTCAGGCGGTCGCCCTTCTTGGGCAGGGTCAGAATTATCCTGTGGTCTTCATCTCCAACCAAGCGCCGTATTTCGGAGATGCAGTGGACCAGACTGTCGTCGGTCACAAAAGTCTCACCTCAGATTTGCGAAAACAGTTCGTCTTTGGGGATGACACCGCCCGGTCGGGCGACGAGATAAGCCAGCACCTCTGTGCTTTGGCTCCTCAGCTCTACAGGACTTCCATCAAGCCCCTGTAATCGCTTGGTTGCAGGAGAGTACATGACTTTCCCGATACGAAGTGTTTCGTATTTTTCCGCACCAATTTCGGGGGCATTTCGGGACATTAATACTCTCAAATGCCCCCAAAGGATTGCGATTTAGCAAACGCTTTTGCAATCTTTTGTCAAAGCGTGGCGTGGTCACGAAACGACTAGGATCGAAAGGACGTACAGATGAAACTGATTGCAACCACGGCGGTCGCGTTGATCGCAACAACAACTTTTACCCAAGCTCAATCGAAGACCACAGAACTTTGCGGCGCGGGCCATGCAAACGAGCTACAACAACAAAGTGATATACAGAGCAATCCAGACGGATATTTTGTCCGCGGGCTGAACACCCAATTGAGCAACGGTGATCCGCAGATAATTCAGGCCGTCGGCGACGTGTTCCATCTATGTACTCGGAGCGCTGCCACACCGAATATGCGCTGGGTTGTAAGAGGATTTCTGGGTTCGAAGCCTAACGCAGAGGTATTCCCTCTGCCCCTTAGACATTAATGCGGCAGATCTCTTTTGCATCGGGATTGCCGCGTTTACCCAGATAGGTCAACGGGGCCAATTGCCCATGAACTCTCAAAAAATGTCTTTTGCAGCTTTGATATAGATCATTGGGTTTACAGCCTTGCCGCCGACGCGGACTTCGTAATGCAGGTGAACGCCGGTCACACGTCCTGATGCGCCCATATCGCCGATCCGATCCCCGCGCGAAATACGTTGCCCGACTTTTACGCGGAGTTTTGACATATGCGCGTAGCGCGTTTCAATGCCAAACTCATGCTGGATCTTGACCAAACGACCATAGCCTGTGTCCCAGCCTGCATGGGTTACAACACCATCAGCCGTAGCAAAAAGCGGCGTGCCGTTGCTGGCGGCGAAATCGACACCGCTGTGCATGCGGCGTCCCCCGGTCTTGGGATCGCGCCGGTAACCATAGCCGCTGGTGAATCGAAATGCTTGTTTCACTGGCGAGGAAAACGGCGCTTTTTGGGCTGCGATCCGGTAGAGATTCAGCTGGTCCATCTGGTTCAACAGGCGGTTTGCGCGCAACGCGTCCGGCGACGGCGCGTCGCCGCGGGTAGAGAAGGACAAAGGTGTCAGCGGGCCGCCCTGACCGGAATAGCCACGGCGCACCTGTTCGATGATCCGGTCTGTGGACATCCCGGCAGAACGGAACATTTTGTCCAGTGGCGCCACTGAGACAGTCATCGCTTCCTCCATCTGGCGGAAAATCTGATCGTTTTGTTCTTTCATCAGGGCGATTTGCAGTTCCATCTCGTCGGCCTGTAACAGTGCATCTTGTGCATCTGCGATAACCTGATCACGCTCCTGCGCCGTGCGCTCTAGTGCTTCGGCAAGAAAATCAACGGGTCCGGAGGTTGCGACAGAACTGGCCAGCTCAGGTGCGTTATTGGTCTTGTCTTCAAGGACTGCCACCCTTTGGCGGGCCACTTCGCGATCTTTCATGGTATCGCGCAGCGTACTTTGGATCACTTCGATTCCGGTTTCCAGTTCGCGGCGGCGGGTTTCTGACGCCAGCAGCTCAGACTGCATCACTGAAATCTGATCAAGCGCAGCGTTGAACCGTCCTTGCGCTGCCAGCGCTTCTTCTGCGCGTATATCCCGCTGGGTCGACAGCGCGTTCAGGCGGTCCTGATAGGTGTACTGGTCTCTTTTGGCCTGATCTCGGAAATTCCCGGACCCGATGCTGTCCATCAGCAAAATAGCTGTCGCAATGATTGACCATGCGACAATTGCGGCACTTCCGGCAAAAGCCACCAGTTGTGTCTCTGGCCGAAGACGAATGAAACGAGTGTCTGTGTCAGATTTGAGGAACAGCCGACGCTCGGGAAAATACCGTTCAAGTATTGCGTGCGTCCGAATAGCGAGACGAGTTCTCACACCAATTTCCTTGTCCCATCCCCAACACGGTGCTCCGATCCCCATCGTACCGGCACCTTAGACGGGTGCATATCCAGCGTGCCGCCAATGGGCAAGTATGTTGACCGCTTTGGTTGATGGGATCGGCGGATTTAGCGCAGTTTGGCGAGAAACCGCCGATGAATTAAGGTTTGCCCTGACAAATCAGGTGTAATGCTCGGTCAGCGGCCAATAGAAATCTGGTGGAATTCCCGCCTCGGCGCGCTTTTCTTCGTTGAATGGCGGTTTCAGGTAGCCGTGAAAATAGGTTCGAACGAGCGTGTGAAACATCTCCTTGGGATCGTGTTCGTGCCGCCCGCACAAGAAGTGGAACCACTTGGAGCCATAGGCCACATGGGCGACTTCTTCGCTGTAGATCGTCTTCAGGGCGTCTACTGCGCCGGTCTCTCCTGCAGTCTGAAACACTTTGATCATGCCGGGCGTCACATCCAGCCCGCGCGCCTCAAGCACCATAGGAACCACGGCAAGGCGGCCCATAAAATCTTCTGCAGTGTCGTCCGCTGCGCGCCACATGCCGGCATGTGCTGGCAAGTCTCCGTAGAAGCTTCCTAGGTTTTCCAGACAGTCACACATCAGATTGAAGTGTTTTGATTCCTCGTCTGCAGCTTTGACCCAGTCATCATAAAAACCCATTGGCATAGGGATATGTGCAAAGCGCGCGATGAGATCCCAGTGCAGGTCCACCGCATTCAACTCAATATGAGCGACGGCATGCAACAGTGCGATCCGCCCGGCAGGTGTGCCGGGGCGTCGGCGTGGGACATCTCTTGGTGACAGCAGTTCCGGGACGGCAGGGCGTGCCGGATGTGCGGGTGGCGTTGCCGTGCCGACGTCAGGCGTATTTCCTGCAGCCCGCGCGGCACCCCATGCTGCTGCATAAGATCGAGACAGAGTGGTCTTTTCGCGCCCGTCTGGCGTGGTCAGAACATTGATCGCCATTTGTGCAAGTGTTTCGCTCATAGCGCCCGCGCCGCCGCGAGCACGTCCTCAACATGACCGGGTACCTTCACCTTGCGCCAGACAGAGGCGATCCTGCCTTGGCCATCAATCAGAAACGTTGTGCGTTCGATGCCCATAAAGGTCTTTCCATACATGTTTTTTTCGTTCCACACGCCGTAGGTCTCACAAACCTGACCATGTTCGTCCGATAAAAGGCGCACTGCCAGAGTGTGTTTTGCGATGAACTTGTTGTGACTGGCCACACTGTCTTTTGATATTCCATAGACCAAGGCGCCGATGGCTGCAAAGTCTTGCGACAGTTCCGAAAATCCGATGGATTCCTTAGTGCAGCCCGGCGTATCATCCCGTGGATAAAAGAATAAAACGGTGGCAGCGGGGCGCCCAGATGACAGGGTCACATCTGCGCCGTCGGAAGAAGGCAGAGTGAAATCGGGGGCGATGTCAGAAACGTCAAGCATAAGGCACTCCATAAGGGCAGAGAAAAAGTGAGTTTCATATTAGCGCGTGGCGGGCAACAATAAAGACATGACAACTACAGCCAAGCAGAACAGGAAAACCGATGAGACAATCGATCCGTCCCGCCGTAAACGGCGCTGGGGACGCACAATCGGCGTGTGTGCGTTGTTTTGTGTGGGCGGCGTGGCGATTGTCGCAACCGCCGCCATCTTGTTGTTGGCTGGGCGACCGGTCAACGCACCGGAATGGGCCCGGAGCCGGATAGAGGCGCGGATCGACGGACAGTTGCCAGGCGTGACGATTGGATTTGGCGATATGGAATTCGTCGTAGAGCGTGGTTGGCGGCCCAGCGTGCGATTACGTAATGTCAGTTTCGCTGACGCGGTTGGAGTCCCAATTGTGTCGCTGGCGAACATCGAAGCGAGCTTGGCCATGCGCCCTTTGCTCAAAGGACAGGTGCAACCCAAACGTATTTCGGTGACCGGGGTTGTTGCCGAACTGCGCCGTGATCAACAGGGGCAGGTTGCTTTGTCGCTGGGGGGTAACAAAGCACCAGCACGTCAGGCCTCAAATCTCGCGCAACTGGTCGGACAGCTTGACGACCTGATGCGCCAGCCAGCTTTGAGCGCGCTGGTTGGAATTGATTTGCGCGCGTTGACCTTGCGTTATGAAGATGTGCGCGCCGAGAAGGCGTGGACCGTCGATGGCGGGCGGTTGCGGGTGAACCGGACAGGGGACGATTTGCGCCTGTCAGGAGATTTTGCACTGCTCAGCGGCGGCGCCAATGTCGCGACATTGGAAATGAACTATGACAGTCATATCGGATCTTCGGCCGCCGAACTTGGCGTGCGGATCACGGATGTGGATGCCGCTGATATTGCGGCGCAGGGGCCGGCATTTGCCTGGTTGGATGTTTTGCGCGCGCCGATCTCAGGAGCGCTCCGGGTGCGGGTGCTGGAGGATGGCTCGGTCGGGCCGGTGAATGCCACACTTCAGATTGGCGCAGGTGTGGTTCAGCCAACAGATCAGACCAAACCAATCCCTTTTACGGCCGCGCGCAGTTACTTCACTTACACACCCGACACGCAGACCATCCAATTTGACGAGCTTTCGCTTGAGAGCAAATGGGTCACTGGAAGTGCCGAAGGGCGGGCGACCCTCGGCAGGATTGAGGGTGGAAAGCTGAAAGACTTGACGGCTCAGATAAAGGTTTCCGAACTCGTCACCAACCCAGCACAGCTTTATGAAAACCCGATTTCCTTGGGGGGGGCAGAGATGGACGTTCGCCTGCGCCTTGATCCGTTTGAACTGACGCTTGGGCAGGCTCAGATCGCAGATCAGGGCCAGTATTTGCGCCTTTGGGGGGATTTGAAAGCCGCACCAGACGGTTGGCAACTGGCAATAGACGGGCAATTGGACGGGATTGCACGGGATCGCCTGTTGACGCTCTGGCCTAAACGGCTGGTTCCCAAAACCCGCACTTGGCTGGAAAAGAACCTGCTGGCGGTTAAGCTGCAAAATGTCAGTCTTGCGTTGCGCGCTGATGCGGGCAGCAAACCCGATGTGCATCTGACTTTTGAGTATTCCGATGCAAAAATCCGGTTCGTGAAAACCATGCCGCTTATTGAAAATGCGCGTGGCAACGCCAGCATTCTGCGCAATCGTTTCGCGTTGAGCGCCGATGAGGGATACGTGCAGGCGGATCAGGGCGGTCGGGTCAAAATCGCGGGGACGTCCTTTATTGTGCCGGATATCACGGTCAAAGGCGGAGCGCCGGCTGTCGCGCGTTTGCGCACAAGCAGTACTGTAACAGCTGTCCTGTCATTGCTTGACCGAGACCCGATCAAGGCGATGACAAAAGCCGGCCTATCCGCGACAATTGCTGACGGGCGCGCTGTTTTGGAAGGAACCTTGGCTTTGCCTTTGAGAAAGGGCGTCAAACTGCCTGAGATGGTGTACTCGGCCAGCGGCACGGTGTCATCTGTACGCAGCTCCGTTTTGGTTCCGGGGCGCCTTCTTGCGGCGGACGCGCTCACGGTTACCGCAGACAACTACGGCGTTGAGATTGAGGGCCCGGGTCGCATAGGCAGCGTTCCGTTTGACGGCAAATGGCAGCAACCTATTGGAGTCGAGTCGAAGAAGGGCAGCACGTTTGCTGGCACCGTCGAACTGTCAGAAAGAACAATTGACGAATTCAATATCGGACTGCCAAAGGGGTCCGTATCAGGGGCCGGTATCGCCAATATTCAGATTGGGCTGGTCAAAGGGCAGGTGCCTACGCTCGAGTTGCGTTCGACCCTGCAGGGTGTGGGGCTGGCCTTACCGCCTGTCGGATGGGTTAAACCACCAACTGCAAATGGCAGTTTGCGCATTGCCGCAACGCTCGGAGCGCAGCCAGCAGTTAGTTTGCTGAAACTGGAGGCGTCAGGCCTTTCCGCCGTTGGCAGAGTGAGCACGCGGCCGGATGGCAGTCTTAACCGGGCAGCGTTCTCATCCGTCAAAATTGGCGGTTGGCTGGACGCGCCTGTTCTGATTTCCGGCAATGGGTCCGGCAAAGTACCTGACATCGCGGTGAACGGCGGGACAATTGACTTGCGGCGCACCGACTTTCGCGATGGATCAAACACAGCGGGAACCGCAGCTTCACCGCCATTGAGCGTTGCGCTCAACCGCCTGCAGGTCACCGACACAATCGCGCTGACCAGCTTTCAGGGCCGTTTTGACACTCGACGAGGCATCAGCGGCGATTTCAGGGGACAGGTCAACGGAGGCACAGAAGTAACCGGCACTCTGGTGCCGCAAAACGGCCGTAGCGCAGTGCGGGTGAAAAGCGCTGACGCTGGTGGCGTGTTCCGCTCGGCAGGCGTTCTGCAGCAAGGCCGGGACGGAGATTTGTCCCTGACGCTGGTGCCGGTTGGCGAGGCTGGTACGTTTGACGGAACCATGCGTGTGACCGGAACACGAGTTAATGACGTCCCGGCGCTGGCTGAGTTGCTCAACGCCGTTTCCGTCGTTGGTTTACTCGAACAACTGGGCGGTCAGGGCATCCATTTTCGGGAAGTTGACGCGAAGTTCCGGCTGACCCCATCGCAGATCATTTTGACCTCGAGCAGTGCCATCGGTCCGTCCATGGGCCTATCGATGGACGGGTTGTATGCTGTTGAAAGCGGCACGCTGAACATGCAAGGGGTGATCTCACCTGTCTACCTTATCAACGGGATCGGCAGCGTCCTCACGCGCAAAGGCGAGGGAGTGATTGGCTTTAGCTACCGGCTGACCGGGGACGCCAAGGATCCGCAAGTCGCAGTCAATCCGCTGTCGGCGCTTGCGCCCGGGATGCTTCGCGAGTTGTTCCGTAGTCCGGGTCCGGTTCTGGAGGGAGACAATGGTGAGGCGCCTCCACGTCGCCCAAGAACGGTTGTGCCACTCGGCTCAGACAGGTAGCAGGCCCTTATGAAACTGTCTGACTTTGATTTTGACTTGCCAGAGGGTCATATTGCGACGCGACCTGCAAAACCTCGCAGTGCAGCGCGGCTTCTGGTGGCGCATGGAAACATGAGAACAGATGCGCATGTCTTTGATTTACCGGGATTTCTGCGCGCTGGCGATTTGCTGGTGCTCAATGATACAAAAGTAATACCGGCCCGCCTAAGCGGAACCCGACAACGCCTTAGTGCACAGGGACTGACCCAAGCAAAAATTGAAGTAACCTTGCTTGAACCCAAAGCTGACGGTGCATGGACAGCGCTGGTCAAACCCCTGAAAAAGCTGAAGTGTGGCGAAGAGGTTGTGTTCTCCAACGCCCTGAGTGCGACCTTGATCGACATCACAAATGGGCAGGGGGTGTTGCAGTTCAACCTGTCTGGCGATGATTTTGACGTGGCGCTGGCAGAGGCAGGCGCGATGCCCTTGCCGCCTTACATCGCCGCAAAACGAACCGCTGATGAGCAGGACAAGGCGGATTATCAAACGGTCTTTGCGCGCACACCGGGGGCCGTTGCGGCGCCAACGGCGTCGCTACATTTTGATGACGATGTGCTGGCGGCTTTGACGGCGAAAGGCGTTCAGATGACTTATGTCACGCTGCATGTCGGGGCCGGGACCTTCCTGCCGGTCAAGGTCGATGATGTGACCACCCACAAAATGCATGCAGAATGGGGTCAGGTGGGTACGCAGGCAGTCGATGACATTGCTGCAACCCGGGCAGCGGGTGGGCGCGTTATCCCGGTTGGAACTACTGCATTGCGGTTGATAGAAAGCGCGGCCCGGGCCAGTGGCCAGATTGCACCATGGGAAGGTGAGACTGACATCTTCATCTATCCAGGGTTTGAATTTCAAGTCGCGGACGGGCTGATGACAAATTTTCATCTGCCCAAGTCCACCCTTATGATGCTAGTCTCAGCGTTGATGGGTCAGGAGGTCGTTCGCGCGATATATCAACACGCCATCGTCGAGGGCTATCGGTTTTTTTCATATGGTGATGCGTCACTTTTGTTTCCAGCCGGGCGCTGAGCGGCAAATACGACATGTGAGAGGTCGCAGACACGACCGACACGATTCTTTTCATCCTTCAATAGGGCCACAACGACACCCCAACCAGCAGCGGAACCCAAGATGATTCAAGTCCTCTCCAGCGCATGGGCGCTTTTGCTTGGTATGGGATTGCTTATGGTCGGCAATGGCATGCAGGGCACATTGCTTGGCATTCGGGGTGAGATTGAAGGCTTTTCCACGCTGCAGATGTCCTTTGTAATGTCCGCCTATTTTGTCGGCTTTCTTGGCGGGTCCCGGATGGCGCCGGGATTGATCCGACGCGTCGGTCATGTACGGGTCTTTGCGGCACTTGGATCGTTTATCTCAGCTGTCATGATCCTTTATCCGACTTTTACCGACCCCATCGCATGGTCGATTGGTCGTATTGTGATCGGTTTCTGTTTTTCTGGCGTTTACGTGACCGCCGAAAGTTGGCTGAACAACGCGGCCACTAACGCAAACCGGGGCAAGGCGCTGTCGCTTTATATGATCGTCCAGACCGGCGGGATCGTCGCCGCGCAGGGATTGCTGCTGACGGCTGATCCGTCAGGGTTCATTCTTTTTGTCATCCCATCGGTGCTGATCTCGATCTCGTTTGCACCGATCCTGCTGTCGATCAGCCCGACGCCGGCGTTTGAGACCACAAAACCGATGACATTGCGCGAACTCTTAGTGATCTCTCCGTTAGGCTGCGTCGGCATGTTCCTGTTGGGCGGCGTGTTCTCGGCGCAATTTGGCATGGCACCGGTTTACGGGGCAGTGGCCGGTCTCAGCGTGCCACAAATATCGTTGTTTGTAGCAACGTTTTTCGTCGGATCGGTTATCGCACAATACCCCATAGGCTGGATTTCGGACCGAATGGACCGGCGTAAATTGATCATGGTTGTTTCGGCAATTGGGGTGATCGGATCGTTCATGGGAATGACGTTAGGGCATAGCTATTATCTGCTTTTGGTCTCAGCCTTTGTCGTCGGCGCGATGTCCAATCCGCTCTACTCATTGCTGATGGCCCACACAAATGACTATCTCGAACCGGAAGACATGGCCGCGGCGTCAGGCGGGTTGATCTTTATCAATGGGCTCGGGGCCATTGCAGGGCCGTTGATCACCGGTTGGATCATGGGGCAGATTGGTCCGGGGGGGTTCTATCTGTTTACCGGGACACTGTTCGTGATGCTGGCCGTTTACGCTGGATATCGGATGACTCAACGCCCGGCCATCCCGGTCGAGGACACCGGCAGCTACGCCGCCGTTTCGCCGACATCATCACCTGTGGCTGTATCCGTAGCGCAGGAGTGGGCGATTGATGCAGCGCAGGAAGAAACTGAGGCCTAAAAGACTCACTAATGCAATATGTCGAAGTTGTTGCAAATTGTTACTGTGCAAGTAGTGTAAACAGAATGTAACGTTCGAGTGTTGGGGGCAATTAGCTATGGAGATAGCGCAATGTACGGTCCTGAAGAAGTATTGAGTTTTTGGTTAGATGAAGTTGGTCCCAGCGGTTGGTACAATAGTAGCGACGCTTTAGACGCCGAGATCAGAAAACGGTTTGAGACGACGTGGCAAGCTGCGCATGACGGACGGTTTTCCTTATGGTTGACATACCCCAGCGGGGCGTTGGCTTACATAATCCTCACAGATCAGTTTCCGCGAAACATGTTCCGCACAGATCTTCGTGCGTTCAGTACAGATCGGGCTGCCTTGACGGCGGCAAAATCTGCGATCTCAAAAGGCTGGGACATGCGGATTGATGAACCGGCACGGCAGTTCTTTTATCTGCCGCTGATGCACTCTGAAAACCTCTGCGATCAGGATCGATGTGTACGCCTGATGAAAGAGCGGATGCCAACCTATGGCGATAACAACATGCTGCACGCGCGGGCGCACCGAGAAGTGATCCGCCTGTTTGGCCGGTTCCCCTATCGCAATGCCGTGTTGTCGCGCAAGACAACAGCGGTTGAATCCGATTATGTCCAGCAGGGTGGCTACGGCCAGACTGTGCGGGAAATGGACCGCAAAGCAGGTTAAAACGCAGTTACACTGACAATTGCTAAGGCAGGTTGGCCCGGCTTTTGCGGATATTTGTCCAACGGAATGAACCATTTTTTTGCGAGCGCCAACTTTTTGGAGCTTTGTCGCGTCTGCATCGGATTGATGCTAGTGCCCAGATAGTTTAACGGTGAACTAAATCTGGAACGGAGAGCATTATGGCCGCAAAATCATTTGATCTGATCGTCATCGGCGCAGGCCCCGGCGGATATGTCGCTGCAATCCGTGGCGCACAGCTGGGACTGAACGTCGCGATTGTCGAACGCGAACACATGGGCGGTATTTGCCTCAACTGGGGATGTATCCCAACGAAAGCGATGCTGCGCAGTTCGGAAGTGTTTCACCTGATGCACCGCGCCAAAGAATTTGGGCTGAAAGCTGACAATATCGGCTATGATCTTGACGCCGTGGTGAAACGCTCACGTGGGGTTGCAGCGCAGCTTTCGGGCGGGATTGGCCATCTGATGAAGAAAAACAAAGTCACAACTGTGATGGGGCAGGCGACATTGACTGCCAAAGGCAAGGTTTCGGTCAAGACAGACAAAGGCACAGAAGAACTGACGGCGAAGAATATCATTGTCGCCACCGGCGCGCGTGCCCGCGAATTGCCCGGGCTCGAAGCTGATGGTGATCTGGTTTGGACGTATAAAACCGCATTGACCCCACCGCGCATGCCGAAAAAGCTGCTCGTCATTGGGTCCGGAGCGATCGGTATCGAATTTGCAAGTTTCTACAATACGCTGGGCTGTGACACCACTGTAGTCGAGGTCATGGACCGCATCCTGCCTGTGGAAGATGCAGAAATTTCAGCCTTTGCCAAGAAGTCCTTTGTCAAACAGGGCATGAAGATCATGGAAAAAACCATGGTCAAGCAGTTGGACCGATCCGTTGGCAAAGTCACGGCGCACATTGAAACCGGCGGCAAGGTCGAGAAACAGGACTTTGACACGGTTATCTCGGCAGTTGGCATTGTCGGCAACGTGGAAAACCTTGGGCTCGAAGCACTAGGTGTAAAGATTGACCGCACCCATGTTGTGACAGACGAATACTGCCGCACCGGAGTCGAAGGACTTTATGCGATTGGTGATATCGCTGGCGCCCCTTGGCTGGCACATAAAGCCAGCCACGAAGGTGTCATGGTTGCCGAACTGATTGCCGGCGGCCATCCCCACCCGGTCAAACCCGAGAGCATCGCAGGCTGTACCTATTGCCACCCACAGATTGCCTCCGTCGGCTATTCCGAAGCCAAGGCCAAAGAACTCGGGTATGATATTAAAGTCGGTCGTTTTCCCTTTATTGGTAACGGCAAGGCCATTGCTCTGGGTGAGGCTGAGGGTATGGTCAAAACCGTCTTTGATGCCAAAACCGGAGAGCTTTTGGGCGCCCATATGGTGGGGGCAGAAGTTACCGAGTTGATTCAAGGCTACGTGGTCGGGCGCCAGCTTGAAACCACCGAGGAAGACCTAATGAATACCGTCTTCCCACACCCAACTCTGTCTGAAATGATGCATGAAAGCGTTTTGGATGCATATGATCGCGTCATCCACATGTAGACTTTCACTGTTGTGCCGATAGCTTTTGCCTGTTCAACGCGGGTGAGGAGGCTTCTGTGTCTGATCCATTTCAGGTCGTCGATTCCGGCGGCGCGGAGTTTGTAAGGGCGATCGGTGATGCGCTCGATGGGCGAGCAGCTGAGGCTATTGTGCAGGCAATTGTCGGTGAATACCATCGTCGCATTTACACAAATACGCTGTATGGATTCCTGCCCTTTGCAATCATGATCGCGGATTGCTGATGGGTACGCAAAACAGGTGCCGAGCCTCTAGGTCGGGTAGAATAAATGTCAAAAAGGAACCACCGTGGTCAGCTTGAATCGCGTTGAGATGCAAAAATCCAGCCGCCGCATGATCAGAGAGCTGGGGCCGGAAACGCTGGATGTGGCCGAGATTTCCGGGAAATGGGGGCAGCGGTTTAAGTTCCGATCCTACAAACAGTTTCGCTATCCAAAACATGATATTTGCGCGGGAGCCTTTGTCGACAGAGACGGCAAGCCGCGACAGTTCGACCTGATCCTCGCTAATCAGGTGTGGGAACATCTGGAGCGCCCTTATGCAGCAACACAAAACGTGCTGCAGATGCTAAAATCGGGTGGGCATTTTTGGCTGGCCGTCCCGTTCTTTATCCCGTTTCATGCCGCGCCGATGGACAATTCGCGGTGGTCGGCACGCGGCCTGAAGAATCTGCTCGTCGAGGCTGGATTTGACGAGACAGCGATCCGTTCGCAGCAATGGGGAAATCGCAACGCTGCCTTGCGCAACATGGAAGAAAAATGGCCACCGGATTATGTCGAGGAATCTGATCCTCTCGACAATGACCCCAACATGCCGGTCTGCGCCTGGGCCATCGCGCAGAAAACCTGAGATGCCAGCCAGTCAAACTCCGTTTCACGTGATTTTCGCGCTGTGGGCGGCCGGGCTGGGCGCCGCGGCACAATACGGCAAAATGAGTGTGACTTACGATCAGCTTGGTATGATTTATCCGCAAGCAGGCGCGGCGCTTGGGTTTATTGTGTCGCTGGTCGGGTTGGTCGGGATCGTATTGGGGGTGACGGCCGGGCTATTGGTCGCCCGCATCCGATATCGGCGCGCGTTACTATGGGCATTGTGCGTCGGCGCGGCACTTTCGGCCTATCAGGCCAGTCTGCCGCCCATCGGCCTGATGCTGATTAGCCGGGCCATTGAAGGCGCGTCACATCTGGCTATTGTTGTCGCCGCACCAACACTGATTGCGCAAGTCAGTGCGCCCCAGCATCGCGGATTTACCCTGACTCTTTGGGGCAGCTTCTTTGGTGTCGCCTTCGCCATATTGGCATGGGCGGGTTTGCCGCTGGTGGCCGCCTACGGCCTGCCTGCGTTGTTTTGGGCACATAGTGCCTACATGGCCGTCATTGCAGTGCTGCTTTGGCTGACACTGGAGAAACTGAATGACCCGGGTCCAAGCGGTGATCTGTCCATGCGCCAGATACTCCGCAATCATGTTGCCATCTATCGTTCGCCGTTTGTAAGCGCTCCGGCCTTGGGATGGCTGTTCTACACCTTTAGCTTCGTCAGCCTGTTGACGTTGCTGCCGCCTTTTCTTGCGCCGGAGGTCAGGGCCTTTGTCATCGGTGCCATGCCATTGATC
The DNA here is from genome assembly GCA_965363755.1 of uncultured Sulfitobacter sp. Lineage (GTDB taxonomy): Bacteria > Pseudomonadota > Alphaproteobacteria > Rhodobacterales > Rhodobacteraceae > JL08. The sequence continues at coordinate 13,916 of CBDTVL010000056.1, forward strand.
AGTATTGCATCGTCGATGACTCTTGGGGTGTGGCTGCTGCGCTTTTGGCCCGCCACCGGGGTGGTCAAGCTGGGGTTCAGCCTGTCCATCGTGGCTTGCCTTCTTCTATTGAAGTTTCCAGGCATGCCGGTCTTTTGCCTGTGCCTTGCGGCGGCTCTGGGGTTGGTGCAAGGGGCCAGTTTCGCCGCTGTGCCTCAGCTGAACGCGACAGCGACGGCGCAGGCACAGGGCAACGGAGCCATGGCGCAGATGGGCAATATCGGCAATACGCTGGGCACGCCGGTCATTGCAGCAGTCATTCTGTCTTTTGGTTACGGCGGCATGATCTGGGCCGTTGCGGCAGTTTTTGCAGCCGGAGCAGCAACTCATTTGCTGCTTGCGCGCCGGCGCCTGTCAGTAGACCTATAAAAGTTCCCGCTTCGTTCTCAATTTATCATTGGAGAATCCTTTCGACTCACCTATGTGTATCCCGTTAACGGGAGCCAGCATGGCAGAGCAAAAGTTCATCGAAGTTCGCGGCGCGCGCGAGCACAACCTCAAATCAATCGATGTGGACATTCCGCGCGACCAGTTGGTGGTGATTACTGGTCTGTCTGGGTCAGGCAAATCGAGTCTCGCCTTTGATACGATTTATGCCGAAGGACAACGGCGCTATGTGGAATCCCTGTCGGCCTATGCGCGCCAGTTTCTGGATATGATGCAAAAGCCAGACGTTGATCACATCAGCGGCCTGTCGCCCGCCATTTCGATCGAACAGAAGACAACGTCAAAGAACCCACGATCGACCGTTGGCACCGTGACCGAGATTTACGACTACATGCGGCTGCTCTTTGCCCGCGTTGGCACGCCCTATTCACCCGCTACGGGGCTGCCGATCGAGGCGCAACAGGTGCAAGACATGGTCGATCGGATTATGACGATGGAGGAGGGTACGCGGGCCTATCTTCTGGCGCCGATTATCCGGGATCGCAAAGGGGAATACCGCAAGGACTTCATCGATTTGCGCAAGCAAGGCTTTCAGCGTGTCAAAGTGGATGGTGCGTTTTACGAGCTTGATGAACCGCCAACATTGGACAAGAAATATCGCCACGATATCGATGTGGTTGTGGACCGGATTGTGGTGCGGGAAGGACTGGAAACCCGACTGGCAGACAGTTTGCGCACTGCACTTGATCTGGCTGATGGTATTGCGGTTCTCGAAACGGCTCCGGCAGAGGGTGACCCGGAACGCCACACTTTTTCCGAGAAGTTCGCCTGCCCGGTCAGTGGCTTCACCATACCCGAAATTGAACCCCGGCTGTTTTCTTTCAACGCCCCGTTTGGAGCCTGTCCGGAGTGTGATGGGCTGGGGGTAGAGTTGTTCTTTGATGAACGTCTGGTTGTTCCGGATGCGACGCTAAAGATCTACGACGGCGCGCTGGCGCCCTGGCGCAAAGGCAAATCGCCTTATTTTCTGCAAACCATCGAAGCCATCGCCAAACATTACGAATTTGATCAGAACACGCGCTGGAAAGACCTTGATCCGCAGGTACAGCAGGTGTTTCTGTACGGTTCCGGCGATGAAGAGATCCCGTTTCGCTACGACGAAGGGGGTCGCGTCTATCAGGTGACCCGCGTCTTTGAAGGTGTTATTCCAAATATGGAACGGCGCTATCGTGAGACCGACAGCAACTGGATCCGCGAAGAGTTTGAGCGTTATCAGAACAACCGATCCTGCGGCATCTGCGGTGGCTACCGTTTGCGACCAGAGGCGCTTGCCGTCAAGATTGATGGCCTGCACGCGGGGCAGGTGGTCCAGATGTCGATCCGCGAAGCATTTGCCTGGTGTGAAAGCGTGCCGGGCCATCTGACAGTGCAAAAGAACGAGATCGCAAAGGCCATTCTCAAGGAAATCCGTGAACGCCTTGGGTTCCTGAATAATGTGGGATTAGAATATCTTACGCTGTCACGTTCAAGTGGCACGCTGAGTGGCGGAGAAAGCCAGCGCATCCGACTGGCAAGCCAGATTGGATCAGGGCTTACTGGGGTGCTCTATGTGCTTGATGAACCGTCGATTGGGTTGCATCAGCGCGACAACGATCGGCTTTTGCTGACCCTGAAGAACTTGCGCGATCAGGGAAACACTGTGATTGTGGTCGAACATGATGAAGAGGCGATCCGCGAGGCGGACTATGTCTTTGATATCGGCCCCGGCGCCGGCGTACATGGCGGGCGTGTGGTCAGCCACGGTGTGCCCGCGGCCATTGCTGCCGACCCAGCCTCGATCACCGGACAATATCTGACCGGGGCGCGTGAAATTGCGGTGCCCAAAAGGCGGCGCAAGGGGAACAAGAAAAAGCTGAAGGTCGTGAAGGCGACGGGCAACAACCTGAAAAATGTGACGGCAGAGTTCCCGCTTGCCCAATTTATTTGCGTTACCGGTGTCTCGGGCGGAGGCAAATCCACCCTGACAATCGAGACGCTGTTCAAAACGGCCAGCATGCGCCTGAACGGAGCGCGGCAAACCCCGGCGCCGTGTGAAACGATCAAAGGTCTGGAACATCTTGATAAGGTCATCGATATTGACCAGCGCGCCATTGGGCGCACACCACGGTCTAACCCGGCGACATATACCGGCGCCTTTACCCCGATCCGAGACTGGTTTGCCGGGCTACCCGAATCCAAGGCACGCGGCTACAAGCCGGGACGGTTCTCTTTCAACGTCAAGGGCGGGCGCTGCGAGGCGTGCCAGGGTGACGGTGTGATCAAGATCGAGATGCACTTCTTGCCCGATGTCTATGTGGAATGTGAGACCTGTAAAGGCAAACGTTATAACCGCGAAACGCTGGAAGTCCGCTTTAAAGGCAAAAGCATAGCCGACGTCCTTGATATGACGGTTGAAGAGGCTCAGACGTTTTTTCAGGCGGTGCCAAGCATCCGGGAAAAGATGGATGCGCTGATGCGTGTCGGGCTGGGCTACATCAAGGTTGGGCAGCAGGCCACGACTCTCTCAGGGGGCGAGGCGCAGCGAGTAAAGCTGTCAAAAGAACTGTCCAAACGCTCGACCGGCCGGACGCTTTATATTCTGGACGAACCGACGACCGGACTGCATTTTGAAGATGTGCGCAAGCTGCTTGAGGTGCTGCACGAACTAGTGGAACAGGGCAACACGGTGATTGTGATTGAACACAACCTCGACGTGGTGAAAACCGCCGATTGGATCATAGATATCGGCCCCGAAGGCGGCGACGGTGGCGGCGAGATTATCGCGGTTGGCACGCCCGAGAAGGTAGCAGAGGAAGAGCGCAGCTATACCGGGCACTACCTCAAGTTGATGTTGAAGCCGAAGCGCGTTGCTGCCGAGTAATTGCGATAGTGATTTGGGTTGCAGTCATCCGACGAGAAGAGTCTGATGACCAG
>CBDTVL010000057.1:0-17241 GCA_965363755.1 uncultured Sulfitobacter sp.
TGAACAGCGTCGCGGATCGATTGTGGCCCATCCGGCGTGATGCACCGGTAATTTCCGGTGGCAAGCATTGCCCATTTGGCAAAGGGGACAAATAACGAGTCGAATACGCGGAGTTTAACCGGCACGTCTTTGCCATCGATCCGGTAGGCGTTGACATCCGCCTCTAGCGTTTCAAGGATGCCATCCAGTTTTGGATCATTGAATTTCGACACTTTGAAGTTGGTGGGCAGACCGACGTGCAGGACATTTGGGCCCTCGTCTGGTGGTCGGAACGCCTGTGGGTCCGGAGAACAAAGCGTCATGCGGTCGGGATCGAACAGGTCCCAGATTTCAGGATTTAAATACGCGTCCCGAAGTCCCGCACAATCGAGCGCGGGAATGCGTTTCATGTAAGGTAACGGTGGCATGTTCATGATGGACATGCATGCGACTTTTGCCTTTGCGGTCCGCGCCAGCAGGTCCGTCAGTGACGGATGTGAGTACTGCGGTTCCTGCATGGCGAGGCACACAAGATCAAATTCTTCGGGCAAGGCATGTTCGGGTGTCACAGCATTTGTATTGCCTGCCAGAGACTGAGAAAAGAAACTGCGATGAGAATCCTCGTCTCGCAACTTGATACGAACTTCCGTTCCATTGGAGTTAATGAGTTTCGCAGTTTCGGCCCGACAGACCAAGGTTACGTCATGGCCAGCCGCAGCAAATTTGCTTCCAAGCAGCGATCCATACGACGCGCCGAGTATCAGGATTTTGTAGGACATTGCGGGTCTCCTTTTTTCTGACATCTGTATGTACCACCGAGCTGTCAAAACGTTGCTGCCAAAACAACTTGCATGTTGGTGGTTTGGTCAACCAACTGGGCAGTTCATTGGTTTTCAGCGCACAAATTGCCGAGTGCAGGGTCGTCCCCCGGCCAGCGTGGTCGGGGGATCTAGAATAGTTATGCGAGCATATTAACCAGAGTCTCGCCGAGCTTTGCAGGCGACGGCGACACGTGAATGCCGGCAGACCGCATGGCTTCAATCTTGTCATCGGCCCCGCCTTTCCCGCCAGAGATCACGGCACCAGCATGCCCCATCGTGCGACCAGGTGGCGCAGTACGGCCAGCGATGAACCCAACTGTTGGCTTGAATCGACCTTTTGCGGCCTCGTCTTTCAGGAATTGAGAGGCGTCTTCTTCAGCCGAGCCACCGATCTCGCCAATCATGATAATTGACTGAGTCTCAGGGTCGGCAAGGAACAATTCTAACACATCGATGAACTCGGTTCCCTTTACCGGGTCTCCGCCAATCCCGACGGCGGTTGTCTGGCCAAGCCCTGCCACGGTGGTCTGATAGACGGCCTCGTAGGTCAGTGTGCCAGAGCGCGACAGAACGCCGACGGACCCCTTCTTGAAAATGGCCCCCGGCATGATGCCGATCTTACATTCGTCAGGCGTCATCAAGCCGGGGCAGTTGGGGCCGATCAAACGGCTCGGGGAGGTCTCAAGTTTTTCTTTCACGCGCACCATGTCCTGAACTGGTACACCTTCGGTAATGCATGTGATCAGATCGATGCCGGCATCGATGGCTTCTTCAATGGCTGCGGCGGCGCCAGCAGGCGGGACATAAATAACACTGGCTGTGGCACCGGTTGCCGCTTTGGCTTCGGCAACGCTGGTGTAGATCGGCAGGGATTCACCACTTGCGCTAGTCCAGTCTGTTCCTCCCTTTTTGGGATGGGTGCCGGCAACCATCTTTGTGCCGTGATAGGCCAGCGCTTGTTCAGTGTGAAATGTCCCGGTTTTGCCGGTCAGGCCCTGCACGATGATTTTGGTGTCTTTGTTGATGAGAATTGACATGTGCTTACCCTTTGACGGCTTTGACGATTTTCTGGGCTGCGTCGTCCAGATCGTCTGCGGCAATTACGTTCAGGCCGCTTTCATTGATGATGGCTTTGCCTTCTTCGACTTTGGTACCCTCTAGGCGGACAACCAAAGGTACTTGCAGCCCAACGTCTTTGACGGCCTGCACAACGCCCTGCGCAATCACGTCGCACCGCATAATGCCACCAAAGATGTTAACCAATATTCCTTTGACGTTCGGATCAGAGGTGATGATTTTGAACGCTGCAGTCACTTTTTCAGTTGTCGCACCGCCGCCAACGTCGAGAAAGTTCGCAGGTTCGGCACCGTAAAGCTTGATAATGTCCATAGTGGCCATTGCCAGTCCGGCACCGTTGACCATGCAGCCGATTTCGCCATCCAGCGCGATATAAGCGAGGTCGTATTTTGAGGCCTCAAGTTCCTTGGCGTCTTCTTCAGTCTCATCGCGGTAAACCATAAGCTCAGGATGACGGAAGAGTGCATTGCCATCAAAAGAGACTTTTGCATCAAGCACCTGAACGTCGTTGGACTTGGTAACAATCAGCGGGTTGATCTCAAGCAAGCTCATATCCTTGCTGGTGAACGCTTCGTAAAGCATCGCGAACAATTTTTTACCCTGATCACGGGCGCCGCCCGTCAACTCAAAGGCGTCCGCCAGCTTTTCGGCATCCGCATCTGTCACACCGGTGGAATGGGTGATTCCGATGGTATGGATCTTGTCTGGGGTTTCTTCAGCGACAGTTTCGATATCCATGCCGCCTTCTGTTGACGCCACAAACGAGACTTTGCCTGTTTCACGGTCAACAAGGATCGAGAGGTAGAGCTCGCGGTCGATGTCGGCGCCGTCTTCGATAAATAGCCGGTTCACTTGTTTGCCCGCTGGACCGGTCTGCTTGGTGACAAGTGTTTTTCCCAGCATTTCGCGCGCATTGGCCAATGCTTCCTCGGCAGAGAACGACACGCGAACGCCACCCTTCGCGTCTTCGTCAAGCTCTTTGAACTTGCCTTTTCCGCGTCCACCAGCGTGAATCTGGCTTTTTACGACCCAGACTGGACCCGGCAATGCGCCAACGGCGGCCTCGATTTCATCGAGACTGGTAATTGCGACGCCTTTGGCGACGGGGGCACCAAAGGTCTTAAGAACCTCTTTGGCCTGATGTTCGTGGATATTCATCAATCTCTCCCTGTAGTGGTTGTCACTTGATTAGCGGCAGCATTTCTTTGAATGCAACTGTGCCAGCTTGCCCTAACCATTCAAATATGACCATCTCGGTGGTTACGATGCTGACACCTGCGGCATTCAAGCGCGCAAGGCAGGCATTTTCGCTTTCCAGTGTTCGCGATGCGGTTGCATCTGACACAACAAAGACTTCATACCCTTCTTCGACAAGGCTTGCTGCGGTTTGAACGACGCAAATATGCGCCTCCATGCCCGTTAGAATCGCTTGCCTGCGATCCAGCGAATTGAACGCCTTGGCAAAGTCCGGGTCTTCCATGCAAGAGAAGTGCATCTTTGGTAGAACCTCAGCTGCGCCCGCAGCTTTTTTAATCTCGGGAATCGTGGATCCGAGTCCCTTTGGGTATTGTTCAGTCAGCAGGGCGGGGACATCCGTTTTCCCAGCGGCCTGTAAAAGCAGACGCGTGTTTTTAATCGTGCGCGCAGGGGCCATCATAGCCGGAACCAGACGTTCCTGCATGTCGATGACAACCAGTGCCGAATCGTGCGCTCTGATCAGCAACTCTGCGCTCTCCCGATGTGATAATTATTTAGGTATGTGGTATACCACAGACGCAAAAGTCAACGACTTTATGAGGAAAACCGGCAAAAATACTGTTTGACTGGCAGTGTGTTGGGTGTAATGTATACCACATACCGATCTCTACATGTGCATCGGATGCGTGGGCGCCGGGGAGCGTCGGGGAGAATTCTAGATGTCGATTGGCGACAAGCTTACGCCGATAGCTGAGAGCTTTACGTTGAAGGATCACACCTTCACCGTGCTGCGAGCAGCAATTCTCGACATGGATATTTATGGTCCGGATGTGGACCTGCGCTTGGATGAGCGAAAGCTGGCTGAAAAGCTTGGTATTTCGCGCACTCCAATCCGCGAGGCGCTGGCGCGTCTGGCGCAAGAAGATCTGGTTCAGATCGTCCCGCGCAAAGGCGTTTTTGTTCGTCGAAAAACCCGACATGAAATTCTGGAAATGGTCGTGACGTGGGCGGCGCTTGAAAGCATGGCGGCCCGTCTTGCCACGGAAAACGCGACTGACGCTGATCTGGCAGCGCTGCGAAAATTTGCGATGAAGCACAGTAGTGATGCCGTGAGGGCGGACATTGAAGAGTATTCAGACGCAAACATTAAGTTTCACCAGATGATTCTCGAACTCTCTGGCTGTGCGCTGCTAGGTGCAACTGCTGAGGGATTGTTCATCCATATGCAAGCCATCCGTCGGCGCGCAATGGGTGAAAGTGATCGTGCCCGCAAGTCGGTGGTCGATCACATGGAGATCATCGAGGCATTGCTGGCGCGCGATGCTGATCTAGCCGCGCGTCGCGTGCGAGAACACACAATGCGTTTGCACGATCATATTAGCAAGACCTGGACCAGATTAGAGACAATTGGCTCGTCAAGAAATGCAACTGGCTAAGACTTAACAAATATCACGAGGACGCAAATGACCCTATCCGACACAGCGCAGACCATGGATGCAACGACCGATGAAGCCGCATCAGGTGATCTGACGGATGGCTTTCACCTGATTATCGACGCTCTGAAGTTGAATGATCTGAACACGATTTATGGCGTTCCGGGCATTCCGATCACCGATTTTGGCCGTATGGCGCAGGCCGAGGGGATGCGGGTTCTGTCGTTCCGCCATGAGCAGAATGCGGGTAATGCAGCGGCGATTGCCGGGTACCTCACAAAGAAGCCGGGCATTTGCCTGACAGTTTCTGCCCCGGGCTTTTTGAACGGCCTGACTGCGCTGGCGCATGCAACGACGAACTGTTGGCCGATGATTTTGATTTCGGGCTCGTCCGAGCGCGAGATCGTCGATCTGCAGCAGGGCGACTATGAAGAAATGGACCAGCTCGCGGTTGCAAAAACCATGTGCAAGGCGGCGTTCCGTATTCTTCATGCTGAGGACATCGGAATTGGCATCGCTCGGGCCATTCGTGCAGCGGTGTCGGGACGTCCGGGTGGTGTTTATCTTGATCTGCCGGCCAAACTGTTCGGTCAGGTCATGGATGCAGAAGCCGGTGCAAAGTCGCTGGTCAAAGTGATCGATCCCGCCCCGGCACAAATACCGGCCCCCGATGCAGTGGCGCGTGCGCTGGATGTGATCAAGGGCGCCAAAAAACCGCTGATTATCTTGGGCAAGGGTGCGGCCTATGCGCAGGCGGACGACGACATCCGATCATTTGTTGAAACAAGCGGCATACCTTATCTGCCGATGAGCATGGCAAAGGGCCTGTTGCCTGATACACACCCGCTGTCAGCAGGAGCGGCGCGATCACTCGCGCTGAAAGAGTCGGACGTCGTTGTGATGATCGGCGCGCGGCTGAATTGGTTGCTGAGCCACGGCAAAGGCAAACAATGGGGCACTGAGCCGAAGAAGTTTGTGCAGATTGATATTGAGCCAAGGGAAATGGACAGCAACGTCGAAATTGCGGCGCCTTTAGTCGGCGATATTGGGTCCGTTGTTTCTGCTCTCTTGGCGGGTATGGGCAACAACTGGAAAAAGCCCTCGGAGGACTGGACCGGCGTGATTCGAGCAAAGGTTGAAGGAAACGTCGCCAAAATGGCGCCGCGTCTGATGAACAACAATTCGCCAATGGATTACCACGGCGCACTTGGTCGGTTGAAAACCATCATCAAAGAACGCCCAGACGCGATTTTGGTGAACGAAGGTGCCAACACGCTCGACTTCGCACGCTCGGTGATCGACATGTCAAAACCGCGCAAACGGCTTGATGTCGGAACATGGGGCGTCATGGGTATTGGTATGGGGACTGCAATAGCTGCTGCAGTTGAGACCGGTCATCCAGTTTTAGCGGTCGAGGGTGATAGCGCCTTTGGCTTCTCTGGAATGGAAGTAGAGACAATCTGTCGCTACAATCTGCCGGTTTGTGTGGTCGTGTTTAACAACAACGGTATCTACCGCGGAACCGACGTAAACCCGACCGGAGACGCAGACCCGGCACCGACGGTTTTTGTGCCGGGCGCGCGCTACGACATGATGATGCAGGCCTTTGGTGGTGTGGGCGTGAATGCGACCACCCCCGACGATCTGGCACGCGCTGTGAACGAAGCCATGGACAGCGGCAAGCCAACGCTCATCAACGCGGTGATCGATCCACTGGCAGGCACCGAAAGTGGCCGTATCGGCAATCTCAACCCTCAAAGCGTGGTCACCAAAAAGTAACTGGGCCCGCAAACACAGACTTAATTCTGAAGGTATTCTGCGATGAAAGCTCTTGAAGGCGTTAAAATCCTCGATTTCACTCATGTTCAGTCGGGGCCAACCTGCACCCAGCTTTTGGGGTGGTTTGGGGCGGATGTGATCAAGGTCGAACGGCCGGGCGTAGGCGATGCGACACGCAAACAGCTCGTCGATGTGCCGGGTGCGGACAGCCTCTATTTCACAATGCTCAATCACAACAAACGCTCAATCGAGCTGAATTCAAAGAATGAGACCGGCAAAGAGGTGCTGACCCGACTGATCGAGGAATGTGACGTGATGGTCGAGAACTTTGCGCCCGGCGCGCTGGACCGGATGGGCTTTTCCTGGGAACGGGTGCAAGAGATCAACCCCCGTATGATCCTCGCCTCGATCAAAGGCTTTGGACCGGGAAAATATGAGGATTGCAAGGTTTACGAGAACGTCGCGCAATGTGCGGGCGGCTCCGCCTCGACCACTGGCTTTCGTGACGGACCGCCTTTGGTGACGGGCGCACAGATCGGCGACAGTGGAACCGGGCTGCATCTTTGTCTTGGGATAGTGGCGGCACTTTTCCAGCGGGAAAAAAGTGGGCGCGGCCAGAAAGTTACGACGGCGATGCAGGACGGCGTCCTTAACCTTTGCCGTGTCAAATTGCGCGATCAGCAGCGTCTCGAGAAAGGTCCGCTGAACGAGTATTCCCAGTTTGGTGAGGGCGTGCCTTTTGGTGAGGCGACGCCGCGCGCAGGCAACGATTCAGGGGGTGGCCAACCGGGCCGTATCCTCAAATGCAAAGGCTGGGAAACTGATCCCAACGCCTACACCTATTTCATCACGCAGGCCGCCGTTTGGGGTAAGGTTTGCGATGTGATCGGCAAGCCAGAGTGGAAAGACGCACCGGGTTATGCGACACCGCCAGAGCGGTTGGGCAAGCTCAATGAAATCTTCGGTGCTGTCGAAGAATGGACTATGACCAAGACGAAATTCGAAGTCATGGACATCTGTAACCCGCACGATATTCCAGTTGGCCCAATTCTGTCGACCAAAGAGATCATGGATGATGAAGGCCTGCGTGCCACGGGTACAATTGTTGATATCGATCACCCTGAGCGCGGGCGTTACACCAGTGTCGGATGCCCAATCAAGCTAAGCGACAGCCCGGTTGAGGTGACCCGGTCACCGCTGCTGGGTGAGCATACAACTGAAATTCTGTCTGACGTACTTGGTTATTCTGGCGAGGATCTTGCCCGCGTGGTGGACTCTGGCGCGGTCGGTACCGTCAAGGTAGCGGCCCAATGAGCAATAAGATGCGCCTGATCGTTATGGGCCAGCAGGCCTTCGGCAAAGATGCCCTTGTCAAACTTCTGGAAGAGGGTCGCGACGAAGTTGTCGCGGTCTATTGCGAACCTGATCGCGAAGGCAAGCCTGTGGATCCTGTTAAGGAGTTTGCGCTTGAAAAGGGACTGCCGGTTCATCAGCCGGCGAATTTCAATGATCAGGAAACGCTGGATACGCTGTCCGCGATCAAAGCCGATCTGATGGTCATGGCCTTCGTCAACGTCTTCGTTCCAGAGGCGGCGCGCGACACGCCGACCCATGGGTCAATTTGTTTCCATCCATCGCTTTTGCCGCTGCATCGCGGGCCAAGCGCCGTCAACTGGCCCATTATCATGGGGGCCACCAAATCGGGTTTCAGCTGGTTCTATCCATCTGACGGGCTGGATGAGGGTGACAGCCTTTTGCAATGGGAATGCCCGATTGGCGCAGATGACACGGTGATCGATCTCTATTTCAAAAAGATCTACCCCCCCGCCGTCGACTCAGTCTTACAGGTGTGCGACCTCTTTCGTGCTGGCAATCCTCCGCACATCGTACCTGATGAGGCAGAGGCAACATATGAGCGCCGCTGCATCAAGAAACACGCGCGGATCGATTGGAACAAACCTGTTGGACAGGTCTACAATCTAATCCGGGGAACAAATCCGGCACCGGGCGCATGGACTACTTTAGATGGCGCAGAAGTGCAGGTTTACGACTCTGCGCGCGTACTGGGCGACGGAGTTTCCAGTAAAATTATTGACATCAATGACGAGGGTGTAACCGTCCAGTGCATTGGTGGTCGCATTCTTATCAAACGGGTACGCCCTGCCGGAGATGGCAAGGTTACGGCGTCTGAATGGGCGGCATCAGCTGGCCTTTCCGTCGGCGACTTGCTCGGCACCTGAAACGACACAAACTGATAGGTCAAAAACATGTCTGATATCGAAATTGCCCGCGCCGCCAACAAAAAGCCGATCCAAGAGATTGGCGCCAAACTTGGCATACCTACAGAGCATTTGCTGCCGTTTGGCCATGACAAGGCGAAGGTTTCAGAAGAGTTCATCAAATCTCTGGCGGGGAACAAGGACGGCCACCTGATCCTCGTGACTGCGATCAATCCGACACCTGCGGGTGAGGGCAAGACAACGACAACTGTGGGTCTGGGGGATGGGCTGAATGCAATCGGCAAAAAGGCCGCCGTCTGTATCCGCGAGGCTTCATTGGGCCCATGTTTTGGCATGAAGGGCGGCGCCGCTGGCGGAGGGTACGCACAGGTCATTCCGATGGAAGAAATGAACCTGCACTTTACAGGCGATTTCCACGCAATCACATCTGCGCATAACTTGCTTGCCGCGATGCTGGACAACCATATCTATTGGGGCAACGAACTGGATATTGATATCCGTCGCGTCGTCTATCGGCGTGTGTTGGACATGAACGACCGTGCTCTTCGCCAGATCGTGTGCAATCTGGGTGGCGTTGCCAACGGTTTCCCGCGCGAAGCTGGTTTTGACATCACCGTAGCGTCCGAGGTTATGGCGATCCTGTGTCTGGCAAACGATCTTGCCGATCTGGAAAAGCGACTGGGCGACATCATTGTGGCGTATCGCCGTGACCGCACGCCAGTTTATGCCCGCGACATTAAGGCCGACGGCGCCATGACGGTACTGTTGCAACAAGCCATGCAACCTAACATCGTGCAAACTCTCGAGAACAATCCGGCCTTTGTACATGGCGGACCCTTCGCCAACATCGCGCACGGGTGCAACTCGGTTGTGGCAACCACAACAGCGTTGAAATTGGCTGATTACGTCGTGACCGAAGCCGGGTTTGGTGCGGACCTTGGTGCCGAGAAGTTCATGAACATCAAATGCCGCAAAGCAGGGTTGTCACCCGAGGCCGTGGTGCTGGTGGCAACAGTCCGGGCAATGAAAATGAACGGTGGGGTCGGCAAGGCCGATCTGGGAGCAGAGAACGTTGAGGCCGTCAAGAACGGGTGCTCAAACCTTGGTCGACACATTGAAAACCTGAAGCAATTTGGCGTGCCTGTGGTGGTTGCGATCAACCACTTTGTCACCGACACTGACGCCGAAGTTGAAGCGATCAGAGCCTATGCGTCTTCACAAGGCTCCGAAGCGATCTTGTGCCAACACTGGGCAAAGGGCAGTGACGGCACCAAGGATCTTGCAAACCGCGTTGTTGAAATCGTTGAGGGGGGCAGTGCCCAGTTCGCGCCGCTTTATCCAGACGAAATGCCGTTGTTCGAAAAAATCGAAACCGTCGCAAAGCGGATTTACCGCGCCGACGAAGTGTTGGCGGACAAGAAAATCCGCGACCAGTTGAAACAGTGGGAAGATCAGGGATACGGCAATCTGCCGGTCTGCATGGCAAAGACGCAATACTCATTTACGACCGACCCGACCCGCCGCGGCGCGCCGACGGGTTTCAGCCTGCCGGTCCGGGAGGTACGCCTGTCGGCTGGCGCTGGTTTCATCGTGGTGATTTGCGGAGAGATCATGACCATGCCAGGCTTGCCACGGGTACCATCAGCCGAAGCGATCTGCATCAACGAGGACGGCCTCATCGACGGCTTGTTCTAGGGAGGAACTGACGTGATACGCAAGATACTGGTTCCCGTGAGGGGTGACGGCAAAGGCGATGGCGTCCTTGCGCATGCGGCCGCTCTTGCGCATCGCTACAAGGCCCACATCGAGGTCGTGCATTGCCGCGCACGGCCCGAAGATTTGATGCCGTTTGGCGTTCCCCTGCCAGAGTTCTTGCGCAAACAAATTATCGAACAATCCCATAAGGTTGCCGATCAGGAAGAAGCTGGCTTGCGCGACGAGCTTGGAACGCTTGCAACCAAATTGAAACTAGACACCTCGGGCGACAACATAGGCAAGACGGCGACAGTATCCTTCATCGAAGAGGCTGGGCGGCAAGTCGATGTCATCAAGCAGCACGGTCGATTGGCCGACATGATCGTGGTGGCCAAACCTGATCGCGACAGAAACCTTGGTCACAACACGTTAAAGGCGGCGCTTTTCCATTCCGGGCGACCTGTTTTGATGTGTCCACCAACCGCGACCCCGCCAGAGATAATGGGTGCCACGGTGGCGATTGCCTGGAACGGAAGCTCAGAAGCGGCACGCGCATTGTCACAGTGCAAAAGCGTTTTGCGCGCGGCTGACACTGTCTGGGTACTGAGTAACGGTTCAGATTCCGGGCCGGGGACGTCGACCGACGATCTCGTTTCCTATCTAGGACTGCACGGCATCTCCGCAGAGGTACAGCTCTTTGCATCCAACAAGAACGTTGGAAGCGAGCTGCTGCGCGCAAGCACAGAGCTTGGCGCCGACATAATGATTATGGGGGCCTATGGCGACAGCCATGAGCGGGAAACTATCTTTGGGGGAAATACCCAGACGATTGTCGATACTGCGAAACTACCGGTGCTTCTTAACCATTGAGGATCGCAGGGATGAGGAACGAAAACTGAGACAGGGATCTCAAAAGAAGGATCTCACGAACCGCGAGGACATACCTCGCAATTTAACTAAATGCCTATGGGAGGAACCAATTAATGGCATCTACATCTAAATTTCTATCCAGAGTCGCCGGCGTAGCAGCGCTCGGTCTCATGTCGCTCTCCGGAGCAGCCCAAGCTTGGGAACCAAACAAGCCAGTTGATTTCGTAATCATGGCCGGTGCCGGTGGTGGCGCTGACCAAATTGCGCGCTTCCTGCAATCGGTTGCTGAAAAGAAGGGCCTGACAAGTCGCCCGCTTGTTCCCAATAACAAAGGTGGCGGTTCGGGTGCAGAAGCACTGATCGCGTTGAACACGGCTTCTGATCCGGATCACACGATCCTTGTGACGCTGAACTCGTTCTTTACGACGCCGATGCGTCAGGAGAATCTTGGTATCGACGTTTCGACTTTCACACCAGTGGCGATGATGGGCGTCGATCCGTTTGTTCTGTGGGTTCACAAAGACAGCGGCATCACGACATTCGAAGAATGGGTTGAGGCTGTGAAAGCATCCGATGATTATATCATGGGTGGCACGGGAAAAGGTCAGGAAGACTCGATCGTGATAGCCTTTATGAAAGGCTCCTTTGGAGTTGACATCAAATACATCCCTTACGACGGTGGTGGAGCCGTTGCCAAAGATCTTGCGGGTAAGCAGATCATGGCGTCGGTCAACAACCCTGCGGAAACCAAAGGTTTCTATGCGTCGGGCGACGTTGTCCCCCTGTTGTCATTCTCGGACGAGCGGATGGCGGCATTTCCTGATGTTCCAACTGCAAAGGAAAAAGGGTTTGACTTCAGTTACTACAACCAACGTGCGGTTGTCGGAGCACCTGGTCAATCTGCAGAAGCGGCCGAGTACTACCAGGATCTCTTCAAAACCATCTACGACACCGAAGAGTGGCAGGGATACATGGCGTCGGAAAGCCTTTCACCTCTCTGGATGAACCCAGACGAGCAAAAGGCCTACTGGCAGGTTCAGATTGAGAGCCACAAGGCACTGCTTGCCGCGATGGGCGAATAATCAAACCAACCGAGATTTAAGCAGGTACCTAGGGAGGTCAACATGCGACGTGGAGAGTTTATTACGGCAGGCGTTTTGGCCGTCCTATCCATCTACATGATGTGGAAAAGTACCGAGCTGAAAGTCGGCTATATCAGCGGTGAAGGTCCGGGAGGCGGGGCGTGGCCGTTCTGGCTCTCGGCGATCATGCTGATTTGTACCGGTCTGATTGCATACAACGCGGCAAGGCGGACATCTCCGCCTTCCCAATCCTCCGAGCCTGTCCTTGATGCAGAAGGTCGCAAGATGCTGCTGCAGGTTTTTGGTGGTATCTTTGCCTTCGTCGCGCTTGTGGGCATCATCTCGATGTACGGTGCGATGCTGATTTTCTTGTTTTACTACCTGTGGTTTCTGGGGCGGCATACGCTCAGATTGTCCCTGATAATCTCCGTTCTCACCCCGGTAGTTTTCTTTTTCTTCTTTGAGGGCCTTATGCGTGTGACGATGCCTAAGGGGATGAAGTTCACAGAGCCGTTCTACAACTGGCTTTACACCATCATTTACTGACCGAGTGGTTATGAACGCCCCAAGTCGGGCGAAGAAGTGGGACGAAATTCATGGAAATTCTGGGACTTCTCTCAACTGGTCTGCTTGACGCGCTGCAGCCGATCAACCTGATGCTGATCATTTTAGGGGTCACGTTGGGTCTGTTCATTGGCATGATGCCTGGACTGGGGTCAGTGAACGGGGTGGCGATTTTGCTACCCATTACCTTTTTGGTGCCGCCTGCTTCGGCGATCATATTCCTTGCAGCCATCTATTACGGGGCCATGTACGGCGGCGCGATCAGCTCGATCACGCTCGGCATACCGGGTGCATCTACCGCCGTGGCAACCACATTTGATGGCCGACCACTGGCGATGAAAGGGCGCGCCAGCCTTGCGCTGGTTACAGCCGCCATTGCCTCCTTTATTGGCGGCACAGTCTCTATCATCTTGTTCACCATGTTCGCGCCGCTTCTGGCTTCGGTTGCGCTCAGCTTCGGCGCTCCGGAAATCTTCGCGCTGATGCTACTGGCTTTCGCAACTTTTGTCGGGCTGGGGGGGGACGACATTCCCAAGACGATCCTGTCAATATGCCTAGGTCTGGTTTTTGCGTCTGTCGGTTTTGACTTAATTTCAGGCGCGCCGAGACTGGTGTTCTTTGATATTTCGGGTTTCTTGCACGGGATTAACTTCCTTGTGCTGGCTATCGGCGTTTATGGCATTGGCGAGATGCTTTGGACCATCGATACCACCCGCGGCAAAATCACGTCAACAGAGGCAAAGATGAGCTTCAAAGGCGTTGCATCTGACGCCAAGGAATGCTTGCAGAAGGGCTGGAGGGGCACAGCGATTGGCTCTTTTCTGGGGTTCTTTGTTGGCATTCTTCCGGCCGCGGGCGCAACGCCGGGCTCTTTGATGTCATATGGTGTGGCCAAGCTTACGTCGAAAGATCCGGATTCCTACGGCAAAGGCAATCCTGATGGCATAGCCGCACCCGAAGCGGCCAATAACTCTGCATCCACCGGGTCGATGTTGCCCATGCTTACGCTGGGTATTCCGGGGTCGCCAACTACGGCAATTCTGCTTGGTGGTATGGTGATTTGGGGGCTGACGCCGGGACCGCGGCTGTTTACGGATCAGCCCGAGTTCGTGTGGGGCCTGATCGGGTCGTTCTATGTCTCAAATTTCTTTGCCTTGGTGGTGAACCTGTCGTTCATTCCGCTGTTTATCTGGATGTTGCGGATGCCCTTCACCATCCTGGCACCGATGATTTTCGTATTGTCTATTGTCGGTGGATACGCGGCAACCAGAGACATGCACGACGTGTGGCTGATGCTGGCCTTTGGTCTGGGTGCGTTTTTCCTGCGAAAGTTTGACTACCCCCTTGCCCCGGCGGTTCTTGCCATCGTGCTTGGACCCATCGCAGAGCCGACGCTGCGCCAATCGCTGTTGATATCTTCAGGTGATCCGATGATCTTTCTGAACCGTCCGATTGCCGGACCGATCACAATCATCGCTGTCATCCTGATCCTGCTACCCTTGTTCAAAGTTATACGTGACAAATTTCGCGGACCGCAAACCACTGACACCTGATCCACGCGCACTGCCAGACAAAATGCAGATAAGATGAATTTGTGGGATTGGCCGGATAACCCGGGTGACCTCATTAACAATCCACATTCGCCGATCCTGCAAGAATTGGAAAATCATGTCCGATCCAGAGCCAGATTTCGATGCATGGAACCCCGGGCTTAACTCTGAAATCCCGGTTGACCTCTTGCACCGCGTCACGCTCTACGACCCGGAAAATTCGGACACCGATTATCCGACGGCACAAGAGGCGGCCCATTTTTGCGGGCTAAAGACTCAGGACATGACAGCCTTCAGGGTCAGTCGGTTGGCACTGCACGAAGTTCTGATCCGCGTCACTGCAGATTTGTACGTGCCTGATGGCCCGAATTATGAGGAACTGGGCCTGAACCTGCGCAGCATGGCAGACAGGATACTGACCAATCATGTTCAGCCAAAAATGCAAGAGCTGGAAACGGAGTTCTCGGCGCTCCAAACAGAAGTTACCAAAATACTTCGCGCGCGCCTCGAGAGCGATATTTATGGTAGGAAACCTACATTCGCCGCAGACACAAAGCCATCTTTCATTGGCAGGCTAATGGGGCGAAAGCCCGCCGTTCACGTAGAAGAGAAACCATCTGAACTGCTCGCGCTTGCGCAGTGGCAGGATGAAATGAGTGAGGTCGATGGCCCGGTTGATCTCGCCTGCCTGAAGGGTCTGCGTGCCATCGTCGGTGGGATCGTTGGGCAGCGAGGCCGTTTGCTGGCGGATAAAGACGTCGTCGTCCGGTTGGCCTCAATTTTGGTTTGTAATTCCTATGGAAGTCGCTGCATCGGCGACATGATAGATCCTATCATCCGCGAAGCTGCTAAGTCGGAGGGATACAGGTTGCTACCCTATCAGACGGAACCCTTTGTGATGAACGTCAAAGGTGCATCCGCCGCCGGGAAAAGTACAATCCGACCGCTGCAGCGCGAACTTGCATCTAGTTTGGGCGTCCAATGGGAGGATTTTGCGCTGGTTAGCCCCGACTATTGGCGCAAGTACATGCTCGACTACGACAGTCTTGGGGAACAATTCAAATACGCGGCTATGCTGACGGGTCAAGAATTGGAGATCATCGACAAAAAACTCGACGGCTACATGGCGGAAAAGGCCGCGCGTGGGGAAATGCCACATCTGCTGATCGACAGGTTTCGGTTTGATAGTTTTGAGTCATCGAGCCCTGAAAAGATCGGGAGTCGATTGCTCAGTCGGTTTGGCCACACTGTTTTTATGTTTTTTATCATCACGCCACCGACCGAGACAG
This sequence comes from uncultured Sulfitobacter sp., assembly GCA_965363755.1. Lineage (GTDB taxonomy): Bacteria > Pseudomonadota > Alphaproteobacteria > Rhodobacterales > Rhodobacteraceae > JL08. The sequence goes on from CBDTVL010000057.1 coordinate 15,577, forward strand.
TAGAGAGGGCCTGGAAACGGGGACAAACGACAGGTCGTTTCAAAGCGGTTGACGATCTTTTGTACCATAATATCGAAGCGTATACCGGGATGCCGCAGTTGTTCCTGAGATGGGTGAACAAGAAGAAACAGAAGGTCCATTTCGAGTTTCTGGATAACGACGTTCCCCACGGTGACCGCCCTAATACGGTTGCATTCGGCTGGAACGGCGAAATCACCATATTGGATCCCGATTGTATGCGCCGATTGAACAGCTACAAAAGAGTTAATGTAGAGGCGACGCGGCCCGAGGACGTCTACCTTGAGGCGCCCGAAAAAGAAGACGACTTACTTAAGACCTTTGTAGAAAAAAATTTGAGCATTAAATTTGTCGACCCGGTGTCTCTGAAATTGCAGGCACAGTTTCGTGACGGAGAGTGTATTTTCGAAACCGAAGGGTTCCTCAGAAACAACAACCTTGAAGCCGTAAATCGCGCAGCAGTTGTCGGTAGTTCAGAACCCACCAAGGAAAAAGGCGAGCAGGGGATGACGAAATTGAACAATGAATATGAGAAGAAATTCACGATCGGTGTGTGGGGCACCGTATGATTTTCCACATACACGCCAATATGCAAAACGGGTCTTCGCTATGTCCGCCAACCGGCGCATTGCGTCGGCTCATAGTGGCGATGAAATAGTTCGCTGATCAGCAGATTCCGACATCTCACTTAAGAGCAGAAGCGTCAAGGACAAGACACTATGGACATCGGCCGCTTCAATCCTCAGAAATCGATCGAAAGCCAAGGTATTACTGGCGTTCGGAACATACACTACAACCTTCTTGAACCAGCCCTTATTCAAGCGGCGCTTGTGCGCGGGGAAGGCGAGTTAGGCCAAGGTGGGACATTGCTTTGAAGTGGTCCGGGAAAATTGGACATCGTGTTAAGATGTGTCTTCAACTTCGAAGGTGGATGTCATGCTAAGACAATCCATCTGAGCAAAGAGGCCGAGCCAGAGATCTATGCAACAACGTCGAAATTTGGCACTGCAATCGAAAATATGGTCCACGATCCTTATACAATGGAGCTTGATTTTGAAGATGATAGCGTCTCTTCAAATATGCGTTGCGCTTATCCGCTTGGTGTCATTTCCAATGCTTCAAAAAGCGGGATCGGAGGCTTTCCGAAAAACATCATTATGCTAACATGTGATGCCTACGGAGTGTTGCCGCCAATCGCCAGGCTCACGCCGGCGCAAGCTATGTACCACTTCCTATCTGACTTTACCTCAAAAGGCGCTGGGACCGAGTCGGGTGTCACAAAGCCCCAACCAACCTTTTCCACCTGTTTTGGTGCCCCCTTTATGCCGCGCCGCCCAGAGGTATATGGCAATCTATTACGTAAGAAGATCTCCGAAAGTAATGCTCGATGCTGGCTCGTCAATTCTGGTTGGACAGGCGGCGCATTTGGCAACGGTGAACGCATGCCGATCCAAGAAACGCGAGCACTCCTGACTGCGGCGCTTGATGGGTCGCTCAACAGTGGTACCTTTCGCAAGGACGAGAACTTAGGCTTTGAAGTGCCAGTATCAGTTTCAGGTGTCACTGATCGCTTGCTGGATCCGCGTAGTACATGGGTTGACGAAAATGCATATGATATTGCTGCCGCAAAGTTGCGGGACATGTTTG